>JAICYR010000241.1 GCA_025934135.1 Acidobacteriaceae bacterium | reverse complement strand
TGCGCTGTCGCTGTTGACCCTCGCGTCTGGGAGATATGCCGATTACAGAACCCGCGGGCTGGCTACAGGCGGTCGTTTTGCTAAGTCACCCAAGGCAAGTGGCGCGATCCGCCGGTCCGGTCCGGCGGTGCTCGTCCCAACCTGCGTTCGCCTCTGCGAGCTTGGGCGTTATCTGCTCGAGCGGGGAAGGCGCCTCCCTCCGCTGATGGCACAGCAGCATAAAAGCGGACGGGGATCGCTTCGCGCTGCTGATCCGCGAGTTCCAGAGAGGTGGCTTTCAAGTCCAAAATCCACGACCACGAAGGGCAAACAATCCTCCCATGGCGGTCTCGAGCTGCCGATCTTCACGTTGGCCCATTTCAGATTACGGCCTCCTTCCGTTCGCGGGGCGCGGCCCCCGAGATAGGTACTATGACCTCCAAGAGCGCCGCCAACGCTCGGTGCGGGTAAGGAGGAGGGTAACCACGCTGGTACGGTCGTGCACCATTTTGATTTTTAATATGAATCAATGCGCGAGTTCGATTCTCGCCACGTCCACCATCACCAAGAATGACGGCCGCCACGAGCGGCCGTTTTTCTTTATGCGTCGCAGCGAAACATCGCATGACGGTGTTTTTGTAGGGTCCCTTCCTCAACGCGGCGACGAGGCTCGCTTTGTTCCCGCCGCCGCTCGTCGGAACAGCGCAGGAATTGAGAAGAATACGCAAGATCCTGCAAATTGCCACGCGCACCCGACTGTGACGCCATGTTGTTTCGACATAGAGTCGACGCTCCTGCATTCAAGCATGGACGTGGAGAGTCGAATGTCATCCAAAGCGAAGCGCCACAATAACCGCAACCGGTGGAACGAAGCGGTCCCTGCCTTTGCCCTGACTGCGTTGTGGGCCGCACTCTACGCGCCCAGCGCCGTGGCGAACCAGTGGTCTTATCCGACGGATCCGGGCCGTGTCGCGACATCTCCGGCCGACATTGCCGCCGCGGAGGCCAGTTGGCAGACAGCGGAATACCTGCGCGTTTGGGGGCTGACGGCACAACAGGCATCGACCGCCTATGCCTTGGGATATTACGGGCAAGGCGTCACCGTGGGCATAATGGATTCCGGCGTTCAGGCCGAACATCAGGAGTTTCAGGCCCTGAGCCCGTCCCTGTTCCCGCACGGACGCTTCATCCCGGTCGTACAGCAGGGCATATACGGCACGTCCGGTTTCCGGTACCGGGATACACGGCCGGCGAACCCGTTTACCGCGGGCCAGTCCTTTTTCATGACTGGCGAATTCGATTCTGGTGACGCAAACCCCTGGAACGCCAGTCATGGCACCAACATGGTCGGAATCATGGGGGCTAACCGCGACGGTAACCCGAATCCTTTGAACATGCAGGGCTTCGCCTTTGCATCGACCATCGTTCTAGGCAATACCGGAGCAAGCGACGAAAACAGCCACGGCCCCTACCACGATTACACGTTTGTGTACACGGGCTATAAAGCCCTGGTCGATGCTGGCGCCCAGATCATCAATAGCAGTTGGGGTCAGATTTGCTTGACCGTGCCGAAAACCGGTCCCAAATCGGTCGGCAGAGACGGCGGAAGTCTTTCGACGCAGTGGTATCAGCGGACATTGGCCGATGAGGAATATATCTATTTCTATTTCAAGAAATCCTATGGGCCAGGCGGCAAGCAATACGATCCGAACCACCCAGGACTGACCTTTGAGGACGCCATGTACGACGCCGTGAAGGACACCAGCGTCGTGCACGTAAGATCTGCCGCGAACTCGGACCAGGAGAACCCGAACAACATGGCGTTCTATCCGTACTTCCATCCCGACGCGGAAGAACACTGGATAGCCGCCGGCGGGCTGGCTCAGTCAGGCAGCGAATACATCCTCAACACTCGAGAAAACGAGGCCGGCCCATACGCCAAATGGTGGTATATGGCCGCCCCTAACGGCGATGCTTCAACGGGCTTGAACAACACCTATGGCTCTGCAGGAGGCACATCGGGGTCGTCGCCCCATATAACGGGTGCGCTGGCGCTTCTGCTTTCCCGGTATCCGAACCTGAACGCCATGCAGGTCCGCGATGTGCTGCTCACCACGGCGCAAAACAAGAAATCCGACGGCGTAACGTTCCTTGACCTCTGGACCGCTCCTGACGGCCAGCCGGACGAACGCTACGGGTGGGGGTATCCCGATATTGGCAAGGCCGTGTACGGCCCCGGCCAGTTCCTCGGCCCCGTCGATTACAGCGCGGACAAAGCGCCCGTGGACGTCTGGTCGAACGATATCGGCGAGATCGCGACCAAGGCCAGGGAAAGCGAAGACTTGGCATGGCTGAACTCGTACAGCGAACAGGGCATTGCAGCCGCCGGCCCGTTCAACCTGAACGAGGATGGATATGCGCTCCTGGGCATAGAGGATTATGTGGGAGTTCCTCAGCCGGCCAACTCCGCGCCGGCCAACTGGGCCACCATCCCTGCCTGGCAGGCATACGCTCAAGCAGCCTTGGCCTACCAGACCATTGACCAGGCGAGCGCGAACCAGTGGCGCAAGGAATGGATGGACAGGAGAGCGGCCTCCATTCAGAACAAGATCGACAACGGTCTCTACACGGCTTCTCTCACCAAGTCCGGCGCCGCCACGTTGTTCCTCACCGGCAATAACACCTATACGGGCGGGACCAACGTCAACGGCGGCAAGGTGTCGATCGACGGCTCGCAGGCAGGCGACGTCGTGGTGAACGGCGGCACGCTTGGCGGTAGCGGGAACATCGCGGGAAGCGTCAACGTCGTGACCGGCCTATTGTGGCCAGGGCTCTCGCCCGACGAGTCAGCCTTCCTCGCCAGCCCTTCATCACCCGCTGAAGTCAGCGTGCCGCCAGGAAACGTGCTCAGCGTCGGCTCGCCCGTTCATATCGGGCACAAGGCCGGGTTCGAAAGCACGATCCGCAGCAATGCCGATTACACGGAGGTTGTCACGACGGGCAACCTCATCCTGGATGGCGCGCTGTTCCTGGACATTGAAGGTGCCCCGACGCCCGGCGCAGTGCTGACGATCATGAGCGGGAAGAAGGTCGTGGGGACGTTTGCCAACCTTCCCGAGGGCAGCACGGTGACCGCAAGCGGCCAGAGGTTTCGGATCTCCTATCGCGGAAACAAGGTGACGCTGACCGCGCTTGGCACGTAGACGAATGCATTGCAACGGATAACTGGGTCGGCAGGGCGCGCCGGCATACCGCGCGATTCTCGCCACTCCACCAATCCTTTCCAAAGCCGCCTCGCGCGGCTTTTTTCTCGTCCGCTTCCTACCCGGCAAAAGTACGGGACGCCGTTCTCATCTGTTGACGCTCAGCTCGTCAGCGCCAATTTGCAGGCGTCGTTCTCGCTCATCGTTGCGCCCTCGCTCATCAATCGCGCCCGGTCATCGGCGCCGAGCTCGTCGGTCAGCACGCGATCGAGGGACGCTCGCGCCCTCGCTTCGTTCGCCTGGCGCACGACTCCCCTTGCGGCAAAGACGCCATCGACGTACCCGGCGAGGCGCGCTGCATCCACCGATCGACCGATGAGCGCGGCCCTGAGCGCGAGATGGTCGAGCGCGCCCCAGGCGTAACCCGACGCCTGCCGCAACTCGAGGCCTTCGCGCGCTGCAATCAATGCCTCCTCGAAGTCGCCGCGCTCGATGAGTACGCCGGCCAGATTGGTGAGATTCACGCCGAGCACCAGCCTGGTTCCCATGTTCGAGCCACGCATCAGCGCGATGGCCTCGCGAAATCCCGTGGCCGCCGCATCGAGCTCGCCAAGCGCCCAATTGGTGTCGGCCAGATTGCCGCACAGCTGCACCGCGTCGCGTGCGAGGCCCGCCGAGCGA
>JAICYR010000167.1 GCA_025934135.1 Acidobacteriaceae bacterium | reverse complement strand
TCGCCGGTGTCCTTCCGGGGCGCGGTGGAGAGATCTCGCGTTCGCGGGGTGATGCGCACGAGAAGCTCGCTGCGCGTAAGAGGAGGAAGCCGCACGTCCCATTGCACCGTATGGTCCTGGATCGAAGCCGGCTCCGGAGCGAACTCCACCGTGGTCGTAAGTTCCATGTTGTCGAGGCCCCGGTAGAGAAAGATCATGGAGTCAGGCTTTATGAGTGGCTTGAAATACTGGCCGCATCGGCCGCGGATCATTCCGCGCACCTGAAAGATGTCCATGAAGTCGGCATCGAGCGTCAACTCGATTTTTAGTTGCTGCTCGCGGTCGGTGAAGTTCTCAAAACGAAGAGAATCGAAGAGGGCATTGCCGGCCAGCACCTGCTCGCGGCGCAGATGGATGGTGTTTTCCGGAATGTCCAGATTGTTTTCTTCCGAGATCATCTTCATCGTCATCTCGATCTGCGAAGCATAGGTGCGCTCGGATGAAGAGGAAAGTAGGATCGTGGCCTGACCTCCAACTTGCAGCTCAAGCTGACTCAGAAACCGGGTGTCGTGGCTGAAGAAGCCCACGTCGGGTGCGCCGGGCGGGCAGATGTTTCCCGATACGTTGCTGGCCAGAAACGTGCGGCCGTCGATGAGCGTCAGGTCGTCGGTTTTATGAGGAATCTGCGACTGGTAGGCTATTTTTGGCTCGGGCGGGCAATCGGCTGGTTCCAGGCGCATGCCTTCATAGAAGAGATCTTCGTCGGGAATGGCCGCGGTCCGGTTCGTTGTACCCTTCATGCTGCCGCCGAGACTTGGGTGCCAGAAATTTCACTGTCAAGAGGAATCTGCTTCACAATGGGCAGGGTGGGACGAAGCAGCGTATCGTAGAGCGCGATGTAGCGCTCAACCATGGGAGCGAGCGAAAAATTGGCCTCGGCATATCGGCGGACTGTGTGAGAGCGCAGGTGGAGCGTCTGCACCGACTCCACCATTTGATCGATGCTGGTGCAGACCCATCCTGACACGCCGTTCTTCACGATTTCGCGAACGGAGCCGCCTTCGAGCGCGACGACAGGGGTGCCGCACGCCATGGATTCGATCATGACAAGCCCGAAAGGCTCGTTCCACTGAATGGGAAAGAGCATCGCCATGGCATTGCCCAGCAGCTCGTTCTTAGCGGCGAGGTCCGCGGGTCCGAGGTATTGGATGAATTTGCCGTCGATTTGCGGCTTGATCCTGGCATCGAAGTAGTCCTGGAAGATGGGTTGCACTTCTCCCGCTATCTTGAGCGGAATCCCCGCCCGCTTTGCGACTTCAATCGCCAGATGTACGCCCTTGATGGGCGCGATTCGTCCGATGAAGGCGAGGTACGGCTGCTTCTCATCGATGGGCTTGTAGCGCTCCACTGCGAGGCCGTGATGGATGGTTTGCATGCGCGACATGCTTTCCAAGTCCCGCTGGGCATCGCTGATCGTCACATACGAGACTTCCGGGTAGAACCGGTAGAAATCGCTTAGGGATTGGACCTTCGGATGGTGGACGGTATAGACGAATGGCGCATCCACAAACCGGGAATAGGTGATTCCAGTGGCATTGTTGAGGTGGATGATGTCGCAACATGAAGCGGCGTCGCGAACGGCCCACGCGGTGTGGTTCGCGTCCTTAATCTGGGACTGAACGTCGTCGACGGGCCATTCCATCTTTCCGTAGAGGTAGCGGTTTTCCGTGCCAACGGTGGATTCGCCATTGGAGTAAACGACTACATCGATACCGCGGCGGGACAGTCCCTCAGCGAGATGGGCAACGAACAATTCTGTCCCGCCATAATGTCGCGGCGGGACAGGGATAAACGGGGCGGCTACTATTCCTACTCGCATTGGGGAACCATCCTATTAGCTATCGATATAGACGCCCGCGCATTATGGCCGAGTTGTATTTTGGCAGTGGGCGGCGCAATCGCTGAACTGCAAAGCCCTGAAATTGCAGGCAGTGGGCGGCAGATGGATCGGGCGCTGGGATGGGCGGTTCTCCATGAGATACTTCAGTTGGCATGTATAAGCGCGTCGTACTCAAGCTCTCTGGAGAAGCGTTGGCCGCGGGTCGCGGGTTCGGCGTGGAGGTGGCCCGCGTGCATGAGATCGCGGGTGAGATTGCGGAAGTCAGCGAGATGGGCGTCGAAGTGGCCATTGTCGTTGGCGGAGGCAACTTTTTCCGGGGCGTCGAGGAGCAGGCGCGTGCCATGGACCGCGTCTCCGCCGACAACATGGGAATGCTGGCGACGGTCATCAACGCGCTTGCCGTCCAGGACGCGATTGAAAAGAAGGGGCTTCATTGTCGGGTAATGTCGGCCATTGAAATGAACCAGGTTGCCGAACCCTACATTCGCCGCCGCGCCATCCGACACCTTGAAAAGGGCAGGATCGTGATCTTCGCGGCCGGGACTGGAAACCCGTACTTTTCGACCGATACTGCGGCCTCGCTCCGCGCCATGGAGATCAAGGCCGACGTGCTGCTCAAGGCCACCAAGGTCGAGGGCATCTATGATGCCGACCCGGTCATCGAAAAGAACGCCGTGAAATTCGACCAGATCACCTACATGGAAATCCTGCGGCTGGGGTTGAAAGTGATGGACACCACGGCGGTAAGCCTGTGCAAGGACAACAACCTGCCGATGGTGATCTTCAACATGAACCGGCCCGGGAATATACGGCGCGTCATCTCCGGGGAAAAGGTCGGCTCGCTGGTCACGGCCTGAGTCGCAGTCATAGGAACATCCACTCTGAGCGCCAGCTCCCATGTCGAAACGGCCGCGCTGCCGCAGGCTGCGCCCGCACCGCCAAAGCCCATGAGGAAGGAGACGCTGCCGGCCCTCACCGGCCTCCGCTGCTTCGCCGCGCTGAACATCGTCTTCTTCCATTTCTCCAATCCAAAGTGGTTCGGGCCGTTTGCGCCCATCATTGATAACGGCTTTACCTCGGTCAGCTTCTTCCTGCTGCTGTCCGGCTACATCCTGGCCTACAACTACACGGACCGGGCGCGGAAAGGGCAGCTTAAGTCCGGCAGCTTCTGGATCGCGCGCTTCTCGCGGCTGTATCCGGTCTACCTGCTGGCGCTGGCCATCTCGCTTGGCATGTTGGTTGACGAGTGGCACGTCCGCAGCCACGCCCAGTTCGCCTGGGGAGTGGTGCTGACTCCGCTGCTGTTGCAGGGCTGGCATCCGTGGCTTTCGACCTTCTGGAACACGCCCGCTTGGACCATGTGTACCGAGGCGTTCTTCTACATGATCTTTCCCTTCGTCGTGGTCTGGAAGCGGCCCAAGCGGCTGTGGCCGCTGGTGGCGCTGCTGCTGGGGCTTTGGGCGCTAGGCATGGTTTGCCCCAGCCTCTATATGTGGCTGCATCCGGACGGAGTGGTCCACGCCGACCGCTACACCGAGGGCTTTTGGATTCGGGCGCTCAAGTTCACGCCGCCGCCGCATATTCCGGCGTTCCTGTTCGGGATCGCGCTGGCCGATCTGGACGCCCTGATCCCGAGGGCCGCCCGCAGGCGGCTGCTCTTCGGTGCGCTCGGCATGTGCGGCATCTACGCCATCCTTTATTACGGCGACAAGATGCCGTATCCCATGATGCACGACGGTCTGATGATGCCGCTGTTCGCGCTGGCCATTCTGGGGCTGGCGGGACACAACCTGCTCGCCCGCTTCTTTGGGTTCGCACCGTTCGCGATTGTTGGTCAATCGAGCTATTCGCTCTACATCCTGCACTTCAACATGTGGAACCTGCTCCACAAGTATCACGTGGTCGCCCGTTTGCACCTCACGCGGTACGATCCGTGGCTGAGCTACAGCATCCTCATCGGCGCCGCAATGCTGGTGACGTACTACTCCGAGAAGCCTTGCCAGAACTGGATCCGGAAGCACATCAAGCTGTAGACAAGGGACCAGGCTCAGGGACAAGAATTTGCCGCTAAATTCTCCCTCCCGAAATGCTGTAGTTCATTCAATCTATTAGGGTTTCTGAAAACCTCGTTTGCTGTAGTTCATTGATTTCATTAGTTGTTCTGAAAAGTAGGGGCGCTGTACTTCATTGATTCTGCTCGGTTTTCTTAGAAAATAATTGGGGTTCAGCAGGGCGGGTTCCCATTTCCATCCGGCAGAAAGCACCTCCTTTTGCAGTGCAAAAAAAAGGAACCGCAGTTCGGCGGTTCCTTTGGGTTCTTCTTCCCTATTTCTATTCTACCAAGCTGGTGAAAATAAAATGCATTCCGCGGGAGATTTGTGACTAGCCCAGTTCCAGAAGGGGAAATGATTTCCAGTTTTTTGTTGACCATATAGCGCTCAACAATTGAATGACAACCTTGTGACCTTCCGCTGACCACCTGCTGACAAAACGCCCTCCTGACAGGCTCAAGTTCAGAAGAACAAGGAGGCTCTATGACAGATATGTGGAGCAGTACGAAAAGCGCAATCAATCGTCGTTCGTTCCTAAAGAACGGACTGACCGCAGCAACGATCGCAAGCACTGGCGTCGGTCTCCTGGCCAATGGCACAGCCGCACTTGCGCAAGAGGGACCGGAAGAGCGCGGCGGCCGACTTACTCGAGGAGATGCAGCCCTGCTAAGGTTCGCAGCGGCGGTAGAAATCCTCGAGACGGACTTCTGGGTGCAATACAACGAACTAGCCGGCGTGCAGGACGGTGAAGAACAAAGTGGAAGCGGGAATGCGGCCTACACCGATGCCCTTGCGAAGCTGGACAGCGACATGGCCCAGTATATTCATGACAACACTGACGATGAATTCACTCACCAGAACTTCCTCAATGCGTATCTGGCCTCGAAGGGCGCAGACACGGTAAGCCTCGAACGATTTCGGACCCTGCCGGGCAGCAAGGCGACCGGCTCCAGCGGAAAATTGCGGCTCACCAACCTGATGCAACTTACGCTCGACACCAGTTGGTGGACCCGCTACCGGATCGGCGATCGCAACCCGGACCTCGATCCGAAGTTCACCTTCCCGCAAGCGATACCAACGTTAGCGGTTGGGGAGCATACGGCCATTCCCAGGACGGACGCCGATACCAATGACCCGAACTTCCTTCAGGCGATCGCGAATACCGCCGGTTTCCACATGCCGACGATCGAACAAGGCGGCAACAGCCTCTATCCCGCGATGGCCCAGCGGGCCACGAGCGTGGAGGTTTTGCGGATCCTGATCAGTATTGGCCCAACCGAAACTATGCACTTCCAGACATGGCAGGACAAGGCCGGCAATGCGCCTCCCCTCACGGCGGTCGATCCAGTCACAAAAGTGTCGGTGACGTTTCCGGACCTGAATTCTTCACCGTTCGGTGGTGAGACCTTCCAGACGAACCTCATCATGCCGGAGCCATGCCCATTTCTGAGCCGCAAACTCCCTCGCTGCTCGGTCATCCGGCCCACAGAAACGCGGGGCGCGGCAATGGCTGTGGCGAACTTCCTCACCTCGATGGGACTCTTCAAAGGCCAGTCCGGGGCGTTCTTCGCGCTGTTGCACGATCTGGCGGAAGATGCGGATGAAGCCAGACGGGGAGGGCGACGTAATTGAAGCAAGAGCTTATCCGTAAATAGTGTTGGTCTTGGCTCCGCCTTCGATTATCTTGTTGTTGGGGAGCAAAACTGCGCGAAGAAGCAGCTCAGGATGGCGCAAATCAAGTCGTGGACTGTGTCGGATCGCAAGCTGCTGGTTCAGCTTCGAGAAAATTGAGGCCGCCGCACTGATGTGGGGGCAGACCAATACCTATTTACGGATAAGTTCTGAATGCAAGTTCAAGCCCCCCTTTCAAAGGACTAGCCGCTGGATAATAATTAGGTGAACTCACGAGGTCACCGATGAGATACAGGATGTGGATTTCCGCTGTTGCCCTGGCCGGGCTTTTTGTTGCCGCGCAGGCGTATGGACAGAAGGGCGGCACGGCGGGGGCCGCGACAAGCACCGGAACTAACCCGGAGGCGGCCAGCGGAGTTGGGAAGTACTCCAATTATGACAATATGGCCGAGCACCAGCACGGCAGTATGCATTTCACCGGAAAGGTAAAGATGGAGGATGCGGCCTTTCCCTGGGACCCGATTCCCGTGGTCGTGACCTGCAACGGCGTGGTTCGCTATCGGACCGAGGCCGACGCCAAGGGCGGCTTCGTGATCCAGGACAGCGGCAAGTCCTCGGAAGTGGTGCCCACCAAGTCCAGTCCGCAGCAGGCGTCCGCATCGCAACTGATTGGCTGCGACGTTGAGGCCTCGGTCCCGGGCTTCCAGTCGAGCAAGCTGCACATCGCGAATCTGTCGATTATGGACAATCCGTATCTGGGGACCATTGTGCTGCATCCGGCCCCGGGCGCGGCCGGGACGGCGACGGCTTCCGCCTCCAAGGACGCGATGAAGAATTACGACAAGGCGCGGTCGGATTGGCTCAGGAACGATCGGAGCGGTGCGGAGCACAATTTGGAAAAGGCGGTGAAAGCCGATCCGCAGTTCGCCGAAGCGTGGTACCAGTTGGGCAAGCTGCAGCAGATGAAGAACGAGCCGGAGGCGCTCGGGTCATTCCAGAAGGCCGTTGCCGCCGATCCGAAATTCGTTTCTCCTTATGAGCATATCGCCGAACTCACGGGTCTCCAGAAGAAGTGGCAGGAGGTGGTGAACGCCACTTCGACCGCGCTGAAGCTTGATCCGGTTGGCACGCCGCAGCTCTGGTACTTCGACGCAGTCGGGAACTACAACCTCGGCAAATCGGATGTGGCCGAAGCCAGTGCGCGGAAATCGCTTGCGATGGACCCTCAGCATCTGGCGCCGAATACGGAGCAGTTGCTGGCGGTGATTCTGGCCAACAAGGGCGAGTACGCCGAGGCCCTAGCGCACCTGAAGAACAGCCTGACCTACATGAAGCCGGGCCCGAGCACGGAGCTGATTAAGCAGCAGATCGCGCAACTGGAGAAGATGGTCCCGGGGGGCGAGACGAAATAGCGGGCTCGTTGACTTCCGCCCCTAAATTCCCGTATTCTAAAGTCCTTGCGCAGTCCACCTCTGTCCGTGGACCTATGTCCGGACGCGAGGGGAAGGATTGATCGGTTAGGGCCTGCGTCAGCCTCTCGCGAACAGCACTTTGCAAGCAGCGGGGAAGTCGGAATCCGCGCAAGGGCAGCGCGTGGGCAATAGCGCATTAAGTTTAAGAGCGCCAAGTTTGGCGCATG
>JAICYR010000056.1 GCA_025934135.1 Acidobacteriaceae bacterium | reverse complement strand
TCCACGGCGTCCTGCTTCATCTCGATGCGCACATGGAGCATGTCTTCCATGAGCCTCAAATTTTCATCGCGGGTCCCGAACAGGGGCTCAAGATTTGGCGTGATGTCGAGCGCTTTTGTACTCAAGCTAGGTGAATACCTCCGTGGCAGCCCGAGAAAAGGCTACCTGTTTTAGATGCCTTGAGAGACCAGAAGACGCAGGCTGGCCAGCGCGGCGCGGGGAAGCGACCTGGCCCAGGAAGGTTTTCTGAATGACTGCGGACGTGGCTTGTGAGTTGAAGAGCGCTGGCACCGGAGGGCCTGTTCCCGGTCAAAACCGGAACCGGCTGCGAATTACCGTTCAGGCACGAGTTAAAAATGGCCCCGACTTCGCTCGTAACTGCGCTCCCTCCCAAACCGCTGGGTTCAGGATGCGCTCAGAGTAGACCCGCTCGCGTGCGGCGTCAACCCGCCCCTCACAAAAATCAGCAAACCCGCATCCATTCGGGAAAACCCGGGGATCCTGATTCCCACATAGCAGGCCACTCCACAGGAAACAAACCTTCATCTAACGTTCTGCGCACAACAAGGAACGCTAAGGTGCTCAAACCCGCATCCCGACTGCTTTTCCTGCTCGTTTCCGCTGTCGCCGTGTGCGTGGTGACGTCCTGTAGGGTCATGCCCGGACCCGGAAAATCCGGCCAGGTGGGCCCGGGGCCATCAGTCACCTCTTCTACTTGCGCAGCCAGCCCTTTCGCGGGCGGATCGACATTCGTTTATGTATCGACAAAAAGCGCAGTGGGCGAGCCGTACCAGGTCAATGCATTTTTCGCCGCTTCAGACGGATCTCTGGCACCGGTTCCGGAGTCGCCGATGACGCTGCCGGGGACCCCCGACATTGGTACCGGATCGCTCGTTTTCGGCGACGACGGTTACAAAATCTATTCTTTCCTGCTGCACTCCGACGGCTGCTTGAGCGTCGAGAACTCGCTGATTGCCGGGCAGGAGGATAACGGCCTTCCCCTCATCGGGCCCCGCACTCTGTTTCTCGATCCGCAAGACGAGAATCTCTACAGCTTCAACTACGATCCGCCCGGTGACGATTCGTATTTCGCCTCCTACAGCTTCAATGCGAGTAACGGTCAACTCACGCCGGTTAACCAAACCCCAAACTCAATGGCCTACGATGGGGGCGTGCTTGCCTTCGCTTCCAACGACCGTTTTGCCATCACTGCCGATGGCTCTATCCGCGGAGGCGTTCTCATCTCGGAATTTCAGCGAAGCGGCAATGGAGCGTTGACCCCGTTCGGGTCGGGGCCGTTTCCAATCGCTCCTTCCGGGGAGTTCTACGATGTGACGGGCGCTGCGGCGGACGGATCAGGTCACTTCATCCTTGCCGTGCAGCAACACCCGACCGGTCAGGGGCTATACAACGAGGCCAATGGCCCTTGGCAACTGGCCGTATACACGATTGACGGTGCGGGCAATCTGACGACCACAAGCACCTGGCGGAACATGGTTACGCCCGATATTCCCGATGACAGCCAGGACAGCTATATCCGCCTGAGTTTCTCGCCGGACAACCGCTATTTTGCTCTCAGCAGCTACATGGCTTTTGAGGTATTTTCGTGGGATGCCGCGGGCGAAACTCTGACGCCCATCGCGACGATCAGCAACACCGAGGGAAGCTGCCAGTTCCCGCCTGCCGCAACAGATGGCTGTACAGGCTCAGGCTTTCTCAATGTGGCATGGGATTCAGATGATCATCTGTACGCCACGCTGGGGCAGCAGTTGTTGGTCTATTCGGTGACAGGTTCCGGAATCACGCCCGCCCCTGGATCGCCTTACACATTCCAAAGCCCGATCAGGGTAACGGTCATCAGCCCAAAATCGAATTGAATTCCCGCACCCGCCCAGTCCTACATATTCGTGTGGCCGTGCCGCATTTCCTCATTGAAGGTGGGCTTGGTGGCGGCCAGCGCCTTTTCCATTTTGTCGTGGTACTGCTCGGCGCGCGCCATGAGCGCCGGAGTCGCCGCCGCTCCGTCTCCTTCCAGCGCCAGCAGCCCCTGCTTTGCCAGATCGCCCGCCATTGCCAGCAGATCTTTTTCGCCGGTATTCAGATACTGCGCGTCGCGAGGATCGGCGATCCACACTGATCCGTTGCCGCCCAGAACGCCAGAGAGCCAGTAGACCTTCATCGCCAGATATTCCTGGCGGCTGGCGTCCGTCGTGTCCGTAAAGAAGAACTTCTTCTGCCAGCGCGAGTAGTAGCGGGTGGTCACAGGAACGGGCTGCCGGTTGCCGCTCTTCAGCAACTCAAGCTGGCCCTGGTCCAGGGTCTTCCGCACCGCGTTATAGATAAACGTCTCGGCGTACGGCTGCTCGGGCGCGGGAACAATCTCGGCGAACGTGACGGTCATGCTGGCCGAAATCAAAGCGTGCAGCGGCGACTCCTGCCCGTCTTCCAGATGCACGGTCCCATGGACCACATAGGAATCGGCTCCCGAGGTTGAGCGGTGAAACGGCCAGCGGAAGCCGCTGAAGCGAATGGGCAGACCGGCCAGCGTTACATACACGTCTGGACGGGGGGTCCGAAGCCGCCGTGCCTCCTCCTTGAGGTGTGAGGTCATCTCGGGCAGCAGGTCCGGCTTATGGAAGTCGAAGGCTTCGCTCAACTCGAGGTTCAGGCCGCGTTCCTTGTCCTGGCTTTGCGCCAGCCCAAGGCGAAATTTGGCCGTGGGGTGCCCGGTAGTGTCGGCGCCCGGTTCGGCCGAAAGGACCACCATTCCGGCGGCCTGCGCGGCGGATTCAATCTTTTGCGTAAGGGTGCTTTCGATTTGCGTGGACATGAGTGGCCTTTTTGCAGTAGTTGCTCGTCTATTTTAAAGCAACTCGTTCATGCGAGTTGTCCGAAGCAACTTCGAGGCCGGAAGTTCGTTTCCATACAGAGCGGGGGCGGGGTCTCCGCATCCAAAGATCGGGCAGGGCAACACGCTAATTGAACCCATAGCCCGCGGGAGCAAGGTGACGGTACATAAGAAAGTCTTTTTCCACTCGGCGCTGGCTATTTCGATCGGCCTCGCGCTGTCGGGCTGCGGAACAACCAACTCATCGTCGAAAACCAGCAATAGCTCATTCGACTTCGGCAAGGTCGTGGTTTCGCAGACCTCTACCCGCGACGTCTTCACCGTTACAAACAGCGGGATCGACGCGGCCACGCTGAATAGCCAGTTGCAGGGAGACGCGAGCATGAAGCTCCAGCCCAACCTCTCCTGCGGAGCGTCCCTGGCCCCCGGCGGAAGCTGTTCTATGGCGGTGAGCTTCGCGCCAACCACCTCCGACTCGGTCAGCGGCTCACTGACCATCACCCTCACCGGCAACGGCAGCAGCGCAACGACCCAGACCGTGAAGCTCTCCGGAACCGGCGTGCAGCTATCCGGCGGCGAGTCGCTCGTCACAGAAACCGGCAACCCGCTGGTGGCACGCTATGATTACCAGCCATCCGTGCAGGGCCTAGTCCACGTCGAGCTCGGCACCGACACCAGCTACGGCCACAGCACCGGGTCTGTGACTCCGGTGAACGGAGGTCCGGTGTCCATTCTCGTCGCCGGCATGAAACAGAACACGGCCTACCACATGCGCGCGGTCGTCACGGAAAGCGACGGCACTGTCGTGAACGATCAGGACCACACCTTCACGACGGGTAGTTTCCCGGCGGAGATGCTCCCCACCCTGACCGCCACCACGAGCCCCGGCCAGACGCCTCAACCCGGAATCGAGCTACTGAACGCCACCGCCAGCCAAACCAGCAAGGACTACCTCGAAGCCTATGCAGTGGACCTCTCCGGCAACATCATCTGGGGCTACAACTTTCCGGACCGGCCCACGCCCAACACCATCATCCAGCCCATCAAGCTGCTTCCCAACGGAAACATGCTGATGGTCATTTCCTTCGCCTCGCAGTTTGTGCTGCCAAACCAGGGAGTAAAGCTGACGCCCGCCGACGAAAGCGTGGACCTGATTCGCGAAATCGACCTCGCCGGCGACCCGGTGGCCCAGCTTTCGATGGATCAATTGAATGCGAAGCTGGCGTCTTCCGGATACAGCAACATCAAACTTAGCGGTTTTCATCACGACCTCACCATGCTGCCGAACGGGCACATCATCGTGATCGCCAGCATGCTGAAGCCCTACTCGAATCTGACTGGCCAGTCCGGCACCGTCAACGTGCTCGGCGATGTCCTGATCGATCTCGACCCCGACTTCAACGTAAGTTGGGTCTGGAGCGAGTTCGACCATCTAGACGTGAACCGCCATCCCATCGGCTTCCCCGACTGGACCCACACCAACGCCGTCGTCTATTCGCCCGATGACGGAAACCTGCTGGTTTCCATGCGCCACCAAGCCTGGATCATCAAAATTGATTACGAGAACGGCAAAGGCTCGGGCGACATTCTGTGGCGGCTGGGCAACGAGGGCGACTTCACCCTGCAGGGCGGCACCCCGCCCCAGGATTGGTTCTACGGCCAGCATGATCCGCGATTCCTGCCCGGAAGCCCGACCGCCGGACAGTTCTCCATGGCCATGATGGACAACGGCTTTGGCCGCATCACCTCTTCCGGCACCTGCACCACGTCGGGCGCGGCCTGCTACACCACCTCGCCGATCATGGCCATTGACGAGGCGACGAAGACCGCGACCATCACCTTTCGCGCCACCCCTCCGGCATCGAAGTTCTCAATCTGGGGAGGCTCCGGTACCGCACTCGCCAACGGCGATCTCGAATACGACCTCTGCGCGCTGCCCAATAGCTCCGAAGTCGATGAGGTGACGACGACCAACCCCTCCCAACCCATCTGGACGCTGATGGAATCGGGCGCGAACCTCTACCGGGCCCACCGCATCCCCAGCCTCTACCCGGGAGTGCAGTGGTAGGAGCCGCGGATTATTACCCAATCCTTACAGTCGCCTGGCGGCAAAATTCGCTAAGTTGAAGGTACGATGTCCCCTCTGACCGAAGCACCCGCCGCCTCGCTCCCGGACGAGACTCTTCAGGCCGACTCGCAGGCCCTCGTCCAGGGCCGCTCGAAGCACTTCAACTGGATCCTCGCCATCGCGCTCGCCGTCTTTCACATCGGGGCCATCGCGGCGTTTTTCTTCTTCACCTGGTCCGCGCTCGCCATGGCGGCGGTCCTGTGGGTGCTCGGCCAGAACGTCGGCATCGCCATGAGCTACCATCGCCAGCTCACCCATCGCGGATTCGTCACACCCCGCTGGGTTGAGTACGCCATGGCCCTCTGCGCCACGCTCGCCCTGCAAGGAGGCCCCATCTACTGGGTCGCCGTCCACCGGCTGCATCATCAACTCACCGACCGCGCCGGAGACCCGCACTCCCCCCGCGACGGCAAGTGGTGGTCACACATGGGATGGCTGCTGCAAGGCACGCTCCGCAACCGCAACACCCTGCTCAAACGCTACGCCCCCGACCTTACGCGCGACCGCTTCTATCGCTGGCTCAGCTATTACCACTGGATCCCCGTCACCGCCCTCGGCGTCGCGCTGTTCCTCATCGGCGGATGGCCATGGCTGCTCTGGGGAATTTTCCTCCGCGTCACGCTCGGTCTGCACGTTACCTGGCTGGTGAACTCGGCCACCCACATCTGGGGATCGCGCCGCTTCAACACCCGCGACGACTCGCGCAACAACTGGTGGGTGGCGCTGCTCACAGGCGGCGAAGGCTGGCACAACAACCACCACGCACATCCCGTCTCCACCAGCCACGGAATGGCCTGGTACGAACTGGACTTCAATTACTGGGGAATCCGCATACTCGGCTTTTTGGGCCTCGCCAAACGCATCAAAGTCTCCAGCCCCGACGCCGGCCCGGCCCGCATTCTTCATGGGTAGTCTCGACTATAAGCGGATCATTCGCTCCAGTCGCGCAGGAAGCAACCCAGAATGACGAAGCCCCATGAAAGGATTGCGTAGAGTAAGCCGGTTTCTTCTTTTGGAGGCTTGAGAAAGAATGAATGATCCGTGCTCGCCCCTAAATAAAAACTAAGACCAAGACCAAGTACGATCAGAAAATTGCTCAGCCGGTTGTCGATCTTGTCTTTGTTCCAATCCAGATCCAGTTTGAGTCGATGCCAGGACCACCACCGGGCGAGAAAAAAGACCAGCAGGATAGGCAGGCAGATCAGCGAGTCCTGGTGGGCGCGGAGATATGTGACGACGCTCATTCGGTTAGGTCACGGATGCAGTCGCCATGATAACGGAGTGTAGGTTTTCCGCGCTTGCTTGCGAATTCGCGTCTGCGCCTCAGCCGCCGAACACCACCCGACCTTCGCTGATCGTCCTCACCACTTTGCCCAGAAGCGTCCAGCCGTCGAAGGGCGTGTTGCGCGACTTCGACCTCGACTCCGCCGCGCGAAAGACCCACTCTTTCGCCGGGTCGAACACCACCACATCCGCGAATGCGCCAACCGCCAGGCTGCCGCGTCCCTTCAGCCCCAGCACCGCCGCCGGTTGCGTGCTCAGCAGCGCGATGACGCGGTTCAGCGGCATTTTGTGCTTCCCGTGCAGCACCGCAATCGTCAGCCCAAGCGCGGACTCGAGCCCCGTTATGCCGTTTGGCGCGCGCTCAAACTCCTGCTGCTTTTCATGCACGGCGTGCGGAGCGTGATCGGTGGCAATCGCGTCCACCGAGCCATCCAGAATGCCGGCAATCATGGCTTCGCGGTCCGCCTCCGCCCTCAGCGGCGGATTCATCTTCGCATGTGTGTCGTATTCGCCCACCGCTTCGTCGTTCAGCACAAAGTGGTGCGGAGCCACCTCGCACGTTACCCGCAGCCCGTTGCGCCGCGCTTTGCGAACGGCGTCCAGCGCGGCTTTGGTCGAGAGGTGCGCCACATGCAGATGCGCGCGCGCGTCCCCAATTTCGCCCAACAGCCGGATATCGCGCTCCACCAGCCCCGACTCCGCCTCGACCGTCATCCCGCGCAGCCCCAGCCGAAACGCCACCGGCCCCGCGTTCATCGAGCAGCCGCCGGTCAGCCGGGTGTCCTCCGCGTGCTGAATTACCGGAAGCCCCGCCCGCGCGGCGGCCAGCAGCGCCTCGCGCATAATGCGGTCGCCCAAAATCGGCTTGCCGTCGTCCGTCACAGCAACCGCACCGGCGGCCCGCAGCGAGCCGTATTCGGTGAGCGCTTCGCCCATCGACCCTCGCGTCGCCGCGCCAATCGGAAAAACGCGAATCGCCGCGTTGCGCTCCGGCGCGAGCATCCAGCGAGTCGTCTCCGGCGAGTCGTTCACCGGCACAGTATTCGGCATCGCGCACACCGAGGTGAACCCTCCCGCTGCCGCCGCCGCTGTGCCTGAGGCAATCGTCTCCTTGTAACCCTGCCCCGGCTCACGCAGGTGGACGTGAATATCCACGAGTCCCGGAGCCACCACCAGCCCCTTCGCGTCCAGAACCTCAGCCTCGCCACGCTTAATTTTGCCCGGAAAGTCCACCGCCGCCACTTTGCCTTCAGCCAGCAGCAGGTCGCGCGGGCCGTCAATGCCTGATGCCGGATCAATCAAATGTCCATTGCGAATCAGAATGGGTTTCATCGCCGGCGCTCCTTTCCGCCCAGGTCTTTAGTCTTCGCGCTGAGGGCTCTTGCCACCAGAGCCATCCGCACCGGCACGCCGTTCGCCACCTGTTCTTCAATGGCCGACTGCGGCCCGTCGGCAACTTCGCTGGTAATTTCCATTCCCCGAATAATCGGCCCCGGATGCATCACCACAGCTTTTGGCGCGTGCGCCGCAATGCGCTCCGCATTCGCCTGGTAGCGCGCCTTGTACTCGTCAAGATCAAGCGAAAGCCCGGCCAGCCGCTCGGCTTGGATTCGCAGCATCATCACAATCTGCGACTGGTCTAGCGCACGGTCAAAGTCGCGCTCAATCTCAATGCCGGGGCCGATTCGCGCCGCCGTTTCCGGCAGCAGCGGAGGAGGCCCGCACAGCACCACCCGCGCGCCCAGCCGCGGCAGCAGCAGCGCGTTCGATCGCGCCACCCGGCTGTGAAAGATGTCTCCGCAAATCGTCACCGTCACGCCCTTCAGCGTATTCGGCCCCACCGGCCCCGTCTTCTTCAGCCGCGCCAAAATCGTCCTCAAATCCAGCAGCGCCTGCGAGGGATGCTCATGCATTCCGTCGCCCGCGTTCAGCACCGGAAGCCCCGTCGCCCGCGCCAGCAGATAAGGCGCGCCCGAATACGGACTCCGCAGAATGATGCACTCGGCCCCCAGCGCGCGCAGCGTCAGGCCCGTGTCCTTGAGCGACTCGCCTTTTTCAATGCTCGATGACTTATCGCTCACCAGCGTGGTGTCCGCGCCCAGCGCCTTCGCCGCCAGCTCAAACGAAGTCCGCGTTCGCGTGCTCGATTCATAAAACAGCAGCGCAACGCGACGCTTAAATAGCCGCTGCACCCGCCGCGCCGGAGCTTCTTTCTCAAGCTCGCCCGCCAGCTTCAGAATCCGCTGCACCTCGTCCACCGAAAGACTCGTGACGGAAATCAGCGAGCCGGGATGAACTCCGGAATTGGACATAGTTGGCTCAGATTTTTTGGGGGATTTCGCGGGCGGAGATTTTTTTACCGGCATGGGCTGGGTTCTTTCCTTCAGTCTATGCGCTCCATCAGGATGACCTGCTCGTCGTTGTCCATTTCCCGCAGTTTGACCTCGACAATTTCCGAGTCCGTCGTCTGGATCAAGCGGCCCACAAAGCTCGCCTCAATCGGCAGCTCGCGATGCCCTCGGTCGATCAGCGCCAGCAGTTGCACGCCGCGCGGGCGTCCATGGTCAAACAGCGCGTCCAGCGCGGCGCGCGTCGTGCGACCGGTGTAGAGCACATCGTCCACCAGAATAATGTCGCGTCCCGCAATGTCGAACCCAATCGAGCCGGGGACCACCGTGGGACGCGGCCCATCGGTCGAAAGGTCATCGCGGTAGAAGCGAATGTCCAGCACGCCCGTGTCGATGGGCCGCTTTTCGATTTTGGAAATCAGCGCGGCCAGCCGCTCGGCCAGCGGCACTCCCCGGCGGCGGATGCCGACCAGGCCGACGTTGGCGGCCCCGTCGTTCTTTTCAATGATTTCGTGGGCAAGGCGCACGAGCGTGCGCTCAATCTCCGAGGCCGACATGATGCGGCCCTTTTCGCGTAAATGCGGTGCGGCATGAGTAGCGGACATAATCTTGGCTTCTGCGATGATACGAGGGGACTAGCTGTCCATGCAATCGCGCCTACAGTGTCGCAGAGCATAGAATTGGTTCGCCTTCCCCGAATCGAGTTCAACATGCGCTTCGCATTGGCTATCGCGGTTTGTCTTGCGGCTTGTCCTTTTTCAGCTTCGGCGCAAAAAGGACCGGCCGCAACCTCCCACACTCGCCATTATCTGTTTGCCTGGACGGGCGATGCTGCCGGAAAGGGTAACGATTTCCTCACGGTCATCGACGCCGACCCCGCATCGCCCGATTATGGGCATTTAGTTGCGACGTTGCCGACACACCAGCAGACAAAGCTGGTCCATCACACGGAATACGTGATGCCTCGCGGAGGAATGTTCTTTGCGAGCGACTACGACGCGGGGCGCACATTTCTTTTTGATGTCCGCGATCCGCTGAAGCCGAAAATTGCCGTAACGTTCCTTGGAGTGGACGGCTACACTGACCCTCACTCCTATCTCCGGCTGCCGAATGGCCACGTGCTTTCGAGCTTTCAGCGCTCGCGCAATCCCGATCCGGCGATCGCGCTGCACAGCGGCGCGCTGGTGGAACTGGATGCAAATGGAAACTTCGTTCGCGCCGCCAGCACGGCGGACCCCGCGCTTCCGCATGCGCTGCTGATTCCGTACAGTCTTGTTGTGCTTCCAAAGCGGGATCGCGTAGTTTCGACCAACTCGGCAATGGACGTTCGCGACGGGTACGGCACAACTTACCAGGTGTGGCGGCTGTCGGATTTGAAACTGCTGGGGACCTATTTCTTCGACTCCGGCCACGACCTGTACGGACAAGCTGACCCGGAAGAGCCGCGCCTCGCTCCCGATGGCTCCATTCTGGTGCAGACGTTTTCGTGCGGTCTGCAGCGTATCACCGGAATCGGGAAAGGTCATCCGCGCGCCGCTCTGGTCTGGACGTTTCCAGGCGGAGGCTGCGGCGTCCCGACCATCGTGGGCCATTACGTTATCGAGAGTGACCGCCTGACGCACGGGCTGATTGTGCTGAACATTGCGAATCCGGCAAAGCCCGTCGAGGCATCGCGTGTCGCGTTTCCGAGCGACTACAGCCCGCATTGGACGGGCTGGGACGCGAAGACACAGCGTCTGGTGGTTACGGCCAACGCGGATTCGCCTTCGCACCGGCTTTATCTGCTGAAATTCAATTCAGCGACGGGCGCAATTGCCATCGACGCAGCCTTCCATGATGCCGACGGTAAACCGGGATTCAATTTCGACAATCGCAAATGGCCGCTCGGCCCGCACAGCTGGTTCGGATCGGGCGCGCCCCACGGCGTGGTGTTCTCGCGGGAAGATTGAAGCTGGACTTTATACTGAAGTTCCATGGCAAATTTTCTTCCTGTTGATGAGCAGCTTGATCTGCTCCAGAAAGGCGCGGCGGAGATCATCCGCGTCTCCGACCTGCGTGAGCGGCTCGAGCAGTCGCTCCGCAACGGCGAACCGCTGCGCGTCAAAGCCGGATTCGACCCCACCGCCCCCGACCTCCACCTCGGCCACACCGTGCTGATGCGCAAGCTCAAACACTTTCAGGACCTCGGCCATCAGGTGGTCTTCCTCGTCGGCGACTACACTTCGCTCATCGGCGACCCCACGGGCCGCAACGTCACGCGCAAGCCGCTCACCCGCGAACAGATTGACCAGAACGCCCGCACCTACACCGATCAGGTCTTTCGTATCCTCGACCGCGACCGCACCGAGGTTCGCTTCAACTCCGAGTGGCTGGGCAAGCTCACGTTTGAGGACATCATCCGGCTGGCGGCGAAGTTCACCGTTTCGCAAATGCTCGAACGAGCCGAGTTCCACGCGCGCTTCCAGAAGGAACAGCCCATCTCCCTGCACGAAATGCTCTACCCGCTCGCGCAGGGCTACGACTCCGTCGCGCTGCGGGCTGACGTGGAGCTGGGCGGCACCGACCAGAAATTCAATCTGCTCGCCGGCCGCGAACTCCAGCGCGACTTCGGCCAGCAGCCGCAAATCGTCCTCATGACGCCCATCATCGAAGGCCTCGACGGCGTGCAGAAAATGTCCAAGTCGCTCAACAACGCCATCGGCATCCACGAGCCCGCGCCGGAAATGTACGGCAAGCTCATGTCGATCAGCGACGACCTCATGTGGCGCTACTGGGAGCTGCTCACCGACCTGCGCCAGAGCGAAATCGACCAAATGAAGGCCGACGTCGCCTCCGGCGCGCTGCACCCCATGGACGCGAAAAAGCGCCTCGCCCGCACCATCGTCTCCGGATTCCACTCCGAAGAGGCCGCGCGCGCGGCGGACGAAACGTGGGCGCGCCAGTTCCAGCAGAAAGCTGACGATGTGGAAGGGCTGGAAGAGGTCCGCATCGCCGCCGCCGATCTCGGCCGCGACGCCGAAGGCCGAGTCCGTGTCTCAAAGCTGCTCACCGCATCGGGACTCGCCGCCTCCGCCTCCGAAGCCGACCGCAAAATTAAGGAAGGCGCGGTCCGCGTCGAGGGCGAAGTCGTCCGCCAATCCCACATCCCGCTCAACCACGCATCCCGCCTCTCCCTTCGCGTGGGCAAGCGAGCCAAAGTCGTGTTGATCAAGTAGTCACCGATCCAAATTTTCACATCTAAGGATTTCCAGACAGGTGCCGGGCCGCATCTCAACCCCTGTAAGGAGATGTGAATATCGTGCGTCTGTACGTGAAATTGGCCCCCATCCTCGTTATCTCTCTTTCTCTTCTATTCATCCCAGGCTGCGGTGGTGGCCCCAACATGGTCGGCGGTGGCGGCGGCTGCACATCCAACTGCGGCGGCGATCCTCCTCCGCCCCCGCCGGCGGCCATCAGCCATCTCATCGTCGTGCTGATGCAGAACCACTCCTTCGACAATCTCTTCGGCACCTATCCCGGCGCGACCGGACTCGACCCCAACGCGGCCAGCTACAAGCAGATCGACCTAGCCGGAAATACCGTCTCGCCCACGCTGCTCACAGACCTCTCGCCCGCCGATCTTAACCACGACCGCACTTCCTACATCGCGGCCTGGGACAGCGGAAAAATGGACAAATACGCCTATACCAATGGCGACTTGTCCATGCAGTATTACGACAACACCACCTCCGGCCTCACCACCGACAATAAGACATACGGCATCAGCACCCTCTGGTCCTACGCCCAGAATTACGCGCTGGCCGACAACTTCTTCGCCTCCGCCATGAACAATGAGCCGTCCAATTACCTCTACATGGTCGCCGCCACCATCGATGGCGACCACACCTCCGGTAGCTTTCCCTATTACGACAATTGCAGCGCAATTGAACAGAGCCAGAGCGGCGGCTCCATCGCGGTGCCCCTTACGGAAACCAATGTGGGCGACCAGCTCTCTTCAAAAAACGTAACCTGGGGCTGGTATCAGGAAAACTTCAACGCCAGCCAGGACAGCACCTGCAAGGATTACGTCCCGCAGGAGAACGTCTTCCAATACTTCACCAGCACCGCCAATGGGTCCCATGTCCAGACCTTCACCATGTCTGGGTTCAAAACCAGCCTCGGCGACGGGTCGCTGCCTTCCGTGGTCTTCATTCAGGGCGATGGACTGCATACCATGCATCCCGGCGCGGGCAATATTCTCGACGGCGTTGAGTGGCTCGACAATATCGTTCAGGCAGTCAAGAGTTCTTCCATGTGGTCGAACACCGCCATCGTTGTTCTTTGGGATGAAAGCGGTGGATGGTACGATCATGTCGCCCCGCCGCAGATCACCAATACTCAGGGACTCGGCGCCCGCGTGCCGGTCATCGTCATCTCACCGCTGGCCAAAACAGGCTACATTTCCCACCAGCAAATGGACTTCGTGTCTATCCTGCGCTTCATTCAATACAACTGGAAGCTGGGTGAGTTCTCCGCGTCCGATCAGGCCGCGCGAGAACAGCAAAGCGGCGACCTCTGCGACCTGCTGACCGCAGCCTGCGGCCCACCCACCCAATAAATTATTGTGCCCTGCGGAAATGGAGTGCCCCAGGTCTCGAATTTTGAGACCTGGGTTTCAAGTAGTTATATCTGCTCGCTTACCGGATCGCCCGCGGTTTCACAGCCATCATCTCGACCGGAACGGGTTGCCCGCTGGCATCCAGCAGGCCAGGGTTGACGGTCTGCGTGTCCGTCAGCGTCGTCGGGTCGATGAAATGCACCAGATCGTCGCCTGAAGTGCCGACAAAGAAGACGGTGCCGTTCGGCGCGAAAATTCCGGTAAGAGGCGAATTCGCGCTTCCCGAAAGCTGAATGTCCGTGAGCGTTCCAGTAGCCGGCGCGTAGGCCGGCAGAATCCCGCTTGCTGATGGCGAGTTGTACGTCACGAACGCCACACTGGAGTCCGGCGCGGCCACCACCTGGTCCACCTTGGAGGCCGTAACCCCCAGCGCGGTCTGGCTGAAAGTGGGGTTCAGTGACAGGCCAAGCTGCGCGGTGTTGCCATCCGGATTGCCCGGGTCAGTGGAAGGGCACATCCCCGTCGGGATATTCACGCTAATGTCCGACAGATCGTTATCCGCGGCATCGGCGGCCAGAATATGCTTTCCATCTTCCGTGGCGGCAAGCGCGTCGGTCTGAATGCCGAGGCTTGCGGCCTTCGGATAAAAGGTCGTCTGAGAGCCGGAGACGCTGGGGCAGAAACCCCACGCCGTGGTCGGCGAGCCGGTCACGAACGGGGCCACGCTTGGCACGGGCAATGCCAGCCCGGGGCCGCAGAAAGGATCATAGGCGGCAGAGCCGGGAGTGTTGTTGTTCAGGTTGCAGTTGGCGTTCGGCTGCGTCGGCCCGGCGGGGTTCGTCGCGGAAGTGTAAGTGCTCCATCCCGTCGCTGCGTTGTAAACGTAAAGCGCATTCGGCCCGACAATGTAGACGGTCTTGCCGTCGGGAGAAAACTTCGCCCGCGTCGCCAGACCCGCCGTGCTGGTTCCGGTCGACGTCGCTGTTGAGTAAATATAAATTACCTGCCGCAATTGATCATTGATCACCACCTGCGCGCCATCCGGCGACACGGCAAGCACGACCCCGGGAACGCTGGTCACTTCGTGCGCCAGCGTATTTGAATTCGCGCTGAACACCATCAGCTCCCGATAGCTGCCGAAATAAAGACTGTTCCCAGCCTGGTCCATCACCATGGAATTGGGAATATACGGCAGCCGGACCGGCGAGCTCGTCACCCCCGTGGTCAGGTCAACCGACGAGAAAAACTGGGACTTGGTCGAGGCCATCCACAGGACATTGCTGTTCTTCCCCGGCGAGACGAACTTCAGCGTGTTGCTCACCACCGGCGTTCCCGTCCCAAAAACGCCAATCTTGTTCAGCGGCGCCGGATTGCACGATCCCGGCTGGCAGATGGCGTTGATCGACGCCGAACCCGGCCACTTGGTCGAAACCTGGCCGATGCTACCCACGTCGATGTTTTCCGGCTGGGTCGAGGTGTAGTCAAGGCTGAGGCCGTTGATAAGCTGTCCGCGCGTGTCCGTCACAGTCGCGCTCAGGTTAATCGGCAGCCCTGAAGTAATGCTGATTGGAGTATTCACGCCGTCGCCCGTATGGTTCCCAATCACCGAGAGCGCGATCGACTTCGGCGGGCAGGTGTAGAAGTATCCCGCCGCGGAGCCGTTGCTCGTCTTGGAAACCGTGGCGTTGATCACCGTTGCGCCCGGCATGTTGGCAGTCGTCGCTCCGTTGACGCCGGTGCCAGTGGCGCTGGTGTTGTTGATATTCACGATGTCGGCGGTGATGGCCTTATAAGAAATGGTGCCCACATCGGCTGAATCAATCGGCTGCCCGTTGGGGCCAAGCACCTGCACCGTGGGCGAACTCCCCGATGGAGTCAACACCGGCCCCGAGGTGTTCTGCGAATAGCACTGGCTCTCGATGGACGAATTTGGATCAATACTTATGGATGTTATGGGTGGATGAACATAAACCGGCACCGGATTGCTGGTGACGCCGGCCGCCGCCGCCGTCAGGTTCACCACTCCGCAACTGGTCGCTGTGCAGGTCCCTCCGCTGGACCCACTCGGAGGCGTGCAAATCGAATAGTCGCGAATGCCTCCCGGGCTGTTACGGTTCCACGTGCCCCCGCAAACCTCGCCATTGGGCGAAATCTCGGCCAACTGAAGATTGCTGCTGCCGTAGTAATACAGCGCCACGCTGACCGGCGTGCCGCCCTCGCCGCATGAAGTGGCCTGCGGAAGCCCTAACTGCGCGGTCTGCCCCCAGGCGAGCGAGATGCCCGTCGTCTTCGGCTCCAGATCAATCGCCGCCACCTGGTTTTTTTTCGCGCCGTATCCAATGCCGTTGCAGTAGTCGCCAACCGGCGTCTGACAGGCTGTAATGGAAAGTCCCACAGGGACAGAAACGGCCAGTAATACAAAAAGGGCAAAAAAGCGCTGCATGGAACAGAGTGTAACAAAATACAGGGGTCAAACGGCGGGGAGGGGATACCAAGAGGGTGGCCGGCAAGCCGGTGGCGGCTCAGGCTGTGGCGCGTATACTTTCGCGCATGAGCAATGGCCGGATCTGGGTGCGCTGGTTTCTGGTTCCGGTGGTTCTGGCGGCCAGCACGGTCGCGGCATGGCTCGCGTTATGGCTAATCGCGCTCGATCAAGCCATCCTTTCCTTGGTAGCCTCGGCCCATTTGAATTTCCCGCCTTCCGATCTGTTACATATCGCCGACTTGGTCTCGGTTTTCCTGATACTCGCGATCTGGGTCGTTCCGGTGGCTTGGGCGGTCGGGTTTGCGATGCGTGCGCGGGCCGCGTTGGCTCTGCTGTGGGGATTCGCGATCAGCCTGTTGCTAACGGCTACCTTTGTCTGGTCTAGGGCACACCCCTACTCTCGAACCTTTGCCATCGCGGCGGGGATGGGAGCGATTTGCGGGATTGTGTTTCTCGTGGTTCGCAAAGTCCCGGTTCGCCCGGTTCTAGCGGTCGAAGTCGCTTCCTTCCTGTTGCTCTTCGTTCCATCGCTGCTTGTGGTTGTGTTGGAGCAGAAACAACCTCCGCCTGCACACAAAATCTGGTCAGTGGTTCTGCAGAAGGAATCGTGGCAAGGAATGAACACCGGCAGCGAATATGGCGCGACGCGGCAACTTACGTTTGCGGGAGATCGAATCATCGCTGTTTTCGATGCTGGGTCTGCCGGTTATGACGGCAAGTGGCCCCAATCTAAATACCGGGTCCTGTCGCTGGATCGCGATACAGGTGCGGTAAGGAATCAGATGGAATTCACAGGACGCTGGGGCTCAATGCCTTATGTTTATGGGACACGTAATGGAAAGGTCGATCTCGTGAACGCAGGCCGCACAAGCTTGTTGAACCCTGACCTTAGTCAGGCAGAGGCAACCGCAAACGCGAAAGGAAGTGTTGTTACTGCTTCTCCAGAAAAGGCGAGCGTCGGAAAAGGTAATTTTGCCGGAGTCTCTCAGAACGGCAAGCGATTTGCGCTCCAATTCAGTGATCAGCGAGGTGACCCGTCCGTGCTGCTTTATGAGCGGTTCGTAATCTACGACTCGACTACAGCCAAACCCGTAGCGAGCATCTTGATCGACAGCCTTCCCGAGCGG
This sequence comes from Acidobacteriaceae bacterium, assembly GCA_025934135.1. Classification (GTDB taxonomy): domain Bacteria; phylum Acidobacteriota; class Terriglobia; order Terriglobales; family Acidobacteriaceae; genus Silvibacterium. Next base: position 3,478 of record JAICYR010000056.1, on the reverse strand, counting down.
CAGTCTTGGTCGGCGTTCTCCCCGGACGGGCGGTACTTCGCCGTGGGAAATCCCAACAAGCTGTCGCTGTATGCCGTTCCTTAATGAACGGGACTGGCCCAGTTTTCGATTTTCAGACCACTGACCCTGCTGAATTCACGAGTGTTGTTGGTGACGAGAATCAAACCCTGGGAGCGGGCGTGAGCCGCAATTAACAGGTCGTTTGCGCCGATCATCTTTCCGGATGCTTTGAGACGCGCACGAATCTGCGCATAATCCAACGCGGCTTCGCCCGGATAATCAAGAACCTCGACATATCTCAGATAATCTTCAAGCGCAGCCTGGTCTTTCGCTCGCCGGGGAGATATTTCGACGCCATACAATAGCTCTGATTTCGTCACCGCCGAGATGCAGACTGCATCCACTGCGATACGTCGCAGCTTTCGCAATACAGCGTCGTTGGACCGCTTCATAACGTAAGAAGAAATGTCCGTATCGAGCATGTAAACGGGCACTAAAAGTCACGCTCCTGAGGCGGCAGGTCCTCAATTCCCTCCATAAAGTCGGGAGAAGCCACCGCGCCCGCTTTCAGATATTCCGACCAGTCCGTTGGGCGGGGCGATAGAATAACCTCGTTTCCTTGCTTGCGAATCAATACCTCACGGGTTCTGAACTGAAACTCTTTGGGAAGCCGGACGGCCTGGCTCCGATTATTCATAAAGATTTTGGCTGTTCGCCGCATGGGTGCCTCCCTTCCTTTTTGGCATATACAAAAGTATATGCCGCCGTTCGCCGGCGGTCAAACGGCCCCTCAAAATCCCGCTGCCTTCCCAAAGCTGTGCCGCCTGTCATGCCCGCCCAGCAGTTCCCCGGTTGTGGGATCCACGGCGATGCACTCGGCGTCGCTCCAATGCCCGCCAACCTTGAGGGCGTAGCCCATCGAGCGCAGGCGGTTCATCGTCGCCTCAGGAAAGCCATCTTCCAGATACACCACATCCGGCTGATACTGCATGTGGAACCGCGGCGCGTCCACCGCCTGCTGGATGTTCAGCCCCTCATCGGCGGCGCTCAGGAAAACGTTGGCCACCGTCGTAATGATGCGCGACCCTCCCGGCGAACCCAGCACATAGCGCACCTTCGCTTTCTTCGGATCATTGTCCGGGCTGTTCTCCAGCACAATGGTCGGCGTCATGCTCGATAGCGGACGCTTGCCCGGAGCAATCGAATCCGCCGGACCCTGGATCAGCCCAAACATATTCGGAGCGCCCTGCTTCGACGCGAAGTCGTCCATCTCGTCATTCAGCAGAAACCCCAGCCCTTCGGCCGTCACTCCCGAGCCGAAGCCGTTGTTCAGCGTGTAGGTCACGGCGACGGCGTTGCCTTCAGGGTCCATCACGGAGTAATGCGTCGTCTGCGTCGATTCGTGCCGCACCTGGCCCATGGTCGGCGGAGGAGGCAGAAACCCTTCCGGACGCTTCAGTTCGCTCGAAGGCGTGGCCTCGTCATTCTTTATGCTGTTCCGCCAAGCCGCCGCGTAGCTCTGGCTCAGCATCTGCGCCTCCGGTATCTTCACGTAGTCCGGATCGCCCAGATAATCGTTGCGGTCCATGTAGGCCCGCCGGTAGGCCTCAAGAATCAGGTGCATCTCCTCGGGACTGCGATCCGGCCAGCGGCCCAGATTGTATCCGTCCAGAATGTTGAGGGCCTCAATCAGCACAACGCCTCCCGAGGACGGCGGCGGCGCGCTCACAATCGTGTAATTGTGATACGTCCCCACGACCGGCGGGCGCTCCTTCACCGAATAGCGGGCCAGGTCATCCAGCGTCATGATCCCGCCGCCTTTCCGGATATCCGCCACCAGCTTCTTCGCGATTGCGCCGTGGTAAAAATCGTTGGGATCCGCCGCAATGGTGCGCAGCGTGGCGGCAAGCACGGGCTGGCGAAAAAATTCGCCCGGCTGATAGAAATTGCCGTCGCGCTGGAACTTGTGCCGCGAAACCGGAAACTTCGTCAGATTCGAAGCGTGCAGGTCCTTGGCCTCTTCGGTTGAAAGCACATAGCCGTCCGCGGCCAGCCTGATCGCCGGAGCCATCACCTGCGCCAGCGTCAGCTTGCCGTACTTCTGCTCGGCATAAACCAGCCCCGCCACGGATCCCGGAACGCCAATCGCCTTGAATCCGGTAATGCTTTCGCGTGGAACCACATTGCCATTCGCGTCCAGATACATATTGGTGGTCGCGGCCTGCGGCGCGCGCTCCCGAAAATCCAGAAACGTGTTTTTGCCCGCGTCCGGCCCGGCGGAGAAATGGATCAGCATGAATCCGCCTCCGCCCAGGTTCCCCGCCGCGGGGTCCACCACCGCCAGCGCGAAGCCCGTCGCTACGGCAGCATCAACGGCGTTGCCGCCCTCGCGCATCATCTCAACCCCGGCGTCCGTCGCCAGATGATGAATGCTCACCACCATGGCGTGTTTCGTGCGGACCGGCTGGTCCGGCTGGGTCTGGGAATGCGCGCCGGGAACGGCGCACACGAGGGCGGCAAGGATCAGGGCAGAGAAGTAGCGCATAGTCCTGTTTAGTTTAACTTCGAGTCTTGAGTAGTCCAGAGGAAACCGGCCCGCCGGAACAGCGTAAGAGCGACCGCTCACGCCGCCGCGGCTTGCGGCTACAATCAGAAATATGAGCCGCCCATCCGACCTACTTGCCCAGAGCGATCCTGAAATCGCCGCCGCCATCGACCACGAAGTCCTCCGCCAGCACGAGGGGCTGGAGATGATCGCCTCGGAGAACTTTGTCAGCCAGGCTGTGCTGGAGGCCGCCGGATCGGTCTTCACCAACAAGTACGCCGAGGGTTATCCCGGACGCCGCTACTACGGCGGCTGCGAGTATGCCGATATCGTCGAGAATCTGGCCCGCGACCGCGCCAAGCAGCTCTTCGGAGCCCAGCACGCCAACGTGCAGCCGCACTCCGGCTCACAGGCAAATGCAGCGGCCTACATGGCTGTGATCCAGCCGGGAGATACGATTCTTGGCCTCTCGCTGGCGCACGGAGGACACCTCACCCACGGCCACAAGCTCAACTTCTCCGGCAAGCTCTACAAGGTCGCGTCCTACACCGTCCGCAAAGACACGGAAACCATCGACTACGACGAGCTTGAGTCCATCGCCACCGCCGAAAAACCCAAGGTCATCGTCGGCGGAGGCAGCGCCTACCCCCGCACTTTCGACTTTCCACGCATGCGCCAGATCGCCGACAAAGTAGGCGCGATTCTCATGATCGACATGGCCCACTTCGCCGGACTCGTCGCCGCCGGGGTGCACCCCTCGCCCGTGCCGCACGCGCAACTTGTGACCACCACCACCCACAAGACGCTGCGCGGCCCTCGCGCCGGAATGATTCTCTGCGAGGAGCAGCTTGCCGCCGCCGTGGACAAGGCCGTTTTTCCCGGTCAGCAAGGCGGCCCGCTCATGCACATCGTCGCGGCCAAGGCCGTGGCATT
>JAICYR010000150.1 GCA_025934135.1 Acidobacteriaceae bacterium | reverse complement strand
CCGTCGTGACTTCAGCGATGTTACGCACTTGGCCGGTTAAGTTTCCGGCCATGGAGTTCACGGAATCGGTTAAATCTTTCCACGTTCCAGCGACGCCGGGCACGTTGGCCTGACCACCAAGGCGACCTTCCGTTCCCACTTCGCGGGCGACGCGGGTTACTTCGCCGGCGAACCGATTCAACTGGTCCACCATCGTGTTCAGCGTTTCCTTGAGCTGCAGGATTTCGCCGCGCACGTCCACCGTAATTTTGCGGGAAAGATCGCCACTGGCCACGGCGGTGGCCACCTCGGCAATGTTGCGGACCTGCGCCGTCAGGTTCCCCGCCATGGAGTTTACCGAGTCGGTCAGGTCCTTCCATGTTCCGGCGACTCCGGGCACCTTGGCTTGGCCGCCCAGTTTGCCTTCGGACCCTACTTCGCGGGCCACGCGCGTCACCTCGGAAGTGAAGACGCCAAGCTGCTGAATCATGATGTTGACGATCTTCGCCGACCGCAGGAACTCTCCTTCAAGAGGACGGCCGTCCACATCGAGCCTTACTGCTTCTGTCAGATTGCCTTCGGCAACGGCGGCGATGGCGCGGGTCACTTCAGTGGTTGGCCGCAGCAGGTCGTCAACCAGGGTGTTGACGGAAACTTCCATCTCACCCCACGCGCCCTTCGCCTGCTCGAATCGCGCCCGCTCGCGGGTCCGTCCCTCTTTTCCGACCTTTTTCCCAACCCGCTGCAACTCGCGCGAGATCCTCTGGTTGGACATGACGATTTCATTGAAGGAGTCCGCGATTTTGCCCGTGACGCCGGTCCACGAGCCGGGTAGACGCACGGAAAAATCGCCGTCGCGCATCGCCTGCAACCGCTCCAGAATGAGGGCCAGTTCCGCCGAATCCGATTGTTTGAGCGTTGTGGAGCTTCCGTTACTGGAAGCCTTTTCGTTTGCAGGCAGGGTTTCGGACTTCTTCATCTACATCTCCCGGGGATTAGCCAGTCCTAAGCGAGAACCACAGAATAAGGCAAAAAATTCACGCACGGAAACATTTGCTACGACCTTTTTTATTTTATGCACACCCTTTTTGGCTAATTGGATGCGGTCATTCACGAATTGGTTGTTCATCATTGCTATCGTCGCACCGCGTCCGTCCGGCGGTCTGATTTTCGAAAGAATGAACCACCCGATGGTAATTTCTTTTGTTCTCGCTTGCTTTGTTTTTTCGAGACACCTCGGTGAATAAGCAGTATTATCTTTTTTGTAACCTGACGTCCACCAGTTTGGACTTTCGTAATGCGGGCGCCGGCGGGTTTGATGTTGCCCATTTCTCGCAGCACGCCGCGTCCGCGCTATCCGATTGATTCTGGGCCAAAGTCCATGGGTTCCGGGCCCGGAATTGAAACCGCCATATTGCAGAAGTTTAATTCCTAAGGCAGCGATGATTAGTTTGAATCCGCAGCCGGAGATGAATGCTTACGAATTCATCCTGGAGAACATAGACAGCGTTCCGCAATTGGAAGCCCTTGTGCTGCTATGGAACAGCCGCCCCGTCGCCTGGAGTTGCGAGGAGCTCGCCTCCCGTCTCTATCTTCCCGCGGAAAAAGTGGCGGGTCTGCTTCAGGAGCTTGTCCGGCTGCAATTCATTACCAAGCTGGAAGGACCGCCGCAGAAATTCTCCTATTTCCCGCTTTCGGACGAACAAAATGAAATGATGCGGGTGGTGGACTCGGCCTACCGCCACGATCTGGTCAGAATCTCGACCATGATACACTCGAAGGCTTCCCCCGCTGTGCGTGAATTTTCGCGCGCATTTCGTTTCAAAAAGGAACGGGATTGATGGCGGCTGCTCTTTATATTGCCACCTGCCTTACGACTCTGTTGTGCGCCATTTTGCTGCTGAGGGCCTATGCGCGCGTGCGAAGGCGCTTGCTGCTGTGGAGCGGGCTCTGCTTCGTGGGACTGACGGTCTCCAATTTTCTGGTTTTCGCCGATCTCGTGGTGTTCACGCGCGACCTGTATACCTACCGGCTGGCTTCAGCCGTCCTCTCCATGGCCCTGCTGCTCTATGGACTGATCTGGGAGAGCCAATGAACCCGATATCGCATCCGCTGGCGGACATCTTCCTGCTCGGAGTTGTAACCGCGAGCTATCTGCTCGCCGGACTTTTCTTCCTGCGCTTCTGGTGGTCCACGCGGGATATTTTATTTCTGGCCTTTGCAGTGTTCTTTGCGATTCAGGGGGGCAGCAGCGCCTTCATCGTGGGTCTTTCACACCCGAATGAGGGAAGCCTCTGGATTGGGCTGGTGCGCCTGCTATCGATTCTGGCCGTGCTCGGCGCCATCCTCTGGAAGAACGTGGGGAAGCGGCAGGCCGCGGTTTCCCAGAACCGGAACAGCTTTCAATGAAAATGTGACAGTCTGCGGCTCTTAGCGATGGTAAGCGGAGGGCTTGGCGGCACTGATTTTGACGCCCATCGCGTTCAGATGGCTGCGGGCCTGCATGGCCTCCGGCGCGCGGGGATAGCGCTGGATGAGCGCGCGGAAGTCGTGAATGGCATCGGCCTTGCGGTTGTTGCGAAGCTCGGCTTCTCCCTTGCGAAGCTGCGCGGCGGGGGCCTTCTGGCTGCCGGGGAACTGGTCGAGGACCTGACCGTAGTCCTTGATCGCTTCAGAAAAATCACCTTTGCGGAATGCGATCTCGCCCAGATAATACTGCGCGTTGGGAGCAAGTTCGTCCGTGGGATAGTTCTGGAGCAATTCGCTGAACTCGCTGGAGGCGAGGTCGTAGCGAGCCCCGTTGAAATCCCTGAGGGCGCTCGTGTAGATGTCCTGGGCGGGCGCGGCCTGCGGCTGTTGCGCGGCGGGTGCCGCGGCTTGGCCGGGTTGTGCGGGTTGCGCTCCGGGCTGGGTGTTGTCGCCAGGCTGACCGTTTGCGCCCGGCTGACTGGGCTGTGCGGGCTGGCCACCCGCTGGCTGGGCCTGAATATTCTGGAGCTGCGACTGGATGTCCTGAAGGGTCTTGCCAAGTTGCGTGACGCGGGTCTTCAACTCGTCCACCGAATCATTGAGGCTCTGGATCTGGCCCGACATCTGCGTGTTCTGGGTCTGGCCTTCGTTTGAGACCTGCTGCTGGAGCGCCGTCATCGATTGCGTGAGCCGGTTGATGTTGTCGGCGGATTGCTCGACCAAGTGCTGGAGGACGGCCATGCGCGAGTCGTTGGTGTCCTGTAGGTGCTGCACCATGTCCTGAAGCTGCGCGACCTGGGTCTGAAGCTGGATGATCTCCTTCGAGACCGCGTGCGCGCGAGGCGTGGGCACAATGAAGGCGAGGGCGGCGACAACGGCCAGCGAGATGAGGGTCTTTTTCGGTGTAGTGTGCAGAAGGCTGTTCATGCGATTGCTCCTAGAACAGGGTAAAGGGGAAATGGGGAAAGGGTAAAGACTCAGGACAATGCGGAAAGGGAAAAAGGGTAAAAGGGTAAAGGTTCTTTTCCCTTTACCCTTGGCCCTTTAACCTGCGCTGTGCACCGCGTGGGCACACAGCGCGTTTTTACTTGTCCAGAGTGAAATCTGCGCGGCGGTTTTGCTGCCAGCAGGATTCATTGTGCTCAGTGCAGAACTGCTTTTCCTTGCCGTAGCTGACGGTGCGCAGCCGGCTGGGGCTCACTCCGTCGGCCACCAGCGCCTGCTTGGCGGCGTTGGCGCGGTTTTCGCCGAGCGCCAGGTTGTATTCGGTCGACCCGCGCTCGTCGCAGTATCCGCCGACAACCACCTTCAGTTCAGGATGCTGGTTGAGATAGGCGGCGTCCTGCTGGACGACGGACTGCGCATCGGGACGGATGCTGTAGCTGTCGTAATCGTAGAAAACATCCTTCACGTTCTGGTGGAAGACGTCTTCGGTGATGTTGCTTTCCGTGGGCGCGCTGGGCGCGGCAGCGGCATTGACGGTGACGCGGGCGGTGGCGGTTGCGGAGCCTCCGTCGCCGGTGGCGGTCAGCGTGTAGGTGGTGGACTCAGTGGGGTTGACGTTGCGCGTTCCGGACGTGGGGACCGGGCCAATGCCTTCAATCTCGGCCGAGTTGGCGTCGGTTGTGGACCAGGTGAGCACGGCGCTCTGTCCGGCATTGATGGCGTCCGGCTGGGCGGTGATGTTCGCGGTCGGAGCAGCGGCCGCGGGCGGCGGTGCAGGCGGCGGCGGGGGTGCGACTTTTTTCTTGTGGCAGCCGGCGATGGCCAGCATGGCGGCGAGACCGGCTATAAGGACTAAGGCGCGCCGGTTGGTATGGTTCTTGCGAATGCGGACGGTTGTGAACACTGATCTTCTCCTGCGAATAATGTTAGTGGCCGCTGACGGGCCATTCGTGTCGGTTGAATATCGACAGCCGGGAACGATTCCCGTCTGCCACGATCCTAAAAACGAAGCTTATTCACGCTACTTCCAACTCCAGTTAGGCATGGTGTTGGAACCCTGATGCGTAAGCTGCTGCTGGTCTGTTCCATCGGCAAGCATGGACCAAATCTGATTGTCGCGCTGGAACACGATGTGACGATTGTCAGGTGCCCATGAGGGGGAGTCGTTGGCCCCCTGCTCGTGCGTGAGTTGGACCCAGTGCCTGCTGGCGACGTCCATGATGTAGATGTCCTGGCCGCCGGGCGCTCCGGGACCGTACTTGCGGTTCCAGGCGAAGGTGAGGAACTGCCCATTGGGCGACCATGAGGGCGAAGTCGCGTATCCGCCATCGGTCAGGCGCAGCACGTTGGAGCCGTCGGCGTTCATGGTATAAATCTGCGGCAGGCCGGTGCGTCCGCTGACCCAGGCGATCTGGGAGTTGGTCTTCGGGTTCCAGGTGGGCGAGGAATCGGGACCGCGGAAGGCGGTTATGCGATGCAGGTCCCCGCCATCGGGGCCAGTGGTGTAGATCTCGTTATCTCCGGTGCGGCTGGAGGAAAATGCGATTTTTGTTCCGTCGCTGGACCATGCGGGCGAAATGGAAGTCCCTCCGGGCGAGGCGAAGCGTACAGGCCGGTTCAGCGTGAGCGACCACATGCGGATGACCCAGCCTTTGTGGTTTTCGAGCGAAGAGAACGCGACGCGGGTGTTGTCCGGCGAGACGCGCGGCGAAAGGGAGATGGTCCCGAGGTGGGTGATCTGGTGGGCGTTGTAGCCGTCGTAGTCCATCACCCAGATTTCTTTGTTTCCGCTGTGGTTGGAAACGTAATAAATGTGAGTCTCGCAGATGCCGTTGATGCCTCCGCCAACCCGCTCGATGATCTCGTCGGCAAAGCGGTGGGCGATCCAGCGGGTGTTTTCAATACCGGCATCGTCGGAGTATTGCTTGCCAAGAATCTGCGGAGTCTGTGGATTTTTCGCGTCGAAAAGATACCCCTGCACGGTCACGTGACCGCCATCGACAGCGATGTTTCCGAAGGCCACCATGGCGGCATTCGACGGCGCGGCGGCCCATTGGTCCAGATGAATTTCTTTGGGCGTGCCCGGGGTTTCCGGCGGAATCATGCTGGGCGAAACCACGTCAAAAATTCCGGCGTTCTTTAGGTCGTTGTAAAGGACCTGGTCAAAGATGGACTGGAAGGAGAGCGTCTGTGCGTTGTTATTCAGCGGCTTAAATCGGGCGGAGGCGATGCGGATGCGTTGGACCCCGAGATTGGTCCCCGTGCGGACCCAGTCCTGCGCGTGAAGCGCGGGAGCGACAAAAACGGCGACGAGGATGGCTACAAAGATAGGGAGAAGTTTTTTTCCGTTCATCGGGCCTCTGCTGGGGGTTGCGTGTTGGCGGCGGGTTGGACGGTGGGCGGCATGGCCTGAATTTGCCTCGTGTTGGACGCGGAAAAAGCCAATAGGAAAGCCTTTTATCTTAGTGCTGACTCAATTTATATGTAAAAGTGTACTCCACCGATAGGCTGGATTTGGAGTAACCAGAAGGGAGCGGGCTGAAGTTTTCCACTCTCTGAACGGCGCGCAGACCCGAAGTATCAAGCGTCCGCGAGCCGCTGCTCTGCTCAACTTTGATGTTGCTGGGAGTGCCGTCCTTTGAAATGGAAAACGTGACGCGCACCTGGGCGCCGTAGGGCGTGCTCGGATCAACCTCCTGCGTGTACCAGGCCTGGCTGACCTTGCGCTGGATCAGGCTCACGTACCACGGATAGTTGAATCCGTTGCTGCCGCCGGTCACGCTCACAGCCTGCTGAGGTCCATTCTGCGTGGGCGCGACGGAGCGGGGCATTTCCGTCGCGGGTGCCTCCCCATACTGGGCGGTGTGCTGCCGGGTTGTCGGCTGCGCGTGCTTGGGCGCGGGCTGCTCAACATGGGCCTGCTTTTGTGTGGGAGCGGGCTTCTGCTTCTCCACATGCTTTTTGGGAGGCGGCGGCGTTTTGCGCTCAGCAATGGGAATGGCGTCGGGCGGAGGCACAGACGCGATGCTGGGCAGCGGCGGCGCGGGCGCGGGCGACGGAGTTTCCGTGGCCAGCACATTGGGCGTCGGTGGCCTGTCCTGCGGCAACGGCAGGGCAGGTGCGGAGCTGACGAGTGTGGCTTGAATTGCTCCAGGGGCCTGCTGGTTTCCCCATTGGTTGTGGTGCATGAAATGAGTGGCGAAAGTGGCGAGCACCGCCGCCGCAATGAAACCAGCATGGAGCAGCAGCGAGCCGGGAATTTTCGGCTTGCCGAGAGTCGCCGGATCAAGATCGAGCGCCGGCTCGTGTTGGAACGCGCGTCCCTGCATCTAGAGCTTGTTAACTCCCCTATTTATGAGACGCAGCGCCCTTGGGAATGGGCTGAGTGACGATGCTGATATGGGTGATGCCGGCCTGCTTCACGGCATCCATAACGGAGGCGAATGCGCCGAAGGGCACCTTCTCATCGGCTTCAACATAGATGACCTGCTGCGATGGATCGATGCCGGGCTTCGAGAGCAGCGAGGGCAAGTCCGAGAGATTCACCGGTTTGTCTTCCAGGAAAACTTCCTGGTCCTTATTGATCGTCACAACCATTCGCTGCTCCGTGATCTCGCGCACGGTCTTGGTCTTCGGCACGTTGACTTCAATGCCGGACTGGAGCACAGGCGCGGTGATCATGAAGATGACGAGGAGCACGAGCACGACATCGACCAGCGGAGTGATGTTGATCTCCGAGAGCGAGGTGCGGGTGGCCCCGTTGCTAGCCGTGAAGGCCACGGGCGGCCTCCCTTTCGATCGGATCTTCCTTGGACTTCAGCGTGACTTCTTCAAGGCTGTTGAGCAGCTCGCGGGCGAAGTCGTCCATGCGGGCGCCGAAGTCGCGGGCCCGCGCCGCATAGCTGTTGTAGGCGATGACGGCGGGTACGGCGACGAGAAGTCCGGCGGCTGTAGTGATGAGGGCCTCGGAAACGCCCGGAGCGACGGCGCGGAGCGTGGCGGTTCCAGATGTACCCAGTCCGTGGAAAGCGTCCACGATGCCCATCACAGTACCGAAAAGTCCGATGAAGGTCGCCGTTGAGCCAATGGTCGCCAGCGAGGTGAGCCGCTTTTCCATGGCCGTCAGCGATTCGCTTGAGGCGGTCTGCGCGGCGCGCTCCAGCGCGGTGATGTTGTTAGGAGGGCCGTAGCCTCCGGTCTGGCGGCGGTAGGTTTCGTATACCTCATCAAAGACGGCCACCAGCGGGCTGGGCTTGAACTGGTCACTCACAGTGGCGATTTCCTGCAGGCGCTGCGCTTTGCGGAAAGCGCGCAGGAAGCGATGGCTCTGCGCGGCGGCGCGGCGGAAGCTGCCCCACTTGCCGAGGATGACGGCCCACGACCAGACGCTGCAAACGAACAGACTGGCCAGGACAATAAGGGCGATGGGTCCGCTGTTGCGGAGCATCTCCATGATGGCGCTGCCTTGGGCAGGTTCGGGCAGCGGCGCGCCGGTGTCCGCCTGAAGGAGAAGAAGGGCGAAGAGGAGGTGTGTCATTAGTACTCTCGTCTTACGGTATCAGAGTCAGGGCGCGGGGAAAACCGCACCTGGCACCCATGTTCAGCGTACAAGGTTTCGTTGCGGCGAAGGTTGCGTGGTTTGGTTCCGAATTGTTGATTCCGGGTTACTTTTCCCGCCGGGCTGGTTGGTAAGATGCGTGGCGGCGGCTATCGTTAAATGGGGCGAAGGCGCGCGCCCAAATTCCTGTAGCGGCTTCAGGATTGTGAGATGGGTGTGAGTCCGGCAGTATCCGAAGAAAGGGCGGCTGAAGCATCAACCGGTCCAACGCGGCATTCGCCTGTTTTTCTGGTTGTATTCGCGGTGTTCCTGATTACGACAGTGATCTGCGTGGCGGGGACGCTGATCGGGGTCGCAGCGGCACACCCTTCGCATCATGATACGCAATGGTTCTGGGCCAGTGGCCATTTGCTGGTGCATGGGAAGAACCCGTATGACCGCGCGGCGGTTCGCCAGATCGAGAAATCTCTCGGTCTTCCGATGCATGGCAGCTACGTTCCAATTACACTAAACCCTCCGTACACGCTTTTCCTGATGGTGCCGATCGGTTTCGTAGGGCCGCGCGTGGGCACGGTTGTGTGGTCTCTTCTGCTGGTGGGGTGTCTGCTTCTCGCTGTGCATTTGGTCCGCGGACTGCTGGATGCTCCCTATGAGCGTGCTTTGCTCTGGCTGGCCTGGTGCTTCGCGCCCGCTGTTTGCTGTGTTGGCGTAGGGCAAACTGGACTGATTGTCCTTGTGGGACTGGTATTGTTTTTGCGCTTTCATGAGAGCGCACCATTTTGGGCCGGTGCGGGGCTTTCGCTTTGCGCCATCAAACCTCACTTGCTGCTGCCGTTCGGTGTGTTCTGCTTGCGTGGATAGTGGCGCGAAGGCGTT
>JAICYR010000188.1 GCA_025934135.1 Acidobacteriaceae bacterium | reverse complement strand
TGATTCTTGCCGCGCTGGTCGTCGTCTACATCGTCCTTGGAGTGCTCTACGAGAGCTTTATCCATCCCATCACCATTCTTTCCACATTGCCTTCCGCCGGCGTGGGAGCGTTGCTCTCGCTGATGATCTTCCACGAGTCGCTCAGCGTGGTCGCCATCATCGGGATCATTCTGCTCATTGGCATCGTGAAGAAAAACGGCATCATGATCGTGGACTTCGCGCTGGAGGGCGAGCGCGAGCGCGGCATGAACTCGACTGACGCCATCTTTGAAGCCAGCCTTCTCCGTTTTCGTCCCATCATGATGACGACTATGGCCGCGCTGCTCGGCGGTCTGCCGCTCGCGCTCGGCACCGGCCTAGGGTCGGAACTGCGGCGTCCGCTGGGCATCGCCATGGTCGGCGGCCTGCTGTTGAGCCAGGTTCTTACGCTCTACACAACGCCGGTCATCTACATCTTCTTTGACAAGCTGGCGCAGCGCGTCTCCGGCAAAAACGCCGAAAGTACCATCGTCCATCCGCTTCCCGCCGAGGAGCAGCGATGAACATTTCCGCTCCGTTTATCCGCAGGCCCGTTGCCACCACGCTGCTCACAGCGGCCGTGGCCATTGCCGGGGCCATTGGATTCACGGTGCTGCCTGTTTCTCCACTGCCGGAAGTCGATTTTCCCACCATCTCCGTCTCCGCGGGCCTGCCGGGAGCAAGCGCTGAAGTCATGGCCTCCTCGGTTGCCACCCCGCTGGAACGCCAGTTGAGCCACATTGCCGGGGTCACGGAAATGACCTCGTCCAGTTCGATGGGCAGCACACGTATTTCCTTGCAGTTCGAACTCAACCGGGACATCAACGGCGCGGCCCGCGACGTGCAGGCCGCCATCAACGCCGCGCGCAGTTATCTCCCCGCCAACCTTCCGGGCAATCCAGGGTACCGCAAGCGGAACCCCGCCGACGCGCCGATCATGATCATCGGTCTCACCTCTGATACCTACAGCCGCGCGGACATGTACAACGAGGCCTCGACGCTGATGGTGCAGAAGCTCTCGCAGATCGAAGGCGTCGGAGAAGTCGTCGTGGGCGGCGGCGCCCTTCCCTCGGTTCGCGTGGAGGTGAACCCAACCAAGCTCAATAGCTACGGAATGTCGCTCACTGACATCAGGTCCGTGCTCAGCACCCAGAACTCCGACCAGGCGCGCGGCTTTCTCGCCAACGGCAGCCTGAAGGAAGACATCGTCGCCAACGGCCAGATGTCCCATGCCGCCGAATACGCCCCGATTATCATCGGCTACCACAATGGCGCGGCGGTGCACCTTTCCGATGTGGCCGACGTCATCGACTCCACGCAGGACGTTCGCAACGCGGGCTACCTGAACGGCAAAGAGTCCATCATTCTCCTTCTTTTCCGGCAACCGGGGGCCAACATCATCAAAACGGTCGACCGGGTGAAAGCGCAGCTTCCTTTCCTCAAGACCATGATCCCGGCGGGCATGGACATGACGGTGGTGATGGACCGCACCACCACCATCCGTGCTTCGGTGGACAACGTGGAGCGGACGCTGGTCATCGCCATCATCCTGGTTGTCATCGTCGTTTTCCTGTTTTTGCGCAGCCCGCGCCACACGCTGATTCCCAGCGTCGCGGTTCCTGTATCGCTCATCGGCACCTTTGCCGTGATGTATCTGCTGAACTTCAGCATCGACAATTTGTCTCTCATGGCGTTGACCATCGCCACAGGTTTCGTTGTCGATGACGCCATCGTGGTCATGGAGAACATCACGCGCCATCTGGAAGCGGGCATGACTCCCATGGCCGCGGCCCTCAAGGGCGCTGAGGAAATCAGCTTCACCGTCTTCTCCATCAGCATGTCACTGGTGGCAGTCTTCATTCCCATCCTCCTGATGGGCGGCATTGTCGGGCGGCTTTTCCGCGAATTCGCCGTGACGCTTTCGACGGCCATCCTGGTTTCGATGGTCATTTCCATCACCACCACGCCGATGATGTGCGCGCACCTGCTCAAGCATCACGACCCGTCGGCAAAGCACGGCAGGCTCTACCGCATGAGCGAAGGCGCGTTCAATGCCGTGCTGCAGGGGTACAGGCACAGCCTGGAATGGGTGCTGGACAACCCCGGCCTCACGCTCATCACGCTCATCATGGTCATCGTGCTGAACTTCGTCATCATCATCAAAATACCTTGGGGTTTTTTCCCACAGCAGGACACCGGCACGCTGATCGGCGGCGTGCGCGGCCCGCAAGACGCCTCTTTTGACGTGATGAACCATTCCGTTCAGCAACTTGTGAAAGTGGTCAAGGCTGACCCCGCGGTCCAGAACGTCGTCGGCTACGTCGGCTCCGGCAACGGCGGATTCATGTATGTAGTCTTGAAGCCCATGGAGGAGCGCAAGATCACTGCCGCCGAAGTTATCAATCGTCTTCGCCCCAAGGTCAACCGCCTTACCGGAGCAACGGCCTTCCTGCAGCCCGGCCAGGATATCCGCATCGGCGGCAGAAGCAGTAACTCGCTCTACCAGTACACTGTCCAGGCCGACACGGTGGACGAGCTGAACCACTGGGGGCCGATTCTGCTCCAGCACATGAGAAAGCTGCCCGGCCTGCAAGACGTCAACTCTGACCAGCAGAACGGCGGCCTCACCGAATACCTCACTTTTAACCGCATGCAGGCTGCGCGGCTGGGCCTTACGCCGCAGTCGCTGGACTCTGCGCTCTACTCGGCCTTCGGACAGTCGCAGGTTTCTGTCATTCGCACGGAACTGAACCAGTACTACGTTGTGCTGGAAGTTGCGCCCAAGTATTGGCAGTCTCCCGAAGGGCTTAAAAACATCTATCTGCACACCGGCAACGGCCCCATCCCGCTCGACGCGGTATCCACCGCCGCGGCCACCACAACGCCGTTGGACATCAACCACACCGGGCTGTTTCCCTCCATCACTCTTTCCTTCAACCTGGCCCCCGGCGTGTCGCTCAGTCAGGCCACGAAAGAAGTGCAGCAGATGCAGAGCCAGTTGGGCACGCCTGCTTCTGTCCATGGATTCTTTGCCGGTACGCTACAGGCGTATAAGGACTCGATAAACTCGGAGTGGTATCTGCTCATCACGGCGATTTTGGCCGTCTACATTGTGCTGGGAATCCTGTATGAAAGCCTCGTTCATCCAATCACGATTCTCTCCACTCTACCCTCGGCCAGCATTGGCGCGATGATCGCGCTGGAAATTTTTCACTCCGAATTGAACGTAATCTCCATCATTGGAATCGTGCTGCTCATTGGCATCGTGAAGAAAAACGCCATCATGATGATCGACTTCGCCCTCATGGCCGAACGCGAGCAGGGCATGAGCACCGACGCGGCCATCTTTGAGGCGTGTATGCTGCGCTTCCGCCCCATCCTCATGACCACCGTGGCGGCCATCTGCGGCGCGCTGCCGCTGGCCTTCGGGACCGGCACCGGGGCGGAACTGCGGCGGCCGCTGGGCATCACCATCGTCGGCGGCCTCATCATGAGCCAGATGCTCACGCTCTACACCACGCCGGTTGTCTACCTGTATCTGGATCGTCTCCGCCTCAAGATGATGGGCAAACATCACGACAGCTTTAATCCCGATCTGGACGGGGTCTCGGCATGAAGATTGAATGGGATTTGGTCATGAAAAAAGGAAATCAAAAACGCGCTGGGGCCGTAGCTTCAACCGCCCTACTCTTTGTTCTGGCCGGATGTCTTCCCGGCCCGAAGTACCGCAAACCCAGCGCCCCGGTGGCGACCGCCCCCGCCTATAAGGAATCGACCGTTCATTTCAAAAATGCACCCGGCTGGAAGGTCGCCTCTCCGCAGGACGCGACCCTGCGCGGCAACTGGTGGGAGATGTTTCAGGATCCTCAACTGAACTCGCTCGAAGAGCAGCTCAACATCAACAACCAAACCATCAAAGCTTCATTTGAAAATTACATGGCCGCTCGCGCCATTGTCCGCGAAGCGCGGGCCCAGTACTGGCCCACCGTTACGCTGGGTCCATCGTGGAGGCGCTCCAGGTCTTCGGGCAATCTTCGCAATTCCGCCACCGCCAACACCGGCTCGCAAAGCACCACCTGGAGCTTTCCTATCGATGTTTCGTGGACGCCAGACCTCTTCGGCCGCATCCGCAGCCAGGTACGCTCCGCCGAATTCGGCGCGCAGGTGAGTGCGGCGGACCTCGCCAGCGTGCGCCTTGCCGAACAGGCCAGCCTCGCTGAATTTTATTTCCAACTGCGGGGGCAGGACGCGCTGCAAAAAATCCTCAACGACACGGTAGACGCCGACCGTAAGGCGCTGGAACTCACGCAAACTCTCTACAAAACCGGCATGGGCGACTACATCTCCGTGGTCCAGGCGCAGACCACGCTGAAGGGTGCGGAATCCGCCGCTCTGAACGTGGGCGTGAATCGTGCGCAATACGAGAATGCCGTGGCCATGCTCATCGGCAAGCCCGCCACGGATTTTTCGCTTCCCAGCAGCCCGGAACTGCGCACCCCGCCGCCGATTCCCGTCGGCGTGCCCTCGCAACTGCTGGAGCGCAGACCGGACGTCTCCGCAGCGGAGCGCGCGCTGGCCGAAGCCAACGCCACCATCGGTATCGGCTACGGGGCGTTCTTCCCGTCCATCTCGCTTTCCGCAACAGGCGGATTCGAGGCTTCAAGCCTGACGCATTGGTTCGACTGGCCCAGCCGATTCTGGTCCATTGGGCCGTCGATTGCGCAGACCGTTTTTAACGGCGGGCTGTATCGCGCTGAGCTACAGCAGTACACCGCCACTTACAACGCCAGTGTGGCCAACTATCGGCAGACGGTGCTGACAGCTTTCCAGCAGGTGGAAGATTACCTAGCCGCGACCCGCATCTTGTCCCAGCAGCTCGCGAAACAGCAGGAGGCGGTGGACTCGGCAAAAACGTATCTGGACCTCGAGATGGAACGCTACCACACGGGAATCGACCCCTACCTCAACGTGACGTTGGCGCAAACCACGCTGCTGTCCGATCAGCAGACTTTGACCACGCTCCACATGCAGGAAATGACCGCCTCCATCGAGCTGATTCAGGCGCTCGGCGGCGGATGGAGCACCGGCCAGCTTCCGACTCCCAAGGAGACATCGGCGAAAGCCCCAGCCGGGACCTACACGCTGCAACATTGATGTTCAGGCCGGTAGGGCACGTCAGTGTGGATGTGATAAGCCGCGGCATGCGCGTCATGATGAAACATGCTGACCGTTTCCCGCGAATAATCGGACAGGTCTTTTCCGACGAGGCTGAGCTTGGCCAGAATCTCCGGCGGCACCGTGATGATGTGGCACCCCGTCGCGTCGGCCTGAAATATGTTGAGCAGCTCGCGCGGGCTCGCCCACAGCAATTCCGCGCGTGGAAGCGCAGCCAGCGCCCGGCGAGCGCGCCGCATTATTGGAACAGGATCAACGCCGGTATCGGCAATGCGCCCAGCGAAGACCGAAACAATGGCCGGTGTGGACGGGTGCAGCGCGGCAGCTACCAGTTCGACTTGACGGAGCGTAAGGACCGCCGTTACGTTTACCATGATTCCCGCGCGCGAAAGCCGCTGAATCAGCGGCCCCATGAAGACCCCCTCCTCATCCGTCACGGGAATTTTCACATTTACATTCGGCCCCCACGACGCAATGGCGTGCGCCTGCGCCTCCATGGTCTCCTCGTCTCCGGCGAAAACTTCCAGCGAAACGGGGCGGTCTGGAATAGCCCGCAGCAGGCTTCGCGCGAAGGCCTCGTAATCGTGTACTCCGGCCTTGCGCATGAGCGTGGGGTTGGTAGTGAATCCCTGAATGCGCGGGTCCCGACGCAGCGCGAGGATTCCGGCCAGGTCGGCCCCGTCGGCAAACAGCTTTATGCGAAGGTCCTCAATCGCGGGCATGGCCTGCTCCTTTCCATCGCGATAAAGGCTGCGGGCCGGACGAAAGCCGCCACCATTCCCGCGCCACAATCCACAGAAAATGCGTATTCCCGATGAGGTATCTCTTCCACAATCGGC
>JAICYR010000242.1 GCA_025934135.1 Acidobacteriaceae bacterium | reverse complement strand
GATTCCCTGAAACTCGGCGATGGCCTTGCCGAACTGGCGGCGCTCTTTCACGTATTTCAATGAAGCGTCTAGCGCGCCGCGTCCAATGCCAAGCGCGAGCGCGGCAATGGAGATGCGTCCGCCGTCGAGCACGCGCATGGCATCGACGAATCCCTCGCCGAGTTCGCCGAGTAGGTTCTCGCCGGGAATTTCGCAGTCCTCAAAGATCAATTCCGAAGTGTCGCTGGCGCGCAGGCCGAGCTTGTTTTCTTTTTTGCCGGGACGGAATCCCGGAGTTCCCTTTTCGACGATGAAGGCCGAGAGTCCATGCGTGCCCTTGGAGCGGTCGGTGACGGCGATGATGACGGCCACATCGGCGTAATGAGCGTTGGTGATGAAAGTCTTGTTTCCGTTCAGGGCCCATTTGTCGCCCTTGCGAACGGCGGTGGTGCGCGCGGCGGAGGCGTCCGAGCCGGAGCCGGGTTCGGTCAGTCCCCAGGCACCGAGCCATTCGCCGGAGGCCATTTTCGGGACAAATTTTCGGCGCTGCTGTTCGGTTCCAGCCAGAAAAATATGGTTCACGGCAAGCGAATTATGCGCTGCAAGAATGATTCCAATGGAGCCGTCCACGGCGGAAAGCTCCTCGATAGCCAGCACGTAATCCACATAAGAAAGGCCGGAGCCGCCGTACTCAACTGGAACCACGACGCCCATGAGTCCCATCTGCCCAAGCTGCTTCACCACGTCGGCGGGAAACTGGCTGGCCTCGTCCCAGCGCATGACGTTGGGAGCGATTTCGCGCACGGCGAAGTCGCGAACCTCGCGGCGCAACTGCTCCTGGTCTTCAGTCAGCGTGAAGGGGTAGGTGGAAACGGGATTTTGCTGGACAGCGGATGCCATGAAGGTCTCCCACATTCGTGAGATTCAGAAAAACCTGTGATGGTATCACGGCGAGCGATAAAGCGGCCAGCGAAGCGGTCAGGCGGCGGCGCGGTGTTCTTCGCGGGCGGCTTGCCAGACTTCGCGGGCTGCGTCGGCATTCAGTACAGCAATTCCCAGCCCCACGACAAGATCGGGCCACGCCGAGGGGTAAAAAGCCGTGAACACCCCAGCGGCAATGATGGCGATATTCGCCAGCACGTCATTGCGAGCGGAGAGGAAGGCCGCGCGCATCATGCTGCCGCTATGGCGGCGATACCGCGTCAGCATCAAGGCGCAGGAGAGATTCACAGCAAGCGCGCCGGCCCCGGTTATGGAAAGTGGCAGCGGGCTTGGCGCGATAGGCAGATGGAGCTTCTGCCAGGCTGTCCAGAGCGTGGCCAGGCTGGGGACGAGCAGGATGAGCGCCAGCAACATTCCAACTTTTGCGCGGCGGCGGGCGCTCCATCCCAGGGCCATGAGAATAAGGAAATTGATCGAAGCGTCTTCGAGAAAATCAATGCTGTCGGCAAACAGCGACACGGACACGATCAACAGGGCCACAGCGAACTCGACGCCGAAGTAGCTGAGGTTCAGCAGTCCCACACGTCGAATGGTGCGGCGCAGGGCCGTGTCGGTCGCGGGTGCGTCCATGCCTGAGTTTAGCGTAGGGTGGGGCCGGTAATTCAGAGCGTTGGACGGCGTAGCTGGCTAAGCTGCTTTTTCTTCGCCGCTCTGGAGTTCTGCGATGGCTTGCCGCAGGTGGATGCGCGCAGCGAAAAGGCTGCGTTTCACCTGGGCTTCGGGAACCCGAAGCAGCTCGGCGATGGCCGCGGAGGTGTAACCTTCAACATCGCGCAGTAGAAAGAGCAGACGTTCAGGGGTGGAAAGCTCCTGAATGGCCTCTTCGAGGTCGGTGCGCTTTACGTTACGTCCGGAAAGGTCGTATCCGTTTGTGGAGATCATTACGGGTGGGGCGGCGGAGTGCAGCGGAAACCGCTGCTGCAACTGCTCAATCAGGGCCGCGTCCACATCCTGCGCGCTCGGCTCCTCAGCGGCGCGAAACGCGGTGACAAAGGTGTTCTCAAGAATTTGCTCGGCTTCCAGCTCGTTCCCTGTCATGTAGTACGCGACGGAGAAGGCGCGGTGGCGATGACTTTCATAAATATCGCGCTGGCGAGCCTGCAGGCTCTGCTTTTCCCGGCGCAGGGCAACGACCCTCGCGGAAGCATGCGCGAATTGATTCTCTGAATTGAAGTCGAACACCTTGAGCCTCTGCCGCTACTTTACCATCTCACCCTCGGATTTTGGCAGAAAAATTGCGTTCTTCGCCACAATGGGCTGGAGGCCTTTCCGTGGCGGCGGGTTGGCATCAATGTTGGTTCTTCAAAATAATTCCACCTTTGCCGATAGACTCACAAAAGGTATAAAGTTGGACGCATCCGCTTAATTGGGAGTTGCCGCAGAGTTGCAGGGCCGCCGGCCTGACAGGGGTAGATTCGGCAGCGTGGGGAGAGCGGAGCAAGACGAAGATTACGACGCCGGTGGAGAACGATGTCCGAAGAGCGAATACTCGTCGTCGATGAAGACCCCTACGCGCAGGCGGCGGCCGCAGACGCGCTGGGGAGCGCCCATTATCGTCCGGCCCCAGCGTTGAGCGGCGAGGAAGCAACCGCCCGCCTCCAAGCGGGGCTGACCTGCGACCTGATTCTCTACAACATCAAAGGTTGCTCGCTGGAGACCGGGAAGGATGCCGCGACCATTGAGCGGCTGCGAGACCTGTCCCCTGACACCCCTGTTGTGGTCATTTCCACGGTCCGCGATGTAAACGTGGTCATCCATGCCATGCGAGCAGGCGCCTCGGACTATCTGCTGAAACCTTTCGAGCCGGAGCAACTGCTCGGTAGCATCCAGCGAGCGCTCCACCACCGGCGCGCGGCCCAGCGAAACGCGGCGGACAAGGAACATCTGGAAGGGCTGGTGACGGCGCGCACCGACCTGCTGCGGCAGGCCATTGCCGACCTTGAGCAGGCCTACGACATTACGCTGGAAGCGCTGGGCGACGCGCTGGACCTGAAAGACGCGGAGACCGAAGGACACTCCCGGAGGGTGACGGCCTACACCATCGCGCTGGCGCGGGCCATTGGGCTCAAGGGCGAAGAATTGCGGATCGTCTCGCGGGGGGCCTTTCTGCACGACATCGGCAAGATGGCGATACCCGACGCGATTCTGCTGAAGCCCGGAAAGCTTGACCGCCAAGAACAGGCGATGATGCGCGAACACTGCGCGCGCGGATACCAGATTCTGAGGAAAATTCCCTTTCTTCAGGATGCGGCGCAGATCGTCTACAGCCATCAGGAGCGGTTCGACGGCACGGGCTATCCTCGGCGGCTGAAGGGAGATCAGATTATTCTGGGCGCCCGGATTTTTTCCGTCGCCGATACACTGGACGCCATTACGTCGGACCGTCCCTACCGGCGCGCCAACAGCTTTGAAGCGGCGCGGCGGGAAATCATTCGCTGCACGGGAACGCAGTTTGATCCCGACGTGGTAGAGGTATTCCAGGGCTTGCCCAACGATTTGTGGGAGAATCTGCAAATTGAAA
This sequence comes from Acidobacteriaceae bacterium, assembly GCA_025934135.1. Classification (GTDB taxonomy): domain Bacteria; phylum Acidobacteriota; class Terriglobia; order Terriglobales; family Acidobacteriaceae; genus Silvibacterium. Next base: position 326 of record JAICYR010000242.1, on the reverse strand, counting down.
TTACCCACCACGCGCGAGTGGCCGCGCTCACATCCAAGTAAGACGGAGGTGGCAATGGCCGTTCTGAGCACCAGCGAGATTGAGGAAAGACTGCAACACCTGCCCGGCTGGGCGCTGATCGAGGGCGAGATCGTGCGCCAGGCGACGTTCAAGGACTTCCTCTCCGCCATGACGTTTGTGGACCAGGTGGCGGTGATTGCCGAAAACGCGGGACACCATCCCGACATCGACATCCGCTACAACAAGCTGCGAGTGGCGCTGGTCTCTCACGATTCCGGCGGGGTCACCGCACGCGATATCTCCATGGCTGCGGAGATCGGCAACAT
>JAICYR010000034.1 GCA_025934135.1 Acidobacteriaceae bacterium | reverse complement strand
CGGCAACCGACGTCAGCGGAATGGCGCGCGCAATGCTCCTGACCGGCCCGACAATCTCCCGGAGTTCCGCGATAGAAATGCCAGCCATCACGCTGATGACGGACGCATCTTTTCCGAATGGAAGGCCCCGCAGCAGGCCTGCATCGGAGGGCCGTAAACAGAGCAGCACCAGAGAGGATTCCCGGGCCACCGTCTCATTGCTCTCCGCGACGCGAACGCCGGGATACGAGGCTGCCAGAGACGCGGCCTTCCGGGGGTTGCGAGGCGAAAGCAGGATGTCCTGAGTACCACCGCCCCTGCACAAGCCGGAGACAATCGCGGATGCAATTGACCCGACTCCGATGACACCAATCATTTCCATGCTCCCGACGGTCTTTAACGCTGTTTAGTCGCTCACAATCACTTTATCGCGCGTGATGTGGGCAGGTATGGAACGGCAGTCCTTTGATTCATATCAGGCCCTCACAATTTCGATGTGGCTGGCCTGTCTCATGGGCACCGTGGTTTCAAGAACATCGCGGACCTCGATTGCGTGCGTAGATGGGCCATGCTTGATTCGGTATCGTCCTGGGCTAAGGCCTCTTACGACAATACCGACCCGTTTGACCAGCCCTGTCCCGTCAGATATTTCCAGGCGCAGGTTTCGAGAAGCGTCAATGGTCGCTTTGTTGATGTGCCCTTGCATTACTTCTAGGTCTATTGAGGCATCATTAAAGCGAAGCCTCTTTCTAAGGCCATCTTTGGGATAAGCGATAAGTGTGGGGCCGTCGCGCTCCACTCTGCAGCCGAATCCAATTTGTCCAAAAACGGGGTCGCTAACAACATAGGATTTCGCTGACTGGAGGAATCCCCACAGCCCCGTCCCGCTTTCAAATGTGCGACGAGGCTGATGGTCATATATACCCGGAGTGCAGATGAACTGATCGAACCCCATCCCGTCCGGCAGTACATTCGCCATTACGCTCATGACGCCGGCATAGCCCTTAATCAGGGCATCCTGATCATGATTGTCCTCGTAGGCTTGCAGCAATGCCATGCCATTCAGAGATGCGTTGTACCAGCAGCACACGTCGCGTCTTTTGTCATTTCCATAGCGAAACCAAATCGGCTGGTTTCCTCCGCGCAGCGCCTTGAGTACCTGTACAGTTTTCTTGTTCTTCGCCTGGTTTCCGAAGAAGCGAGTGAAAAAGTAGACCTGCTCGTGCGCAGTCTGGTCGATGATTAGCTCTGAGCTGTAGGGATACGGGTCCCGCACAAACTCATCATCACACTCCTTCATCAGCCTGCGAAGTTCGCTGTGCTCCTGTTGCCACCCCTCCTTTTGGATATCAGCCAGGATATTGATGGCGTTCGATCCTTCCATCAGGCCCACGTGACGCCATGGTCCGGTAGTGAACCACTTGAGGCACGTTCGATATGACATTCGGAGATACTCTTCCGAAGTCTTTCGAGTCAGCAGACCGTAGCTTTTTCCAATCCTGTAGAGCGCGTGGTAGATGTTGGCTGGATGGACATAGTTATACGTGCGGAATGTCGCCTCAGACCTCTCCTTGGTCCAGTCGCCCCATCCATCCGACGGGTAACGGTCCTTCCAATATAGGGAAGCACGCACTTCATAGGTCTCAGGGTTCTGTATGTACTTAAACAAACAGTCGGCAACATAGGCTTCGAGAGTATCGATCTCTTTTTTTGAAGGCAGGTAGACATTTTTCTGCGCGAGAAAAAGCGGCTCTGAAAAGCCCGACTCATCACTACCTCCGACTTCCCACACCCTGTCAGAGTCGAGAAACATGCTGCCGATTCGGTGATCGAATGGAAGGAAGCAATGGTAGCGATGGTAAGGATCATCTGGGTTTGTGTAGAACTGGCGATCAACAACGAACTCTCCCCGCTTCGTAAGCAATGTTTCGATATCTTCAATGCAATAAAAGTGCAGATTGGTCCAGCGCCCGTCTCCATAGTGCAGCTTCAGGCTTTTTTGTCCTCTGCCCTTGAAGGCCAGCACAAGCAGGGTCTTGTTTTGAAGTCGCTTCTTCTCCTTGACCTGGATGTTGTCAGACAAAAGGTCGATTTTGTCGACATCCGACTTTGCACTCAGTTCCACCAGGGCATCCGTATTTTCCTGGACAACCATCGACGGCACAATCCGGATTCCCAGATTGCCGGCGTCATGAATCGTCTCCCGGATGGACTCATAAGATGGGATGAATGCGAAGCGCAACTGGAGCTGCTTCTTTTCGCCGGGCTGCAACGCAAGGGAAGTATGGCCGTTGACCCAGGGATTCGATTCCCATCCTTGAATCTCTTGGGTAGCTTTGGAAGCCACGGCAAGGATATCTGGCCCTCGCCAGCCACGAACATGCTTCGCAAATGCGAGATCAGGTTCCTTGTACAGGCACTCGAAACTTGTGCCCTGTGTTGGGTGAACTAATAGATACGGAGGATCTCCGAGCGGCCTCTGGAGCAGAACATAGGAGCTATGCCCCGCTATGAATGGATGGGACAGGACCTTCTGTTCATGAATGAGCTTTTGGCGGAGCGGAGTTTTGCTGAAATCGACGTTGCCCCCGCCGCTTAGCTTCGTCTCCGCGCCGCTTTCAATATATAGCTCCGAATAATCATCATTCACCATCAACGGGAAGCCGAGTTCACCGAACTCAAGAACTCTGCCTGTCGTATTCGTGATCTCGATGTCCCATACAAGAGAATTTCCATCTCCCGGCCTATACGTCATGTTCAGAGCGTAGCTTTTGATCCCTTCAGCATTCGCAGAATTGCCTCCGTAGCTAACGTTTACGACGCCGTTCTTTGCGCTGATGCGTCGCGTATCCGCTGACTGACTGGTGAGCTCCCGCTGCCATTTACCCGACATGCGAAAGACATCGTTCTGTCCCAGACGAAAGTTCCGCCAGTCGCCGGCATTTAAACGCCAAACGGTTGTTACCAGGTCTCCGGTCCATCGCGAGTTATACGGGTCGACGCCAGGAGTATTCAATTCATTGCCTATGTAGTTTGTTTGCAGCGGATCATTCTTTCGCGTAATGCTGGAGATCGATCCATAACGGCGATCGAAATGGATGACCATTTCGCCAGCTTCCATAACGATCGTATGGTCTTCGTGCTCCTTAAGAAGGTCTGTGGATGATGTCTTCCGGAGCATGTCGAGATAAGAGTCAATGTCCTGTTGTCCGCCACTCTTCTCCTGCGCATTGGCAGCCAGTAACGGAACCGGACCCGCGCCAGTGAGTAGTGCCCCCGCGGCGCCAGCTGCACCCGCCCCAACCAGCAAATCTCGCCTTGAAATCTTCCTGGCCATAATTCCTCCGATAGATATGGTTTCGCTATAGCTTGTTTTGAAAAAAGGTTTGGCCTCAGATCGGCCACTCGCGTCTAAGGCAACGTGGATGGGAACGAGGCCTTAATCATCCGCGGCTCTGTGGTGCACCCACAAGGCGCAGCGTTCCAAACTTCTTTGGCCGATGTGGATTCCACTCTCCTGTCGGCTGCCACGCGAGGAAATGCTGCTTCTTCCCTTGCCCGGCGGACTGCAAACGATAAACATTGGCACGAAATTCGGTCCCGATGGCAGCGGGTCTTTGATCGATCGAAGCGATGGGAATGCACATTTCTCCATACCAAACCTTGTTTTCCCGATCAATTCGTGATTTCACGGTCATGCCGGAATTCCAAAGGTGCTCATCCCCCCATCCCGGCCTGCGGACCGAAGCATCGATTGCCTGGTCGAGAAGCTCGCTTTGAGGTGAAATCTGGAATTCACCATACAAGTTAATGTTCTGGAAATTAGCTCCTAGGTAGAGTTCAAAATCGTCATAAAACCATAACTTAAAGGTCTCGTGTACGGTGTCGGGGTCAGGCTTAAGATTCAGGGTCTGGTAAGCGCCCCAAAATAGGAAATAGAGATTGTCCTTTGTCCATCTCGACCGCACCTGGGAGCGAACATCTGGATCAGGCTTTCCCAGAATCGAGCGTTCAATGACAGCGCCTTCCGCGTCCCTCCAAAAGTCTGAGTCCGGGTCTGGATTCAGCGCATGATCGGCTGGGGCCTGATGGCTAAAGAGCACATTTGTGGGTTCAAAATCATTGTCATTGATAAACCACTCGATAATGCCCCCTTCGTACCATGCGCAATCCTGCCGTAAGTAGTTTGCATCCGGCGGCCCCAGGTCTCCCTTTTTGATTATTGTTCCTTTGAGGGTGAGGTCGAGACGCAGCCTATCTGTATGCACCGGAGCAAATACAACCTTATTGAACTTATCTGGTTCTACTCCAAATTCGCCGCTTACCCGTACGGGCTTCCACTGGTTGCCATCATGATAGGAAAGGCCCCATTTTTCCGGTAAGCTACAGAACTGCTTGTCGTCTTTCCAATAAACGCTAATGGATGAGACCTGAGCAGGCCGGGCAAAGTCATACTGCACCCAGCCCAAATTCCCAGATTGCGGACGGAGCCGCAGAAAGGAACCTGACCCGTCCTCTGAACTGACGGGGAATTGTTGATCGCAGATGGCGCTTATATGGCCACTTCCATCCTGGGAATTTGGGTAGAAGCGTTGAGCGAACGTCGGAGGGTTATGTCCGGGGTAGTTGTCCGCAACAGTGCCGTCTCCACAGGAGGACGTGGCCACGCTCGCCGATGCAATGGTGGACAGCGGCGTTATCGCCGCTCGCGCTGGGTCACGCGCCAGCCAGACAGCCATCTCCGTTGTAGCTCGATTCGCAAACGTGAAGAACGGGACCGCTAACAAGTCTGCCGGACTGCTAGTGGCCTGATGTGTGGCAGAGATACGATTCAGGCGCTTGACCTTCGCGCGTATAATCCCCATGCCTCCGAGCAATGTGGGGTCATAGGTAAATTGCGCTTGCGTATCTTGCGGGACGAGAAGATTAAATACGCCGCCTTTGTTGTCCAGGGCTTCGGCACAAAAGACAACAGGACCGCGCGTGATGGCAACCATTCCACGATTTTCTTTTACACGCGCATCGGCCTGCGCAAGCCGTACTTCCATGGGCAGTTCAAGCTCGACAGTATCGCTGTCCTTCCACTCGCGTTCAATCCGGGCAAAACCGCGGTCCAGCGTGAATGGAACTTGTTTCCCATTCACTGAAAGCGCGAAGGAATGCGGATCGACGCTTTCATATTTATATAAATCGCCTGGTGTAAATTCGCCTTGTGCCCATCCCGGTATGCGTATATGTAATGCGAACCGTGCTGGACTCGACGCACTCACCGTAGCCGTAACCCGGCCATCCCAAGGGTATTTAGTTTCCTGTCGGAGTGATACCTTCTTCCCTTGAATTGCAAATCGCGCATTGCTCGCTATAAACAAGTTGATATATAGATTGTGCGGGTCGCTCGAATAAACGAGCGTGCCCAATTGCGCGAGCAGCCTTGTTATGTTCGGAGGGCAGCAATTAGGGCCGAATGCCTCCTGACGCATAAAGCCTGAAAACGTCTTGAGCGGAGTCTGATAAAGGAAGCGGTCGCCCTGTAGCGACATGCCTGCGAGAAGGCCGTTATAGAGGATCCGTTCCATCATGTCGGCGTAGCGCGCGTCGCCGGTCATCAGCAGCATGCGATGGTTCCAAAGCGTATTCCCCACCGCCGCGCAAATTTCGTTCCAGCAACTCGCGTTGGGTAAGTCGTAGTCGTCCCCGTAATTCTCCTCACGACGATAGCTGCCAATCCCGCCGGTAATAAATGTGCGCTTGTCAACAGCATCTTCCCAGATGCGTGACGCCGCATTGCGGTAGGCGGCATCCTGCGTCAGGGCTGCGAGGTCTGTGACGGCACAGTAGAGGTAGGTTGCTCGAACGCAATGGCCCATGGCCCTCGTTTGCAGCGCCACCGGAACCTCGTCCTGAGCATACGGGCCTGTTTTGCGGCGCCTGCCATCATTGGTCCCGCGCACGTCCACAATGTACTTCGCCAGGCGCACATACCTGGAATCGCCGGTGGCCCGATAAAGTTTCACCAAGGCGAGCTCGATTCCTTCATGGTTCGAGATGTCAGTGCGCTTTCCGGGACGGAACTGGTCAGCGATGTCATTTGCAGCCGCGACGGCCAGCCGGAGGAATTGTGGGTCTCCCGTTGCCTGCTGGTAAGCAATAGCTGCTTCAAAGAAGTGGCCGGTGCTCATGAAAGGCCCGTCACCACGATTCGTCCACGCTCCCATGCGGGACCGAATCGACGCGGAAAGCGGAGCGAAGAGTGACTCCGCTCTCTCCTGCAGGGCCTTGTCAGGCCGCTTCGTGATAAAGTAGGACGCGGTTTCGATGACTCTGCTATCGATGAAGCGACTGGAAGCTTCACGGCTCAATAGCAGCGGAAGCGCCACATCCCGCGCTTTCTCGATACGCGGAGACCAGAACTCGTCCGTGATGTCGACATCCCGCAACGCAACTTGCGCGAGCGGATAATCTCCGATTGTTCCATCTTTCCAAAGGCGCGCGGGAAGAGGGCTTGCCGCCGCAATCCCCAACACCGCTCCATCTTTCAAAAACGTGCGCCGGCTGATCGAGTTCGCATCATGGTCCATCGCAACTCTCCATACGTTTCAAATTCAATATCTGCAGCAAGAGACGAAAACCTGCGAGGGCAAGCACGTTCCAGAGGAAGTTCTGGACGGTCCATTCGATATCAAAAGAGCCGTACTGAAAATCAATCTTTCTGCTGCTGGGCGGATTGTACACCGTAATTGTTTTAACGTTTGTACACAAAATTGTATAACTGTTCAGCATCTTGAGGCCTAGAGCGTTCAAAGCTGCGCACGTGAATCCCGCGCGAAGTGGGGATGAGCGCAGCGTGCCGGAAGCGTCCTTCATGCGAAACGAAAACAATCGTGAAGAATTCCCCGACAAGTGGACGTTCCATTACAGGAGCAGTTGCGCAGACCCGCATGGCACCCGCCAACCTAAAAGACTCTCCAGTTGTGTTGGTGCAGATTACGCCTGGCATACCAGATGCTCTGGAGTCAGCTCAATGGGTGAACCGCAGCGATCAGCGGATCACGAGCTATCGCATAGACTCCATATGGGGCCATGGATGAATTTCCAGCCGGCGTGAAACTCGGCGCGACAGCAACTGTTCCCGCGCAGGGAATCCCCCTTAATCGGAAGGCCTGCACTATGATTTCTATGTGGCGGGAGTCCGCTTTGCTGATGGCAATCAGTGGAAACCCACCCACCTGGCAGTCCTTCGCGCCGCGCAGGCAATCGGTCGTCCACCTCACGCCTGACACGCCCAGTTCGCCGGCCCACCAACGAATGCATCTTTGCCATTTTGGGGAGATGTCTTTCTGCGTTTTGGGTAAACCGTCAGCAACTCCTCCCTGGCCACAGACGAGCTTGGTTTCCAGCGAATACTGCTGATGCTCGGTCGACATGCGGGCCTACTGAGCTATCCGAGACGGCGCCGGCGCGGTCACGAATGCTGAAGCGAGGTCGATATTGGCCACCAATCCACCCTCCGCCTTTCATGAAGGCCGCCCTAGAAAATTGCTCTACTTAGAAGTGGAAAATTTGGGGCGTTTTTCGTGACAAGTCAGAAGAAATATTTACAAACTTTCACTGCTCGAACAAAAAACAGGGAATTTCGATTCCCTGATAGCTCAAGAAGATTCCCTGTTCTTTTTGTGCCCCGATTGTCGAGGGCGGCGGCCTAAGCCAAGCACAATCTGCAACATGCGCGCTGCGTACGCGCGACTGGGCCCAAAATCTCAAATTTCCCTGTAAATTTCCCTGTTAGCAGGGAAATTGGGCGGGAGAGCGATTCGCTCCAGAATGCATCCACCGCCACAAATCATTCGATTGCGCTTTGCATCCAGGGTTCGAAACCCTGTCTCCCGCCATCTACGCTTCAGTTGTGCGTCCACAGGCGGCCGTGTTCTCCGAGAATGCCAGCCACGCGTGTAGGTTGTTGTTGGATGTTTAACTTCTCCAGTGACGGATTCCGGGCATGGGGCGCGGAAAGTCAGCTTCTGCGTTCGCGAAGATGACATTCAGGAATTTCTATAACGACTTCAGGTACTCGACCAGGTCGTGCTTCTCCTGTTCTGTAAGCCCAAGATTAAACCGGGCGTCATAGCTGTTAACCACGTCCATGAGCGTTTGGAATCGGCCATCGTGATAGAAGCGGCCTTTGTTCTGCGGAAACATAAACAGCCCGCGTTCACGAACAAAGACGCCGGCGAGAGTCATCGTCTGGTAAGCATGCCCCGGAGAACGATCAGCTTCAAAGCTATCGATTTTCATCTCTTCGGCTGAATGCTGGTTCCAACCTGGTTCTGTCCACAATGGCTCGTGATGGCAGCTGTTGCAATTGGCCTTGCCGCTGAACAATTCATCTCCGCGCTCCGCCGCTGCCACGTTAAAGTCGATGCCCGGCCGCGGTTGTACGGAAGGCAGCGACAGTTGATAGAAATGCAGCGCGGCCAGCTTACCCGTAACCCGGTCGCTGTCGGGATCGACCGAGACATGACCGAGTTTTGCCGCGGCTGCGATCGGGAACTGCGTGGCATCATCGAAGCGCTCATCGAAAAACGTGCCGATGCCGTGCAATTCGTTTACCGCGACAAATGCATTCCAGTAGGTCACTGTGCCCCAACCTCCTGTCCACGTATGAAGGTTATGGCCCGCGAGACCCAGAGCGTTTGGAATTAAGACTGCCCCCGAAATGTTGGTTGCTGTCGTAATTCCGTTCGTAATCTGCGCCGGATTCGACGTCTTGCCATCGAGGAACAATTCTGCGTCAAATTTGCCGGGACCCCAACTGTTCAGCACATTGCGAACGTCCTGTGCAGTTACGCTTTCGTCCTGCGGTGCCAGCCTTAGCAGATCCACCACCGGCTGCAGGTTGGGTGCCGTGGCGATGATGGCGCCTACGTTCAGATCGCGGTTCGCAAGCCCGTCGATTCGATTTCCGATTCCGGGAGCAACGGAATTATCGACGGTGGAATGACAGAGCGCGCATGTGAAACCGACTCGCGTCAGGGCGCTGCCGTTGAAGGTGCCGACTACGCCCAGAACTGCATTCTGCTTGATCAGCTGAAGAGTCACAGCAGGGTCATTCAGGTTAACCATGCCGTGCTTGATCGCCTGAACGGTTGAAGGCGAAAGTGCTGCTGAATCCACTTTCAGGCCGAGCATGAGAGCGGTTCCAGGTGAAAGGGTTTTCACCGACTGCTGGATGTGAAGCTGGTCGGTCCAGAATGCTTCATCACCGTAGGTATCGAAGCGAAAGGTATGTCGACCCTGGTCGATCATCGCTTTCGCATTGTCGTTGGCATTCCCAAGAAAGTTGGACTTTCCACCCTGCTTCATGCCTGCTACGGCAATTGCAGCGACAAGGAACGCGGCTGCCCCGAGTAATACTGCGTCACGTTGTTTCATTTCTGCCCCCTTTGAATTAAGAGTTAGAACGCGCTCTCTGGTTACAACTTTCAGTGATAAATGAGAGCTAAAAAACAAGAAGGAACTCGAGCCACCTTCAATCGCTCTGCCTGCTGTTTCGTCTTCCCCGCTGCGACTGGCCCCGTGGACAAGTCAACTGAAGAGGCATGCATCGTGCCGTTACCGAAGCCGTGGGTTTGGTCGAAGTCAACCGCTGGGCCGCTGCGCCAGAGAGGAACAAAGCAGCAACTGGAAGAGCGAGCAGTGACGGGAAACGTGTCATTGCGGCCTCAGTGCGGGTATTGAGCGCAGTTGGGTTTTGGAGCTCAGGCCCGCCGAAGTACGAACTTGCAAAAATTAGATGCCCGGCGTCACTTGCTGAAAAGTAATTGCAAAGTCATTCAATTGTCACTCGAAGCAACGGGTGCTGACCCGTCAGGGCGAAGACTAAGGCGTAACTGGCGGATGATCTCTAGCTGGTTATCCAATGCTCTATTTTGTCCTATGAAAACCCGCTGCTTGGCCTACAACCTTCAGCAACTCAGGATTCAAAGTCGCTCTAGACTCCCTGCACCGCCAGAACCCGTCACATCTCAGCACATCCACAAACGTCGCAAATTCAACTTTGTGAATGGGTTAGAATCAACCTTCTTCGCGAATCCTCATCTAAGCCCTTAGAGATATGGACAACGAGACGGCTTTTCAGCCCATTGAAAACTACGGCGTCATCGGGAACATGCGCTCCATTGCGCTTGTCTGCACCAACGGCAGCATCGACTTCCTCTGCTTCCCCAATTTCGATTCCCCAACGGTTTTTGCCGCTCTGCTTGATCCTCAGCGTGGCGGGCACTTCTGCATCCATCCTGACCTGCCGAATATGCGGACCAAGCAGCTTTACCTGCCAGATACCAACATCCTGCTGACTCGCTTCCTCTCTGATGATGGCGTGGTTGAGATTACCGACTTCATGCCTGTAGTCGAGGACAAAGACCGCCATCGCTACGGACATCACATCCTTCGCATGATTCGCGTCATCAAGGGTGAAGTGCGGTTCAAGATGCGCTGTGCGCCGCGATTCGACTACGCCCGCGGGCGGCACTCCACCACCTGCGAAGACCACTCCATCTGCTTCATTCCCGCCAGCGAGTGTCCCAGCATGGCCCGGCACGCCACCTTCCCTATGCTGATCCAGGGCGACGACGCCGTCGCGGAGTTCACCCTCAAGGCCGGAGAAACGGCCACAGTGGCCTTTGGCGAAGTTGACGAGGCGGAGCAGACGGGCCAGGCCGTGCTCGATCCCAAAAACATCGAGGAACACTTCCAGGAAACGGCGAAATTCTGGCGCGGCTGGATCGCGCGCTCCAATTACAAGGGCCGCTGGCGCGAAATGGTGAACCGCTCGGCCCTCATGCTCAAGCTGCTCACCAGCGCCCAGTATGGATCGCTCATCGCCGCACCAACCTTCGGTCTGCCCGAACACATCGGCGGCGAGCGCAACTGGGATTACCGCTACACATGGCTCCGCGACTCCTCCTTTTCGCTCTACGCTTTCATCCGCTTGGGCTTTGTGGATGAAGCCTATGCCTTTACCCAATGGATCCGCGACCGCATGCACGAGGACGCCCAGCACGGCCCATTGCAGCTTATGTACCGTCCCGACGGTCGACAGAAGCTCGATGAGTTTACTTTGGACTCATTTTGCGGCTATAAGAACTCACGGCCGGTCCGCATTGGGAACGCCGCTTATACACAGCTTCAGCTCGACATCTACGGTGAGTTCATGGATGCCGTGTATCTTGCCAACAAGTACAGCGACGGCATTTCCCACGACGGCTGGGTAGGGCTTCAGCGCATCCTCGACTGGCTTGGTAAAAACTGGAAGCGCCCCGACGAAGGCATATGGGAAGTGCGCGGGGGCCGCAAGGAGTTCCTACACTCAAAACTTATGTGCTGGGTGGCTTTCGATCGCGCCGTCCGCCTCGCCGGCAAACGCTCCCTCGCCGGCCCCACGCTCAAGTGGCGGCAGACCCGCGATGAGATTCACGATTACATCTACGCCAATTATTGGAGCGAGAAGCTGAAGTCGTTTGTCCAATACAAGGGCGCGGAGGCCGTCGATGCCTCAGTGCTGCTGATGCCGCTTATGCGCTTCATCAGCCCAGTGGATGGACGATGGCTCCTCACCCTGGAGGCAATCGAGCGGCATCTGGTGGAAGACACGCTCGTCTATCGTTACGACAACGGCATGGAGCCCATCGACGGCTTGCGCGGAGAAGAGGGCAGCTTCACCGCCTGCTCTTTCTGGTACATCGAGTGCCTCGCGCGTGCGCACCAGACCGAAAAAGCCCGCTTGCTCTTCGACAAATTGCTCGGCTACGCAAACCACCTCGGACTCTACTCAGAAGAGCTTGGCTCAAGCGGCGAGCACCTCGGGAATTTCCCACAGGCGTTTACTCACCTCGCGCTCATCTCCGCCGCAACCTTCCTTGACCGTGAACTGGACGGCCACAACAAGACCCCTTGGCGCTAGTTTTAGCGCGACAGGTAAGCATCGCGCAGAAATCCGAAGTCGCCCGAAGGCGAAACATGCACGTTCTTCAGCCTGCGGGTATGAACAATCACCGTATCCAGATACCAGAGATCCAGTGTGGGCAGGTCGCGCGACAGAATCTGCTGGACTTTCACGTAGTCCGCGCGCTGCTTTGCCTGGTCGAGAGTTCCCGCCGCGTCATTTAGCAGCGCGTCGAGCTTGGGATTGGAATAGAATCCGCGGTTGCTGCCATGCGGCGGAAAGCTGGCCGAAGAGTACGCATAGCGGAAGATCTCCGGCTGCTCATTGCCGCCGATCCAGCGCGACGGCGCCATCTCAAACGCGCCGCGCGTCAGGTCGGCATAGAAAGTCGCGAACTCGTAGCTGCGCAGATCCAGCGCAATTCCAATTTTGGCAAGCTCCTGTTGCAACACGTCAGCCGTCAGACGCCTTGTCTCATCGGTCGAGGTCTTCATCCCGAGATGGAAACGGATTCCACTGGGGCCGCGATTATACCCGGCCTTGTCCAGCAGGGCGTTGGCCGCCGCTGGGTCGTAAGGATACTTCTCCGTCTCGCCCGTCCATGCCCAGTGCCCCGCGGGCAGCAGGCTGTTCGCGGGGCGCGCCTGATCTCGCAGCAGCGAATGAATAATGAGCGGGCGGTTGATCGCCTGGGCAATTGCGCGCCGCACACGCACGTCGCCCAGATAGCGATTGCGCAGGTTGAAGACGATGTAGTCAATCTCAGAGCCGGGGCCATCTTCGACCAGAAGGTTCGGGCGCTGCCTGAGCGCATCCGCCATGTCGGGCGTAAGTGCGTTCACCGCCACGTCCGCCGAGCCTTTCTCCAACTCGAGGGCGCGCGTCGTTGTATCGGGAACAACAGCGAACCGGACACGCTCGATCTTCGGCTTGGTTCCCCAGTAATTTGGCGAACGCTCCAGCAACACATCGCGGTCCGATTGCTGACTCACAAAACGAAAAGGGCCGCTGCCGATGGGGTGCTTCCAGAAGTCGCGCCCGCTGCCGTAAGGAACTATGCCGATACCGCCATTGCACAGGTTCCACAGCAGTCCCGGATCGGGCTCGCTCATCCGGATAATCACCGTCGCCGGATCGGGCGCTTCAATGCTGGCAATGTGCTTGTAGGCTCCTGCCTTGACCGAAACAATGGTCCCGTTCATCACCGAATCGAGCGTCCACTTCACGTCGCGCGAAGTGAGCGGGCGGCCATCCTGAAAATGGACGCCCACGCGCAGATGGAAGATATAGGTCTTCGGGTCCGGGGTCTCCCAGCGCACTGCGAGATCGGGGTCAATTCCAAAATGATCGTCACGCTGGACGAGCGAGTCGAAGATCAGCGCGTCAATGTGCTCCGCCTGCGCATCCGTCCCAATACGCGGATCAAGGCTGTTGGGGCTGTTCTCAATCAGCACCGTAACAGTATTGCCGGGCGCGTGATGCCCGCAACCAGCAAGCAGCGACGCGAGGCAAGCCAAAGCGGCGCACAGGCCCAACCTCCTAGACATAGGAAATCTCGCCAAGAATTACAGGGCGCGACCCACCTGTCGCCGACGGAACGTTTCCCGGCAGCCGATGCCATGTTTGCCACGCAAGCAGCGCGAAAGCGACAGCCTCTTTCGCCTGCGACGGAAGCCCGGCCTCATCGCTCAACATTACTTTGTATCCCCGCGGCCCAAGCCGCTGCCGCAGCATGCCCATCAGAGTGCGGTTGCGCGAGCCTCCGCCGGAGACAATAAAGTCCGCCTGTGACTCGCCGATCAGCGGCCCTAGAAACCGCTCGCACGCCAGCGCGATGCTCTCCGCTGTGAGCGCAGTCGCCGTGGCAACGGCATCCTCCGGACCACCTCCAGCGCGCTTGCAACTCCGCAGAAACTCCGCCGCGAAGGCCGTCCCAAACTGCTCGCGTCCCGCTGATTTTGGCGGGGCCTTCCTGAAGTATGGCTCACGAAGCAGCGGCCCAAGCACGCCATCCAGCACTCGACGACTCGCAGCGATTCGTCCATCGCGGTCATACTTCTTCCCGAACAGCCGGGCCGTCAGCGCGTCGATCACCATATTGCCGGGGCCGGTATCGAACGCGATGAGTTTGTCCGCGCTCGCGCCCGCTGGGATCGCGGTGAGGTTCCCAATTCCTCCAATGTTTTGCAGGACCCGCGCTCGTTTTGGGTGCGCGAACAACACAAAATCGAGCAGCGGAACCAGCGGCGCACCCTGTCCTCCGGCAGCCATATCCGCCGGGCGGAAATTAGAAACCACGGGCACGCCCATTTCGCGCGCAATCAGCGCGGGCTCTCCGATCTGCCACGTGCAGGCGACCTGCCTTCCCGCATAGCTGGCGCCTTGCGCCTGATGATAGATGGTCTGCCCATGGCAGCCGATCAAGTCCAGATTCATCGGATATTTCATCACCGCCGCGCGAACTGCTTCCGCATAGGCCATTCCGAGCCGCCAATTCAGCCGTGCCAACTCCGCCGTTGAAGTCCGAGGCGCATTCATTGCAGCCAGCACTGCTTTCCGCAGCGCCGCCGGATAAGTGACCGCATGATGCGCGAGCAGCTTAATCTTCGGGACGGCCGCAGCCGGAGCAATTCGCACCAGCGCCACGTCCACGCCATCGGCGGACGTCCCGCTCATAACCCCGGCCACCGTCATGGCTCGCGCGGCGGTCACTGCACGTCTCCCGAAAACTTCTTCACCGCCTCGCGCAGCTTCCCAATTTGCGCCGCAGTCGCCGGGCGCGGCATTGCCGCATCGAGCAGCCGGTTTTTCGCCTCGACGACTCGCCCGCATGACGATTCAATCCGTCTTCGAAATGCCGGCGAGCGCTCCGCCTCAGTCAGCAGCGCTTCATAAGCGCGCAGCACGAGCGATGGGTCGCGGCATATCTCGATCAGGTCCGTCCCGGCCAATACAGCTTTTACGGCCGCATCCTCCATCGGCATTTGCGTGAGAATGCCCCCCATCTCCATATCATCGGAAATAATCAGCCCTTGATACCCAATGCGCTTCTTGAGCACCGTTGAAATCCAGAATCGCGAGACCGAGGCCGGGGCTGCATCCTTCACCTCTGGATACGCCGCGTGCGAAACCATCATCAGCGGCAGTCTTGGCGCGAGCGCTCGGAATGGCTCAAGGTCTTCCGCCCAAAGCTGCTTCCATGTGCGCTCAATCCGAGGAGTGGAGTGGTGAGAATCCAAAGTTCCGCCGCCGAGACCAGGAAAATGCTTCCCACAGCCGAGAATTTCTTCAGCATCCAGTCCATCTACGAATGCGCCAGCATAGGCAATCACGTCCGCTGGACTCGCAGAAACGACGCGGCTCTTCATGACGGCTGCTGAAGCTGGCAATGCCAGATCAAGCACCGGCGCGAAGGTTGTGTTGAAGCCCAGCGCCTTGGCTTGGCGTGCGATCAGCCGCGCGTGCCGGACGAAGTTCGCCTTCTTCCCAGTTGCGAACACAGCAGCGGCGGACGGCATTGGCGCAATCAAATCGCGAAGCCGGTCCACCAACCCGCCTTCCAGATCAACACAGCGGAAGAGCGGCGCGCCCGCGATCTGCGTCGCCTCGCGCAGCAACTCCGCCACCTGCGTTGCCTGCTCAATATTGCGCCTGAATAGAATGATGCCGCCGGGCCGAATGAGCCTGAGCCACGCCCGCTCCATCGCGGACAACTCCACGCCCTCCACCCCGGCGACGATAAGCTGACCCACCTGCTCGCGAAGCTTCATCGGCCAGCGCTCCCGGCCTTGATCTCTCCCTTCAACTCATCCAGCAGCGCCAGCGCCTGTAGCGGCGTCAGCGAGTTCACGTCCGTCTCCTCCAGACGGTCCAGAATACGCTGCGACAGCGGCGTGAACATCGTCATCTGCATCGCGGCCTCAGTTTCTACGGCCACATTCTGCCGCTCCGAACGCTCGTGCTGCTTCAGCACCTGGCGCGCCCGGTGGATCACCTGTGGAGGCAGCCCCGCCAGCCGCGCCACTTCTATGCCATAGCTTTTGCTGGCCGCTCCTTCTTCAATGGCATGGAGAAACACAATCCCCTGCGGAGACTCCTTCACTGCCACTCTCAGATTCTTGAGCTTCGTCAGTTGCTCGGCCAGAATCGTCAACTCATGGTAGTGCGTGGCAAACAGCGTCCTCGCGCCCACATGCGCGTGCAAATACTCCAGCGTGGCCCATGCGAGCGCCAGCCCATCAAAGGTTGAAGTCCCCCGCCCCATCTCATCCAGCAGGATCAGCGACCGCTCCGTCGCCGTGTTCAGGATCGTCGCCGTCTCCGTCATCTCCACCATAAAAGTCGAACGCCCGCGCGCCACATTGTCGCTGGCGCCAATGCGCGTGTACACGCGGTCCACTATTCCGTAACGCATCCGCTCAGCGGGAACAAACGACCCCATCTGCGCGAGAATCGCCAGCAGCGCGGCCTGCCGCAGATACGTGGACTTCCCTCCCATGTTCGGCCCGGTCAGCAGCAGCAGGCACGAGGAATCCGTGTCGAGATAAAGATCGTTCGGGATAAAGCGCCCTTCTCCTGCCTCGTCCATCAAGTGCTCGATCACCGGATGACGCCCACCGAGAATCTCCAGCACCGACCCATCCTCCAGCACCGGCCGCGTGTAGTTCCGCAGCGCGGCCAGATGCGCGAAGCCGGAGAGCATATCCATCTCCGCCACCACCGCGCTGGTCTTGCGAATGCGCCCCGCGTTCTCCACCACGCGCCGTCGCAACTCGGCAAAGAGCCGCTTCTCAATTTCGACCGAGCGTTCCTGCGCAGTCAGCACTTTGGTCTCGTGGTCCTTTAGCTCCGGCGTAGTGAAGCGCTCAGCGTTGGCCAGCGTCTGCTTGCGCTCATAGTCCGGCGGTACATTCCCGAGGTGCGATTTCGTGATCTCGATGTAGTATCCGAAGACTGAATTAAACCGCACCTTGAGCGACTGGATCCCCGTCCGCTGCCGCTCGCGCCCTTCAATCGCCGCGATGGAAGACCGCCCACTGTGACTCATGGCGCGCAACTCGTCGAGTTCGGCATTCACTCCGGTTGCAATCACCCCGCCTTCGGCCAGTGTCGCCGGAGGCTCCGGCACCAGTGCCGCCGTAATGGCCGCGCACAGGTCATCCAGTGGATCAAGCCCTTCATGGGCAGCCTGCCACAGCTTGCCTCGCATCTCCGCTGCGCCAGCCTTCAGTTCGGGCAAATGCCTCAGCGAGGCAGCCAAGCCCAGCACGTCACGCGGTCCAGCGCTGTCCAGCGAAATCCGCGCCAGCAGCCGCTCCAGATCCAGAATGCCGCCGAGCGTCTGCCGAATCCGCTCACGCCGCATCAGGTCCTGTTTGGCCGCCGCCACCGCTTCATAGCGCCGTTGAATTTCCTCCGCATCGATCAGAGGCCGCAAAATGGAAGCCCGCAGCAGCCGCTTCCCCATCGGGGTCTTCAGACAATCGAGCGTGCGAAACAGCGTGACCTCGTCTCCGGATTCGCTGAAGATAGGCTCCAGCAGTTCCAGGTTTCGCACCGTCACCTGGTCCAGATGCATGTGGCGGCTGCGCTCGTAGTAGCGAACGGCGTCCACATGACTGGCGTCATTCTGCTGCGTCTGCCGGACATAATGCACCACCACCCCCGCGGCAATGGCTGCGGCGCTGTGATGGTGGAGCCCAAATCCGTCCAGTGTGGCCGCTCCCATTTGCCGGTGGAGCAGGGGGATGGCGTAGTCTCGCGCAAAGACCCAGTCTTCCACCGCGGTCCGCGTCTGGATGCGCTCCATGGCGGTGGAAAAAGCCGGATCTTCGCCGAGCGGCGTTCCGCTTGCAGCCAGAATTTCGCTCGGGCCCAGCCGCGCCAGCTCGTCCGCGCAGGCCGAGGCCCCATTTGCCCCGGTAAACTCCGTTGCGTGGAAATCCGCCGTCGAAAGGTCCAGATACGCCAGCCCTACCGCGCCGTTCACCGCGTGGACGGCGGCAAGATAGTTATTCCGGCTGCCGTCCAGAGAGGGGTCAATCGCCGTGCCGGGCGTCAGCACGCGCGTCACATCGCGCCGTACAATTTTCTTCGCCAGCTTCGGATCTTCAAGCTGATCGCAAATGGCCACGCGGTAGCCCTTACGGAGCAGCCGGGTCATATAGCTTTCCGCCGCGTGCCAAGGGACGCCGCACATGGGCACAGAGCGCTCCCTGTCGCGGGCGGTCAGCGTGATCTGAAGCTCCCGCGAGGCGGTTTTCGCGTCATCAAAAAACAGCTCATAAAAGTCGCCCATGCGGAAGAAAAGCAGGGCGTCGGGATGCTGTTGCTTGGCAGCCCAGTACTGGCGCATCAGGGGCGTCTGCGCTTGTGCTCGCGGATTCTCAGGCAGGGCCTGGGTCGCTCCAGCGGCGGATTCCAGCGATTGAAAATTGTCAGACACAGATACGCCAGCATACCGTGAAGGCCATGCTGGCGTGTAGTCCCACTCTCACATTCTTCAGGCCGCGTGTTCCCAGCGCCCCGAACTGTCTGACCCGTGCTGCTTCACCATTTTGTTGTAGGTTCCGATGACCAGAAAAGGCGCGGCCCATTGGCCCACAAACAGGGCCATGTTGCTCTTTCCAGCCATTTTGAACCCCAATGAGAGGCCCATTGAGGCAAGGGCAGCGCCCAGATAGAACCCCGATGGCAGTTTGGATGTCTGGCTTTCAACGTATGCTGTGGTTTTTCCTTCCGATTGTCTGGCATTGAATTGATCGTCCATATCTCCCCCTTCTGGATTGAGATGC
Organism: Acidobacteriaceae bacterium; assembly: GCA_025934135.1. GTDB lineage: Bacteria > Acidobacteriota > Terriglobia > Terriglobales > Acidobacteriaceae > Silvibacterium. The sequence goes on along the minus strand of JAICYR010000034.1, from coordinate 8,146 downwards.
CATCGCCTGTCGCGCAGGATTACATAGTAGGCGGTTGATTTAATTGTGGCCGCATTTCTTCGGGACGGCGAAAGAGTGCTTGAGCTAAGACCGTCACGCGGCGACGTTATACTAAGGATTACTCTTGGTTTGCAGCATTTCCGGTGCCCCGCGCACCGGAAATGCCTTAGGCGCTCATGTTTCTGTTATGCCTACAAGTGGCGGTGGCACTCTACGGATTGGCTTCTGTGGCGGTGCTGGTCGCCGTCTTCGGACACAGACCCCGCTGGGCACGCTTGTGTGTGGCCGCCTCCATCGTCGCGTGGGTTTTTCACGCCATCTCCTGCACAGAAATGCTCGCCTTGGCCCATCGCTGGATGCCGGTCGGCATGCACGAAGTGCAGTCCATGCTGGCCCTACTCATCTCGACCGCCTTTCTGCTCATCCTGTGGCGCTATCGCACGCTTTCATTTGGGGTTTTTGCCCTGCCGCTGGCGCTGCTGCTGGCCTTTATTCCAGCCCTTGGGCCGGACAAATATACCTTCAGTTCTCCACTTGTCCGCAGCGGCTGGCTTTTCGTCCACATCGTCGCGCTCATGATGGCTTACGCGGCGCTCATCTTCAGCCTCACCGCCAGTCTGCTTTATCTGGTGCAGGAACGCCGGCTTAAGAACAAGCGCTGGCCCGGCTTTCTGGAGTGGCTGCCACCCCTGGAAACCATGGACCAGATCGCGCAAACCACGCTGGTTCTTGGTTTTTGCGGAATGACCGTCGGGCTGTTCGCCGGATCGTTGATCGCGCAGGAACAATACGGGGCGCATTATTTCGCCGACCCAAAAATCTGGCTCTCCTTCCTCGTCTGGGGACTCTACGTCGTAATGCTCTTCGTGCGCCGCAGCACCGGCCTTCGCGGCCTGCGCGCCGTGTATATGTCGTCGCTGGTCTTCATCGCCATGCTCAGCGTGTGGGCTGCCAATCTCTTCAGTTCAGTCCACAGGTTCGGAGCGCCATGAGGATTTCGCTCACAGGGCTGAACCACAAAACCGCTCCGGTGGAGTTGCGCGAGCGGCTGGCCATCGCTCCTGAAAAGCTTGCCGTGGAAACCGCTGAGTTGCTTGCATACGATGGTGTGTGCGAGTGCCTCATCCTTTCCACCTGCAATCGCGTGGAACTGCTGGTTTGCCACGAGGGCGAAGACCCGGGCCTCCCCGGCTATCTCAGCCGGCGCTTTTCCGTGGATGCGGCCGCGCTCCAGCCCCATCTCTACAACTACAGGGACGTGGATGCGGTGCGGCATCTCTTCCGCGTCGCTTCAAGCCTCGATTCCATGGTAGTGGGCGAGCCGCAGATTCTCGGGCAGGTCAAACAATCCTTCTCTGCGGCGCGCGGCGTGGGTGCCGTTGGGCCGGAACTGGAGCGCCTGCTGCAAAGCGCCTTCACCGCCGCCAAGAAGGTCAGGACGGAAACCCGGATCGGCGCCTCCTCCGTCTCGATTGCCTCGGTCGCGGTCGATCTGGCCCGCAAAATTTTCGGCTCGCTCGAAGGCAAACGTGTGCTGCTGGTCGGCGCGGGCAAAATGAGCGAACTCGCTGCGAGGCACCTCATGCAGCAGGGCGCGGGCTCGCTGCTCATCTCCAACCGCACGCATGAACGCGCCCTGGCTTTGGCGAGCAAGTTCAATGGCCACGTTGTTCGTTTCGACGACCTGCACGCCCGCGCCGACGAGGCCGACATCCTCATCACCTCCACCGGCTCCACGGAGTTCCTCTTCCGCGCGCCCCACGCGCAGCAGTTTTTGCAGCGCCGCCGCAACCGTCCCATGTTCTTCATTGATATCGCCGTGCCGCGCGACGTCGACCCCGCCATCAATCGGCTGGAAGGAATCTTCCTCTACGACATTGACGACCTGCAATCCGTCGCGGCCACCAACCTTGCTGACCGGGGAGGCGAGGCGCGCATGGCCGAGGGGATTCTCGATCAGGAAATCGACCGCTACAAGCAGCGGACCGAGGTCCTCGATGTGGTCCCCGCACTGGTCGACCTACAGGCCGCCGCAGAAGATATGCGCCAGGCCGAGCTTCGCCGCAATCATGCCCATCTGCGCTCCCTCACCGCCGAGCAGCAGGAGGCGGTGGACGCGATCACGCGCGGCCTCATGAACAAGTTCCTGCACCAGCCCTTGCAAATGCTGAAAGCCGCCGCACGCGACGGCGACTCGGCCAGAATCGAAGCGATCCGCGCGGCATTCCAGCGCGAAAGCCGCAATGGCCACAGCGAAGCCGCATCACAGGAGCCGGAGACCTCCCTTGGCGGTGCGGAGCAGTCCGGCGGAACCAAATCCCTTCTCTCCAAGTCCTGATGGCCAATTCCTCGCATCTCCGAATCGGGTCGCGCGGCTCTCAGCTTGCGTTGTGGCAGGCGAACCATATCGCCGAAAAACTTCGCGCGCAGGGCCACGAAGTCTCCATCGAAATCATCCGCACCACCGGCGACACCAAAAACAATCTGCCTTTCGCGCGCGTGGACACCAAGGGCATGTTCACAAAGGAAATCGAGGAGGCGCTGGTTGAAGGGCGCATCGACCTCGCCGTTCATAGCCTGAAAGACTTGCCGACCACGCTCGCCGGCCCATTCACTCTGGCCGCCATTCCCGAGCGCGCCGACCCAGCCGACGTGTTCGTCTCCACCCGCTTCGAGAACTTCGCCGCGCTACCAGCCGGTTCGAGGACCGGAACCAGCAGCCTCCGCCGCCAGTCGCAGCTTAAGGCGCAGCGCCGCGACCTGGAGTACGTCGAGTTTCGCGGCAACGTGGACACGCGTCTCCGCAAGCTGGCCGAAGGTCAGGTGGAGGCCATAATCCTTGCCGCTGCCGGGCTTGAGCGCCTCGGCCTCACTCAGCACGTTCGCGAGCGGTTTCCCGCGCTGGTTCTGTGCCCAGCAGCGGGCCAAGGAGCCATGGCCGTCGAGACGCGCTCCGGCGATTCCGAAACCATCGCGGCACTCGGCTTTCTGGACCATGCCGCCACGCGATTCTGCGTCACCGCCGAGCGCGCCGCTTTGGCTGCGCTTGGCGGCGGCTGCCAGGTCCCCATCGGAATTTACTGCCAGTCTTCCGCAGAAGGCGTTCTCATCACCGGAGTTGTCGCCAGTCCTGACGGCGCGAGTGTTCTGCGCGCGGAGCTTGAGCACCAGCATGGAATGGCCGCCGAGGCGCTCGGCGAGACGCTGGCGAAGCGGCTCCTTGAGCAGGGTGCGGACGCGCTCCTTCGGGCGAGCCTGCCGTGAGCAATCCGCCGCTCGCGGGCAGGCGCATTCTCGTCACACGCGCGCGCCATCAGGCCGGGCAGCTTTCGATTGAACTGAAGAAGCTCGGCGCGGAGCCCATCGAAGTCCCCGCAATCGAAATCGTTCCGCCGGAGTCCTTTACCGCTCTCGATGCCGCGCTTCGGGACCCACAGCAATTCGACTGGCTCATCGTGACCAGTGCCAATGCCGCCCGCGCCATTCGCGAGCGCTGCGCCACCCTTGGCATTGCACCCGCGGGCCTTTCTCACTTGAAGATCGCCGCTATCGGCGCGCCAACCGCCCGCGCCCTCGGCGAGGCCGGGCTTTCCGTCTCTATTACTCCAAAGCAATACGTTGCCGAGTCGCTGCTCGATTCTCTCGGCCAGCAAGCCGCGAACGCCCGCGTCCTCATCGTGCGGGCGGCGGTCGCGCGCGACATCATTCCCGACACGCTGACCCAGCAGGGCGCGCGCGTCACCATCGCCGACGCTTACCGCACGGTCATCCCGCAGGGTTCCATCTCAAAAATTGCGGAGCTATTCGCCGGGCCTCCGCCGGATGCTGCAACCTTCACCAGTTCCAGCACCGTGACTAACTTTTTTGCCCTGCTGTGCGCCGCTGGTTTCAACGACCCTCCCGATGGCGCCCTCGCGATTTCTATCGGCCCCATCACCAGCCAGACCCTCCGCGACCACGGCTGGGAACCAGCGGAGGAAGCCGATCCGCACGACATTGGGGGCCTCGTTACCGCCACGGTTCGGGCGCTGACGCAATAAAAACTGCGGAACTTCCTGGCGATTTGCTGTTCCCGACCAGCGGGAGGACCAAACCGGTCGCTTTACGGGCGCCGAAGCCGCGTGTTCCTGGACAGCCAGTCCTAGTGGCTGCTCCAAGTCTTGTCCGCCGAATAGCACAGCGTCTCAACCGTGCAGTCGATGCAGCGCGGCTTTCTCGCAATGCAAATCTGCCGACCGTGATGAATCACCTCGTGTGAGAACTGGATCCAGTGGTCGCGTGGGATAATCCGCATCAGGTCCTGCTCCACTTTCTTCGGCTCCTCGGCTTTGGTCAGGTCGAGCCGCCTCGATATTCGCAGCACGTGCGTATCCACTACCACGCCCTCGGCCAGCCCAAACGCCACGCCAAGGACCACATTGCCGGTCTTGCGCGCCACTCCCGGCAGCGTCAGCAGCTCGGCCATGGTCTTCGGAACCTTGCCCCCGAACCGCTCCACCAGTTGCTTCGCCGCTCCCGAAATCGACTTGGCCTTGTTGTGATAAAAGCCCGTCGAGCGAATCTCCGCCTCAAGAGCGGGCAGCGAAGCCTCCGCCATGGCCTTCGGCGTGGGGAATTTCCGGAACAGCTCCGGCGTGACCATGTTCACGCGCACGTCGGTGCATTGCGCCGACAGAATCGTTGCTACCAGCAACTCCCAGGCATTGCGATGGTGCAGCGCGCACTCGGCATTGGGATATGCCGCCTCCAGCCGCCGCAGAATTTCGGCGATTCTCTCCGGTGCGAGTGGATTCTCTTTCACAGCGGACTTCTTCGGCGTTGTCTTTTTACGGGCAGACTTCTTCGGGGCCAGTTTTTTAGAGGCAGGCACAGCGACGGCTTTCATGCTGCCATTTTACGGTTCCAGCGATTCCGCGCCTTCAAGTTTTTCCAGACGCGCCGTCAGCGTGTCCACCGCGGCGCGCAATTGCGCAACTTCTGCTTCAAGCTTCTCGATGCGGTCCGGGCCGGCAGACACAAATTCTGGCGGCTCCGCCATACTCGCTGGCTCGCCGGAAAGCAGATGCGCGTAGCGCGGCTCCTTTTCGCCGGGACGGCGGCCAAGCAGCGTTATTAGAGCCGGGCGCGGCTTTCCGCTCTCGCCTGACTCCGCGCGCGACATGCGTTCCAGCACGCTCTGTACAGAGGCGATATCGTCGAACCCATACAGCCGCTCCGACCGGTTGCGAAGCTCGCCGGCGGTCTGCGGCCCGCGCAGAAGCAGCAGGCACAGCACGGCAATTTCCGGACGCTTCAGGTCAAGCAATTGCCGCGCGTGGTGCTCGAACTTCAGCACCCGGCTATCCTGTACGCGGCCCGCAAGGCCCAGTTCTTCAAGACGCGAAAGCGCCTGCCGCACAGCAATCTCATCCAACTGCATCACCGGATCGCGGCTCGACCTCTGGTTGCAGGCATTGACCAGCGCATTCAGCGAGAGCGGATAGTACTCCGGAGTGGTGACTTCCTTCTCAATCAATGAGCCCAGCACCCGCGCCTCAATCGCATCCAGCAGCAATTCCATCCAATCCTCACGCGCTTCCGGGCCGGTTGCGCTTCCCAATCCTAACAAAGCCTCAGCGCTTCCGGCCTTACATTCCCGGTATACTTCCCTCGGATGGCCGACAAATTTCTTCCCGCAATTTTCCACTTCATCATCGCCACCATTTCCGCTACCGGATACCTCGGGGTCGCGCTGCTCATGGCCATCGAATCGGGCTGCATCCCGCTGCCGTCGGAAGTCATCATGCCCTTCGCCGGATATCTGGTCTACATACACCAGCCCACACTGACGGGGCCTCTCTCGTTGGTTTGGGTCGCCGTTGCGGGGGCCATCGGCTGCAATCTTGGCTCCATCGTTGCCTACTGGATCGGCGCTGTCGGCGGCCGCCCATTCATCAACCGCTATGGCCGGTTTGTGCTGCTCAACCAGCGCGACCTGGACCACGCAGAGCGCTTCTTCGCTCGCCACGGATTCCTCGCCGTCTTCATCGGACGCCTCCTGCCCGTCGTCCGCACCTTCATCGCCCTGCCCGCCGGAATCGCACGCATGTCGCAGGTCCGCTTCCATCTCTACACCTTCCTCGGATCGCTGCCGTGGTGCTATCTCCTGGCCTATATCGGTATGAGGCTGGGCCGCGCCTGGGACACCGATCCCCGCTTCAAGGCCATCTATCACCGCTTCCAGTTGGCCATCGAAGTCGCCATCGTCGCAGCGATCGTCTGGTTCATCTGGACACACTGGAAGAATCGCACGCGGGTCGCAGAAACTCCTGCTCCACTGGAGCGGTAATTCCGGCCGTTCGGCCGCGCCGGTTTGCCAAAGTCTCTCTCAGAGGCGAAACTAGTTGTTTGCACGATCCTATATTTTTCTGAGAGGAAGACGAGAAAGCGATGTCCACATCTGAAAGTGCGAAGGCGCAGCCCGCGCAGGGGAAACTTGGAGTCATGGTGGTTGGCATGGGCGCGGTTGCCACCACGCTCATCGCCGGAGTGGAGGCGGTGCGCAAAGGGCTGGCCAAGCCCATCGGCTCGCTCACCCAGATGGGCACCATCCGGCTGGGAAAGCGGACCGACAACCGCACACCGCTCATCAAGGACTTCGTATCGCTTGCCTCGCTCGACGACATCGTCTTCACCGGCTGGGAAATTTTTCCCGACAATATGTACGAGGCTGCGGCCCACGCCGCCGTGCTGGACGGCGAACACCTGAAATCCATCAAGCCTTTCCTCGAACAGATCAAGCCCATGCCGGCCGTCTTTGACCAGCACTATGTCAAGCGCCTGCACGGCACGCACGTGAAGCAGGGCAAGAACAAGTGCGACCTGGCCCAGCAGGTCCGGGCGGACATCCAGAACTTCCGCTCCACGGTGGACCGCGTGGTGGTCATCTGGACCGGCTCGACCGAGATCTTCCTCGAGCCGACCGCCGTGCATCAGACGCTGGCCTCATTTGAGAAGGGCCTGGTGGACAACGACCCCGGCATCGCGCCGTCGCAAATTTACGCCTACGCAGCGTTGAAGGAAGGCGTGCCTTTCGCGAACGGCGCGCCCAACCTCACGGTGGATCTGCCCTGCATGGTTGAGCTCTCCAAGCAGACCGGAGCGCCCATCTGCGGCAAGGACTTCAAGACCGGCCAGACCTTCATGAAGACGGTGCTGGCTCCGGCCTTCAAGTCGAGAATGTTGGGCCTGCACGGCTGGTACTCGACCAACATCCTCGGCAACCGCGACGGCGAAGTGCTGGACGATCCTGAGTCCTTCAAGACCAAGGAAGAGTCGAAGCTGGGCGCGCTGGAACACATCCTGCAGCCCGAGCTTTACCCTGACCTCTACAAGAACATTTACCACAAGGTAAGGATTAACTATTACCCTCCACGCGGTGATAACAAAGAAGGTTGGGACAATATCGACATCTTCGGATGGCTCGGCTATCCGATGCAGATCAAGGTCGATTTCCTGTGCCGCGACTCCATTCTGGCCGCGCCCCTGGCCCTCGATTTGGTGCTGTTCCTCGACCTGGCCCAGCGCACTCCCGAACTGAAGCACATCGGCATTCAGGAGTGGCTCAGCTTCTACTTCAAGTCACCGCAGAGCGCTCCGGGCCTCTACCCCGAGCACGACCTCTTCATCCAGTCCATGAAGCTGAAGAACACTCTGCGGCACATCCAGGGCGAAGACCTGATTACCCACCTCGGTCTCGAGTATTACGACTAGCGCCAGCGGTAAGGCGGGTCAGCTTGAAGCGGTCAGCAGGCACAGCTTGCTGGCCGTTTGCTTTGCACGCACAAATTCTTAATTTTTATTCTCGACAAGCCTATAGTTCATTCATTTCATTCAACTTTCAGGAATTCAGCGTTGTAGTTCATTGATTCTGCTGGGTTTTCAACAAAATTCATTGGGGTTTAGTCCAATACCCTCCGATTTCCGATTGCAAATGAAAAGGGGCCGCTGGCTGGCGACCCCCTTCAGGATTCTGTTTCCCTATCTCTATTTTACCAAGTTGCGAAAAATAAAATGCAATTCGGCGGAAAGATTTTTTGCCGCTAGTACGAGGTACGCACCGCAATGCCATGCTCCGCGCGGATGGTGTTTTCGCAGATTGCCGCAT
>JAICYR010000058.1 GCA_025934135.1 Acidobacteriaceae bacterium | reverse complement strand
TACGAGGTCTCGAAATACAGCGGGTCCACATCATCCAGCTTCACGAACTGGACAATCTCCATCGTCTCGGACGACTCGGCCTCAAGGCTGCGAAGCTCCTCATCCGTCACCTGTATATTGCCGCCGCCCTCAATGGGATAGCCTTTGGCCAGTTCGCTTCTCTCCACCACGCGCTCGCAGTGCGGACAATAAAGCTGCTGCTTAATGCGCGTCCCGCAGACGGCATGAATCTGGTGAAAGCTGACGTGCGACTCGCGCGCCGCTACATAGAGCCGGATAGGCACCGAGATCAGGCCGAAGGAAAAATAGCCTTTCCAGACCGTGGAAGCCATAACGACTATGGGATGAGGCAGCTTGCCTAAGCTGTTGTGGCTGTTTATGAAAATAATCTAACGAGCGGGCACCAGCACCAGGTCCGGCGCGGTCAGCTTCACGTCTGGAACTTCCAGTTTGACCTTCAGACCATCGATTCCCGGCTTGACCCTTGGCGGCACGGAAAAGCCAAGCTCATACTGATTGTTGAGCCGCTTGCTGATCTCCTTCAGAAACGGAGCGAACGACACGGGATTGCCAAGTCCCTGATAATAGAGCTTTCCGCCCGTTTTTTCTGTCACCAGATTGAGCAGGTTCTGCCCGCCGGTCGCGGCCCATCCCACACGGCTGGCGATGCCGCGGTTATGCCAGTAGAGTGCGTTCACGATCACGCCCGCACGAATCGAATCCCGAATGGCGGCCTGCGCATAGGGGTCTGACGGATCAAAGCGCACTTCATAAGGATCAATTCCATCCGTAATGGCGATGACCTCGCGCCGGTTTTTGGGGTTTCTTGAAGGCCAGTTTTTCGCCAGATCAGAGAGGCAAAAGTAAGGGCTGGCACTGCTGCCCGCGCTTCCAGCGGGAAGATGCAGCGCATTCGCCGCCCTTGCCTTATCGGCGGTAAACGGCTGCTCGAAAACGGCCTGCCCATTCATCATGTAGGCAATCCCCACCTCAGTCGTTGGCGGCAGCGACTGGATAAAATTCGTGAGATCGCGAAGCTGGATTCCCAGGCTGGTGCGTGCCCCGCTGTCAATCAGGATCACCAATTCCAGCCCGGCGCGGTCTGCGCGCAACGGCGTAATGCTCTCCGCCCGCACAGCCTTGCCATTGACTTTGATCTTCACGTCCTGAGGAGTGATAGTGGGGGGCATTTCAGTGTGTTTGGGCAGCACCGTAATCACCGTCTTTGTCGGCGTCATGTCCTGGGCTGTCACAGCCGGAATCCAGCCCAACGCCGCGAAGCAGACTGCCGCAATCCATCCTGCGGCGAAAAAGCGTCTATGCATCTTCATCCTCTTGCTCCTCCGTTTGCGGCGAATCAAATATCCGCCAGTTCTCATTGGTTTAGACATCCCCGCCCGGCCAAAGTCGCTTGATCGTGTATTCTCCTGAAGATGAAGCGTGTACTTACGGCTGTCGTTCTGGTGCCTCTGATCGTGTGGCTGGTTTTCAAGGCGCAGGGACAATATGCTTGGATTATCTACACAGTGGTAGCAGTGGTCGCGGAACTGGCTCTCTGGGAATATCTCACACTCGCCGATGCCACCGGCGCCAAAACTCCGCGGGTCGCGACGGGAATAGCCGTCGCCGCTCTATTCGCGGTCACTTTCCGACTTCCCGAACTATTGGCCCCTCTCGCCGGAGCCATCACCCTCGCCCTGCTTATCCTCAGCGCCTTTCGCTCCCCGCTCCAGCGCGTGCTTCCCGATGCGGCCTATTCGGTCTTCGGTGTCCTGTATATCGGCCTTTCCCTGACCACTCTGCCTCTGCTGAGCCAGCAGGACAACGGCCCTTCCATCCTTATTTTCCTGCTCTTTGTTGTATGGGTTGGAGACACGCTCGCCCTCTACATTGGCCGGCCCTGGGGACGCAGAAAACTCGCCCCGGCCATCAGTCCCGGCAAAAGCTGGGAAGGTTCCACCGCATCCGTCGCCGGAAGCCTTGCCATCACCGCCCTGCTTCTCTGGATTTCATCCACCCTCCTCGCCCACGGCATCGGCATACTGGCCTATCCCGGCCCGGCGGCTGACTGGTTCGTGCTCGCCATCATAGTGAACATCGCCGCGCAGGTGGGCGATCTGGTCGAGTCGGCCATCAAACGCGGCGCCGGAGTAAAGGACTCGGGCTCGCTGTTGCCAGGCCACGGAGGCGTACTCGACCGCGTCGACGCCCTCCTGATCGCCGCGCCGGTGCTATGGTACGCTTTGTTAGTTCAGTCCTTCTAAACTGTCCATAAGCGCTTGTATTCGGGGACTTCGATTGAAGCAGATTGCCATCCTCGGTTCCACCGGCTCCATCGGGCAAAGCACACTCGACATCATCCGCAGGTATCCCGAGCGTTTTCGGGTGGCGTCGCTCGCCGCCGGGCGCAACGTGGATGTCGCGTTCGAGCAATGCGTTGAGTGGCGTCCCCGCATCATGTCTCTCGCGACCGAGGAGCTTGCCGCGGCCCTCTCCAAGCGCCTAATATCCGCCGGCGTCACCGGCATTGAAACAGTCCATGGGACGGCCGGAACCGTGCAGGTTTCGGCTACTCCGGAAGCCGACTTCGTCGTCTCCGCAATCGTTGGGGTCGCCGGACTGGAAGCCACCTACGCCGCGGTCCAGGCGGGAAAAACCGTCGGTCTCGCTAATAAGGAAGCCATGGTCGCTGCGGGTGAAATCCTCACCGCCGCCGCGCGCGAAAAGAACGTCCCGCTGCTGCCCATTGACTCCGAACACAACGCCATTCACCAGTGCATGAGGGCGGGAGAAAAGCGCGAGGTCCGCCGCCTCTGGCTCACCGCCTCCGGAGGCCCGTTCCGCAACCTGCCCCTGCGCGACTTCGCGAACATCACCGTCGAACAGGCGCTCAAGCACCCCACATGGGTCATGGGTCGCCGCATTACCATCGACTCCGCCACACTGCTCAACAAGGGTCTGGAGATCATCGAAGCCTGCCGCCTCTTTAACCTGTCCCCCTCCGCAATCAAGGTCACGGTGCATCCGCAGTCCACGGTCCACTCGTTCGTGGAGTACATCGACGGCAGCATCCTGGCGCAGATATCCGTCACCGATATGCGCCTGCCCATCCTCTACGCCATGAGCTATCCCGAGCGCGTTGAGAGCGACCTTACCTTCGACATGGCCTCTCTGGGTCAACTGAATTTCGAGCCCCCCGATTTCGAGCGCTTCCCCTGCCTGCGCCTTGCCTACGAGGCCGCCGAGAAGGGCGGAGCGCACCCCATCGCGCTCAACGCCGCCGACGAAATCGCCGTCGAAGCCTTCCTCGCCGGCAACATTCCTTTTATCGCCATACCGCGTACAATAGAAGAAGTGCTTGAGGCCACTCCCGAAAATCATCCCGCAACCATTGCGGAAGTTCTGACTATCGACCGGGATGCCCGCGAGGCCGCCAGGAATAAGGCCCGCAAATTCACCCACGCCTCAGCCGTACTTTAGGAATCTATCCAATAGTATGACGTCAGCTTTAACCGCCATCGTTTCCATGCTGATCGTGCTCGGCATCATGGTGCTGGTGCATGAGTTCGGCCATTTCCTCGTCGCCAAATGGTGCGGCGTTCGCGTTGAAGTTTTCTCCATCGGTTTTCCGCCCCGCCTCTTCGGATTTCGCCGGGGCGATACCGACTACCGCATCAGCCTGCTTCCGCTCGGTGGTTACGTCAAAATGGCTGGCGGAGAGCCCGGAGACCCACGCACTGGCGACCCCGCCGAACTAACGTCGCGCCCCCGCTGGCAGCGAATCCTCATCAGCTTCGCTGGGCCGGCCGCCAATTTCATCCTGGCGTTTCTGCTCATGGCCGGGCTGTACATGACCTACAACCAGGTCCCGAATTTTGAGACCGGCCCCGCTGTCACAGACCTCGTCCCGCCCGGCTCTGCCGCATGGAAAGCCGGAATCCGGCCCGGCGACCGCATTATCCACTTTGGTGATAAGCAGAATCCCACGTGGGAGCAGGTTGAGGACCGCGCCGCCGCCAACGCGAACGCCACGGTTCCCATCACCCTCCAGCGCACGGTCAATGGACAGCCGCAACAGATTCAGACCTCGCTCTTTATCTCAGACCCGAGCAAGGGCGAGGACTTCACCATCGACTCTCTCGGCCTAATCGCCAAATGGCAGGATGGTCCGCTCGGCGTGCGCAATGTCATCCCCGGCGATCCCGCGGCAAACGCGGGCCTGAAAGCCGGCGACAAAATCATCGCCATCGACGGCCAGATGGTCCATTCCGTGAACGCCATCTCCGCCTGGCTCCAGCAGAGCCAGGGCAAAGCCGTCACGCTGAAGGTCCAGCGCGGTAACCGGCAGTTAAACATTACCGCTACCCCCATCTGGGGCGACAACGGAGTCGGAACCATGGGCTACCGGCTCGGCTTTTACTACATGCTGCCGCCCTTCCACATCGAGCAGCTTTCGCTTCCCAAGGCGGTCCAGGCTTCGATACGTTCCAACATGCAGTATTCGGGACTCATTCTCCACGTGCTGCGCCGCATGGTTTCGCGCCCCTCGAACGTGCAACAGTTGAGCGGCCCGATCGGCATCGCCAAAGCAACAGGCGAAGCCGTTTCCATGCCTGGATGGAAGCCGATCATCGGCCTCATGGCGGGCATAAGCCTGAACTTGGGAATTCTGAACCTGCTTCCGTTCCCGATCCTCGATGGCGGCACCATCCTGTTTCTGCTCATTGAGAGCACGCTTCGCCGCGATATCAATCAGGACCTCAAGGAGCGCGTCTACCAGATCGCCTTCGTCATGATCGTCCTGCTCTTCGTCTTCATCATGGTGAACGACGTCGCCAAGCTGAACCTCTTACCCAAGCTCCGTTTGTGAAGCCATCAGCAAGACCCATGAAAGAAATTTCCAAGACCACTCTCCGCGTCCGCTATGCCGAAACCGACCAGATGGGCGTGGTCTATTACGCCAACTACTTCGTCTGGTGTGAAATCGGACGAGTCGAGTTCTTCCGCCAGCTTGGCTATGACTACAAGCAGATGGAGATCGCCGACGACTGCCATCTCCCCGTCGTCGAGGCTTCCTGCCGCTATCGCTCACCTGCCCGTTACGACGATGACGTTGTGATCGAAACCAGCGTCACCGCGCTCCGTTCCCACGTCATCAAATTTGGATATCGCCTGCTGCGCGGAGAGCAATTATTGGCCGAAGCCGAAACGGTCCACGTCAGCGTCGACCGAAAAATGCAAAAGAAATCCCTGCCGGAGAAATATCTCACGGCGATTCGCAGCACGATGCAGTAGATGGATAGCTAAGCGAATGGCTAACGGCTGATTTCGCTTCCCCGGAACGGCCATTCCCGCTTCCAGTACGCCCGCGCGAAATAGATTAAGCTCCCGCTCACCGCCACAATCGCTGCGTCCATAAGCTCCCGCGAAGCCTCGCGCCTTGAAAATACAATGAACAAAAATCCAACCAGCGCCAGCAGCGGAGGCAGCGGATAAAGCCACATCCTGAAAGGCCGTCTCATCTCCGGACGCTTCGCCCGCAGCACAATTACGCCGATCTGTTGCATCACGTACTGCAGCAGAATCCGGATTGCGACCAGCGCCGCGATTACTACTGCCAGATCAAAAAAACAGAACACCACCGCCACCGCGCCCAGCGCCAGCAGCGAAACATCCGGAAAGCGGTGCTTCGGATGTACCCGCGCAAAGATCCGAAAATAATTCCCGTCGAGCGCCGCCGCATACGGAACGCGCGAGTAGCTCAGAAGCAGTGAAAATACTGACGCGAACGCCGTCCACATCACCAGCAGCGCCAGCACTTTCGCCGCTGTCGCGCCGAAGGTCCGCTGCATCAGCACCGCGACCACCGCGAACTTGGCCGCGCCCGCATGCGTCAGATCACGCACCGGGATCACTCCCAGCACGCTCACCTGCATGGCTAGATAAAGCGACGCCACGATCACAATCGACCACAGCACCGCGCGCGGAATCGTCCGCCCCGGCTCCTTCACTTCGCCGCCTAGAAAGCAGACCGCGTAGTAGCCCCAATAGTCGTAAGTCGCCAGCAGCGTCGCCGCGCCCAAGCCTTCGAAAAATCCCGCGTGCAGCGAAAACGCCCCATGCGGCGCGGCCAGCATGGCCGGATGAAAGTGGGTCACGCCCGCCACAATCACCGCGCCGATGGTGAGCAGCACGCCGCCGGTCATCACCCACGCCATTTTCGCAATGGCCGTCATGTTGCGATACAGCAGCGCCACCGCGAATACGCAGCTCCCCGCCGCCACCAGGCTCACCAGGGGCACGCGCCCGCCAAAAATCGGGACATCCAGCACCGGCCACAAGTACGCCGCATACTGCGCCAGCCCGATGCAGCCCGAGGCAATCGACAGCGGCGCGCTGAACCCAAGCTGCCAGATGTAAAGAAACGAAATCCATCGCCCCGCGCCTTCGCGCCCATACATCTCGCGCAAAAAGGCATACGACCCGCCGGCCTCCGGCATGGCCGCGCCCAACTCCGCCCACACCAGCCCATCGCACAGCGCGATGAACGCGCCCAGCACCCAGCCCAGAATCGCCTGCGAGCCGCCCATGGCAGCAACAACCAGCGGCAGCGTGATGAACGGCCCCACGCCGATCATGTTCATCATGTTCAGCGAGATCGAGCTGCCCAGGCCCAGCCTGCGCTCCAGGCCCGGCGCTCGCGTTGTGGTGTTTTCCGCGCTCATCGCTTGCCGGATTGTACACTGGCGTTAGAACTCACTATGAAGACCAAGCTGCTGGTTCCAGCTCTCATTCTCGCTCTCTGCTTCGCGTTTACCGCGTCTGCCCTCGCGCAGGTCACGCCTTGGCAGACGCAGTTTACCGCCTCCCCCGATGCCCACACGCTGCCCGAAGACCGTGGCGCGGACGGCCTCGTGCAGACGCTGAAGAAGCTGCACTCCTGGGCCAGCGTCATGATCATCGTCGCGCATCCCGACGACGAGGACGGCGGCATGTTGGCCATGGAGTCGCGCGGCCTCGGCGCTCGCACCGCCCTCATGACCCTCACACGCGGCGAAGGCGGACAGGACGCGATGTCCAGCGCCACCAATGACGCGCTTGGACTCATCCGCACCAATGAGCTGCTGCTGTGCGACCAGTATTCCGGCAGCCAACAGTTCTTTTCGAGCGTGGCCGATTTCGGCTTTTCCAAGACCATTGAGGAATCCGAAAAGAAATGGGGCCTCAACCGCGTTCTCTACGATGTAGTCCGCGCGGTGCGCCTCTATCGTCCGCTGATCGTGTCCTCTACTTTTACCGGAAACATCACCGACGGCCACGGCCAGCATCAGGTCTCCGGAAAAGCCGCGCAGTTGGCCTTCAAGATGGCTGGCGACCCGAACATTTTTCCCGACCAGATCGCCGCTGGCCTCCGCACCTGGTCGCCGCTGCGAGTCTACGAGCGCGCGCCCTTCGTCCCCGTCACCTCCAAAGGCATGTATGACTACGCCACCGGCAAGTGGCAGCCAGTCCGCTTTCAGGATTACGTCAACGGCACCATAATGGACCACGCCCCAACCGTCGATGTCGAAATCCCCGAAGGGACCTTCGATCCTATCCTTGGCCGGTCGTATTTCCAGATCGCCCGCGAAGGATGGAGCCAACAAAAATCCCAGTACGGCGGAGGAAACCCCGCGCTCCCCGGCCCGCACTTCGTTGGCTATCACCTCTACGGCTCGCGTGTCCCTGTCCCGGCCAATGCGACCGCCCCGGCGTCGAATTTCTTCGCCGGAATCGACACCACCCTTCCCGGCATTGCCACCCTCGCCCACGGCGACACGGCGTTCCTGACGAAGGCCCTCCGCGACATCGACCAGGACGTGATGACCGCCACCTACGGTTATCTGCCATCGAACCCTGCGAAGATCGCGCCTGAGCTTGCCAACGGTTATCGCAAAACCAAAGCCCTCATCGACGCCGTGAACCATAGCTCTTTGAGCGCGGACGACAAAGCCAATGTCATCCACGAACTCAACATCAAGCTTGTGCAGTTCAATACCGCATTGGCCGAGGCCCTGGGGCTGCAAGTCAACGCCATCATGATTCCCCGCACCTCGGACCATCCCTCGGACTTCGGCCTCAGCTCCGCCCAAACACCCACTGCGGTTACTCCGGGCAGCGAATTTGATGTTCGGCTGCACGTCACCAGCGCCGCTCCTTGGGGAGCCAACAGCAACCTGCACCTCGCGCGCACTTGGCTTGCGCCATCCGGCAAAGAACGCTGGAACATTCTCCGCATCGGCGCGCCCGGACTCGACAAAGTATCCAGCAGCGACGGCGATGTGGTCTTTCGTGTCACCGTTCCGCGCGACGCGCAATATACGCGGCCCTACTTTACGCGCCCCACCTCCGAGCAGCCATACTACGACATCTCCGATCCAAGCCTGCGCGACCGACCCTTCGCACCTTACCCAATTGCCGGGTGGGCCGAATTCACCTGGAACGGGATCCCGATCCGCATAGGCCAGGTTGTGCAAACTGTCCACCGCGAGCACGGCTACGGAGACGTGTATCAGCCGCTCATTGTGAAACCTTCCATCTCTGTCAACATCGCATCTCCCGCCGGAATCGTCCCTCTTGACGACAAATCCTTCCCGCTCTCCGTCTCCATAAAAAATGATCAGCAGGAAACTGAAGACGGAACGCTTCGTCTGAACCTGCCCTCCGGATGGACCGCCTCACCCGCTGCCTTCACCTTTCATCTGCCTCCCGAGCAGTCCACGCCGCTCTCTTTTATGATTCACCCCACCGCGCTCGCCACACAGAGCTACATCATTAAGGCGACTGCCCAGAGCGGCAATTACAGCTACAGCGAGGGAGTCCAAACCGTTGGTTATCCCGGACTGCGCCCCTATTACCTCTATCGTGCCTCCACCTACCGCGTGCGCGGCGTGAATGTAAAAGTCGCGCCGCATCTCAACGTCGGCTACGTCATGGGCACCGGAGACGACGTTCCCCGCGCCCTCGATGAAATCGGCGTGACTCCGCATTTTCTCAGTGGCTCCGATCTGGCCAACGCCGACCTCGGCCATTACAACGCCATCGTCATCGGAATCCGCGCCTACTCCAATCGATCCGATCTCATCGCTAATAATGGCCGCCTGCTCAACTACGTCCACAACGGCGGAACCCTGATCGTGCAGTACCAGAGCGCTCCTTTCGACGACTACGGTCCCTACCCGTTCACCCTTGGTCGCAATCCCGAAAAGGTCGTGGAAGAAACCGACCCCGTCACCCTGACTGACCCAAACAATCTGCTCTTCCAGTGGCCCAACCACATCACCTCCGCCGACTTTAATGGATGGATCGAGGAGCGCGGCCATTCCTTTATGTCCACATGGGACAGCCGCTACCAGGCCCTTACGGAAACCCACGACCCCAACCAGGCCCCACAGCGCGGCGGCCTGCTCTACGCCCACTACGGCAAGGGAACTTACATCTACGCCGCTTACGCGCTCTATCGTCAATTCCCTGAAGCCGTCCCAGGAGCCTTCCGCATTCTCGCCAACCTGGTCAGCGCGGGAAGCCCGCACGAGTGAGAGTTTCATTGAGCGCAGACCCAAAGTCCCCGCCCGGGGGTCCCCATGGACGGGTCTTTCGTCCGTGGGGTGGTCGAACAGGTCCTCGTTCGCGGGGTGTGAAAATGCTAGCCTGAATCTTCATGGCTCCCACCCCCACTGTCGCGGCCTTTGCTCGCGTGGCGCAAATTGCCGCCGACCGCCGCGTTCATCGCGCTTTCCAGTGGATGCACTTGCATGAGCAGCAGATCATGCGCTGGCAGACGGAGCTGACCTCGGTCCCTGCTCCACCCTTCGGCGAACGTACCCGTGCTGAGTGGCTTTGCGCGCGCTTTCGCGAACTTGGCCTGGAAGACGTGGAACTCGATGGAATCGGCAACGCTCTCGGGATAAAGAAATCCCGGCAACCTGCCGAGCGCGGAATCCTGATCTCCGCTCATCTCGACACCGTGTTTCCCGCCGCCACTCCCATCCAGCCCATCGTGAAAGGCACGCGACTGGAAGCGCCCGGGGCCTGCGATAACGGCGCCGGAGTCGTCTGTCTTCTCGCTATTGCCGCCGCGCTTCAACACGCGGACTTCGCCCCGCAATGCGACGTGATCTTTGCCGGAAACGTCGGCGAGGAGGGCGAGGGCAACCTGCGCGGCACACGATTTCTGTATGAAACGAGCGGCTTCGCCGAATGCATCGGCGCGCACCTCGTCATCGATGGCGCGGGACATGAATCCGTCGTAACGGAGGCGCTCGGCAGCCATCGCTATCAGGTCACGTTGCGCGGCCCCGGGGGCCACTCCTGGGCGGACGCGGCCCACCCCAACCCCATCGTCGCACTCAGTCAGGCCATCGCACGCCTCAGCACGGTTGAACTAAGCGCTTCGCCCCGCACCACCATTAACGTTGCCACCATCGAGGGAGGCACCGCCGTCAACGTTGTCCCCGACTGCGCCTCGGCCCGCTTCGACTTCCGCTCCACCAGCATCGACCAGTTGGTCCGGCTGGAAGTCGAGTTGCATCGCGCCGTCGAGGATGCCGTCCTCGCCACAAACGACCGGCGGCACTCTCGCAAACACAGCGCGGCGGCCCTCGATTTTTCCATCAACAGAATCGGCTCGCGCCCCGCCGGAGCTTTGCCCGATGACTCCGCGCTCTACCGATACCTTCGCGCCGTCGACCGCCATCTCGGCATCCGGACTGAACCACGGGTGGCCTCAACTGACGCCAACATCCCGCTTTCGCTCCGCGTGCCCGCCATGAGTCTCGGCGCGGGCGGAACCGGAGGCGGCATTCATACCATCCAGGAATGGTATGACGCAAAGGACCGCGAATCCGGCCTGCGTCGCGTTCTGCTGCTTCTGCTCACGCTGGCGGCTGAGGAGCCGGGATCCTGCCCGCATCACCCAAGCCATTGATCCTCTGCTGTTCGTAAAAATCTCGGCAGATATGCTCCGCCGCGCCCGCCAAATCCGGCGCATCCCAATCGGCCCCCATTCCGCTGATCCCTTTGCGGCGCCCATCAATAAAGATCGTCCGCACTCCCGCCTCGCAACCGCAAATCACGTCCGTCTCCCGATCGCCGATCATCCACGAGTGCCCGGGATCCAATCCAAATTCCCTCATCGCCCGCAATAAAAAATATGGAGACGGCTTTCTGCACGCGCAAGTTCCTGAATACTCAGCAGCAATTCCCTCTGGATGGTGCAGGCAACAGTAAACACCCGCCAATGCGATTCCCGCCGCCGAGACCTCCCGGCGCATTCTGGCATCTATCGCCGCCAGTTCCTCAAGAGTCGCCTTGCCTTTCGAATAGTTCGGCTGGTTCGACACCACAAACAGCAGAAACCCGGCTGTCTGCAATCGCCACAACGCTTCCAACGCGCCCGGAACCAGCGCGAAATCAGTCGCCGTCAGCGGCGCTTCATACTCACCGCTCGCCGGATTGAAAATGTTTTGGTTGATTACGCCGTCGCGGTCAAGAAAGACGGCTCTGCGGTGCGCTCCCATTTCATCTCGTTCCTTTTGAGACGCGGATGCGAAACCAGCAGGTGCCACACCACCGCCTGAAATGATTCCGCGTGCGCCGTCACCAAGTCTTCCGACAACGTCGGGACCACAATGCAGGCATCCGCAACCTCCGCCGTGTATCCGCCATCGCGCCCCACAATGCCCAGAATCGTCGCGCCGGTGCGCTGCGCCAGCTTCAGGCTTTCCACAAGATTCGTGCTTACCCGCTCGCGAACAGATCCTCCGCCAACAGAAAACACAAACACTGTGTCTCCCGTGCGCAGCCTGCTCCCACGGAGCCAGTTCGCATAGCTCGATTCCCACCCGTCGTCATTAATGCGCGCTGTTAGCTCCGACACATTATCGGTTGGCGCGTAGCATTCCATTCCGGCTATTTTTCTAAAGTCGTTCACCGCGTGGCCCGCGTGGCCCGCTCCGCCGCCAACGCCCAGAAAGAACAGCCGCCCGCCGCGCGCCCTCGTCTCGCACAGCAGATCGACCATGCGGTCAATCATTCGCCCGTCCAGCAGCGATGCGATCTCGCAGGCCTCCTCCAGATATCTCCGTGTGTATTCGCTGATCTGCATCTCACAACCCCGTTCTCAGTGTCATCGCGCCATGCCGCTGCGCCGCAGGCAAGGCCGTTTGCCGCCCTCGCCGTCCTTTCGCAATGCGCAGCGCACCCACTCGCCACGCTTGCGGCAAGACCAGAACGCCCGCGAGCATCACCGCCGATCCCACTGAAGGACGGCCATCCGTAACGAATCGACTTGCGATCTCCGCGTACACCTTCCATCCCGCGCGGCTTTTTGCAGCCCTTGAAGCGCACTCGGTCGCGAGAAACCACGAATACGCCTTCGCGGAGAAGAACCCCCGCATCTCCGCGCCCCATCGCATGGAGAAATCCCAATCCTGCGCGCGGCCCACGGTCTCGCGCCCATCGCCAATGCTGTAGACCACCAGCGGTTCACTCAGAACCGTAAACGCCACGCCCGGCACGCGCTCGGCCCGCAGCAACCAGTCCCAGTCCTGATGCCGCTTCAGCCCGCTTCTGAATGGAACCGCCAGCATCATCTCCCGCCGCATCATCAAGGTCGAGGTCTGCATCGCATAAGGCCCGTCATGCAGCGGCTTGCGGCAGAATAAAAATTCACTCACCGGTCGTGCGGAGTCAAATGAACGTAGCGGGCGGATCAACTTCCCTTCCGGCCCCCGGGCGATCAGCCGCGATGAAACCACCGGCCACAGCGCCGTGCTCTGCCGCGCCGCCACCATCTGCCGCGACAGCTTGCGTGGAAGCCATTCGTCATCATCATCCAGAAATGCGACCCACTCCCCCTGTGCTGCCCGTATCCCAATGTTGCGGGCCTCAGCGCCACCTACTCCAGCCGCCAGTTCGATCACCCGCAAACGCGCGTCCCGAAAAGTCTCCAGCGCCTCGCTCGTCCGCCGGTCCTCGCCATCCACCACCACAACAATTTCTATACTTTCAAAATCCTGCCTTAGAGCGCTTAGCACGGCGTTTTGGACAAGATCCGGACGCTGGCGCGTGGGAATCACCACGCTCACACTCACATCAGCCGACTTCTCCTTTGCAGTCTCCCGCGCGCGCACTTCGCTCCCTCAAGCGATAAGTAAAGTCAGCATACGTCAGCTAAATCACGCCATTACCTTGTCGCGTAAATATCCCGCACTTAGGTAACAAGATCGCTAATACCTTGGCGTCAGCCGCGCGGTTTGAAAAGCTATATCCTTTCTTCGACATGCAGCGCACCGTCGCAAGCACTCTTCGCTGGCTTTTCGACCCGCAGTTTGGGCTGCGGAGCCGCCTCATCCCCCGCTGGCTCTTCCTGCGTGCGCTTGCTCTCATCTACTTTTCGGCGTTCTTTTCGCTGCTTTTTCAAGTTCGCGGACTCATTGGCCCTGGCGGAATCCTTCCCGCCAAACAACTCCTCAGCGGCGTGCATCGTTCGCTCGGAGTCTCGCGTTTCTGGTATGCGCCCACGCTCTACTGGATCAGTTCCAGCGACGCCGCCATCATGGCCATTTGCTGGATCGGCCTTTTCGCGTCCGTGGCGGCTTTCATCAATGCGTGGCCGCGCCTCAGCTTCTTCGTCTGCTTCATCTGCTTTCTCTCCTTTGTCGCCGCCGCCTCGGACTTCTCCGGCTATCAATCCGACGGTATGCTTCTCGAAGCCGGGTTCCTCGCGCTCTTTCTTGGCCCAGCCGGCTTGTGGCCGGGGTTCGGGGCCGACAGCCCGCCCATGCGCGGCAGCTATTTCCTGCTGCAATGGGAGTGGTTCCGCATCTACTTCGAGTCAGGCCTGGCCAAGCTTCTCAGCGGGGACCCCGAGTGGCGGCACTTCACCGCCATGGACCAGTACTACCAGAACTGCCCGCTGCCCACCTGGATCGGCTACTACGTCCAGCACCTGCCGCATTGGTTTCAAGCCGCCACCGCTGGCGCAACGCTCGTCATGGAACTAGGCATCGTCTTTCTGCTCTTCCTGCCGCGCCGCTGGCGGCTCATCTGCTTCATCATTGTCACGCCCTGGGAAATCGGCGTCATCCTCACCGCCAATTACACGTTTCTGAACTACCTTGTGCTCGTGCTGGGATTCCTTTTGCTCGACGACGGCTATCTACGCCGGCTTGTTTCTGCGCGCTTCTCTCCATGGAAGACGTCCGAAGCTCTGCAGCCCGAAGCGCCGCCCGAGCCCCAGTCGGAAGAACCAGCAGCGCCACTCTCCATTTTCAACTCCGCGCCGCCGCAACCCCGCCAACCAAAGCTCTCGCATTGGCAGGCCATCCGCTTTGCCTTAGCGACCGTCTTGCTGGCACTCATCGCCTATGTCACCACGGCGGAACTCATCCTCATGCCATTCCCGTCAGCGCCGTTGCCTGGTTCTCCCATCAGCGCGCTCGCACCCTTCCGCATCGCCAACCGCTACGGCCTTTTCGCCGTCATGACACGCGGACTCTATCAAATCGAGTTTCAGGGCTCGGAGGACGGCCAACACTGGACCGCCTACCCTTTTCGCTACAAACCGCAGGCGCTGAATCAAGCCCCCGGAATCTACGCGCCCTACCAGCCGCGCTTCGATTGGAACCTATGGTTCGCATCGCTCGATGACTGGCAGCAGAACAACATCGTTCCGCTCACCGAGGAAAAGTTGCTCGCCGGCAGCCCCAGCGTGCTGGATCTGTTCGCAGGCAATCCCTTTCCCGACATGCCTCCCAGATACGTCCGCGCAGTGCTCTGGCAGTACTGGTTCACTTCCCTAAAGCGGAAGCACGAAACCGGAGACTGGTGGACGCGCAAACTTCTCGGGCTCTACGCGCCCGTGCTCGCGCTTCAGCCAGATGGCCGTGCAGGCGCGGTGCAATGGCCGCAGCCATTGCCGCGACATGATTAAATCAAGAGTTACCCATATGGACCGCGCATCCGTTATCGGCTCTGGACCCAATGGCCTCGCCGCCGCCATTCTTCTTGCGCAGGCCGGCATCAAGGTTGATGTCTACGAAGCCGAGGCCCAGCCCGGAGGCGCGGCCCGCACGCTGCCCCTCACCTTGCCCGGATACCGTCACGACTTCGGCTCTGCTGTCCATCCCATGGCCGCCGGATCACCGTTTTTCGGAAGCCTTCCACTTGAGCAGCACGGCCTTCATTGGATCCAATCTCCCGCTGCCCTCGCGCATCCCTTCGATGACGGCACCGTGGTTCTGCTCCGCCAAGAACTTGAACCAACCCTGAATTACCTGCGTGAGGACCGCGCGCGCTGGCGCGACCTCTTCCAGCCCTTTGCCGAGCAATGGCCAGCGCTCGCCGAAGAAATTCTCGGCCCTGTCCTCCACTTGCCGCGCCATCCGCTGCTGCTCGCGCGCTTCGGCATCAAAGCCTTGCAGCCCGCGCGCTTTTTCGCGGAGAACCAATTCCACAACGCCCGCACCCGCGCCGTCTTCGCCGGACTCGCCGCGCACTCTTTTCTTAGCCTCGATGCGCCGGTCAGCGCCGCCGTCGGCCTCGTCATGGCCATCACCGTTCATGCCGTGGGATGGCCCATACCGCAAGGCGGCGCGCAGGCCATCACCAACGCGCTTGC
Organism: Acidobacteriaceae bacterium; assembly: GCA_025934135.1. Taxonomy (GTDB): domain Bacteria; phylum Acidobacteriota; class Terriglobia; order Terriglobales; family Acidobacteriaceae; genus Silvibacterium. The sequence goes on along the minus strand of JAICYR010000058.1, from coordinate 4,458 downwards.
TGGGGTGCTTGCATCGCATGGCGGGACCATCCACACCTCGCACCGCGTTGCATCTCTCGCTGAATTGCCTGACGCCCTCACGTTCTGCGATATCGCGCCGCCGCATCTGCAACGAATCGCCGGCGAGCGCCTCACACCTGCCTATAAGCAACTGCTGAACAAATTCCGCCCCGGCCCCGCCGCATTCAAAGTCGATTACGCGCTCTCGCAGCCCATTCCCTGGCGGGCTTACGACTGCGGACTCGCCGCCACCATCCACCTCGGCGGAAGCCTCGAAGAAATTGCCCACTCCGAAAAAGAAATGTTCCAGGGGCGGGTCGCCGAAAAGCCGTTCGTGATTCTCTCCCAACCCAGCCTCTTCGACTCCACGCGCGCGCCCGCCGGAAACCACACCGCATGGGCTTACTGCCATGTTCCCAACGGATCAACCATCGACATGACCCAGCGCATTGAAGACCAGATCGAGCGCTTCGCTCCCGGCTTCCGCGACTGCATCCTCGAGCGCCGCGTCTTCACGCCCGCCGACCTCGAAGCAGCCGACGCCAACCTCATCGGCGGAGACGTCAGCGGAGGCGCCATGACCGCGCGCCAGATGCTTTTCCGCCCCACGCTGCGCGCCTACGCGACTTCCAACCCCAAAATTTATCTCTGCTCCGCCTCAACTCCGCCCGGAGGAGGCGTCCACGGAATGTGCGGCTTTCACGCCGCTACGACGGCCCTGAAGAATCTCGGGAGATAAAACGAATTCGGGTGCCCCATCCTTGACGAGCGCGGGTGCCCCATCCTTCGCGCGCAGGTTGCCCGGAGGGTGGGAGATTAGGCCAGCAAGATCAGGCAGACTTGCGCGAAGCGCGTATGCCTGGACCGCCAGTCCCGAACTCCTCCACAGCCCCCACCGCCTGCTTCGTCAGCGACTGCCGCAGCGTCTCCATCTTCGCCCACGGATCGTGCTTCAGCCGCACCTTCCACTTGTCGAAATTCGCCACCGCGAATTCCGGCCTCGCACCTTTCTTCAATTCGTTCCAGCTCAGGGGCATCGCCACCTTCGCGCCTTTCCTCGCGCGCGGCGAGTAAGGAGCCACCGCCGTCGCCCCGCGCTCGTTCCGCAGGTAGTCCAGATAGATTCGCCCCTTCCGCGCCGCCTTCGTCATCTTCGTCAAATACAGCTTCGGGTTCGACGCCTCCATCATCCGCACAAAGCTGTGCGCGAACTCCTTCACCTCCGCCCAGCCCCGCTCCGGCTCAATCGGAGCAACCACATGGAGCCCCTTGCCGCCCGTTGATTTCGCAAAGCTCTCCAGCCCCAATTGCTCCAGTAGATCGCGAACCTCCATCGCGCTCGCCACAAGCTGCTTCCAATCGATTTCCTCACTTGGATCGAGATCGAAAATAATCTGGTCCGGCGTTTCCATCGAGTCATTCCGCGATCCCCACGGATGAATCTCCAGCACGCCCATCTGCGCCAGCCCAATCAACCCCTGCGCTGTATCAAGCGTGAGGTACTGCTCCGTCTGCCCGCTGCTTTTGCTCTTCACCGGAACGCTGCCCACTCCCTCGGGCAGGCCCGCGCTCACATGCTTTTGGAAGAAGCAGGGCTTCCCGCTGCCTTCAGGGCAGCGCACAATGCTCAGAGGCCTGCCCACAATGTGCGGCAGCATCACTCCGCTTACGGCCGAGTAATAGCTCGCAAGCTGCAATTTGGTAAGGCGGCTCTCCTCATCCAGCACCTTGTCGGGATTCGTCAGCCGAACGCCATCCACCTCAGTTTCGTCTTTGCTGCTCTTGCCGGGATCGCGCTTCAGTGCCGCCGACACTGTTTTCGTCGCGCGCGTCTTCCTCTCCGGCTTGGTAATCATCCCCGCCTCCTCGCGCACCACTTCCTTCGCGTCCTTGTCTTCTCGAATCCCCTGGAATGACGCCTGCCTCACCAGCCCATCCGCCGTCCACGACGCGAAGTTGACCTCCGCCACCAGCTTCGGTCCCACCCAGATAGCGTCGCGTTGCGCCTCGCGCGGCACGTCGACAAACGCGGCTTTCCGCGCCCGCAGCTTCTCCAACTCTTTCCGCAGATGCGCACGCGAAGCCTGCGTAAACCCCGTCCCGGTCCGACCCGCATAGATCAGATCGCCGCCATCGTAATAGCCCAGCAGCAGCGCCCCGATCCCCGACCCGCGATCCGCGGGCAGCGTAAATCCGCCCACCACGAATTCCTGCTGATGCACGCACTTGGACTTTAGCCAGTCTTTGCCGCGCCCGGAAACATACTTTCCTTTGGCCAGTTTCGAAATCACGCCTTCCGCGCCAAGCCGGCAGGCATTCTCAAACATCGCGCCGCCCTCGCCGCGAATGTGCTCGCTATAGCGAACCGCCGTCTGGTCGCCAACTTCGCCCATCAGGTTCTTCAGAATCTCCTTGCGCCGCTCAAGTTCAAGCCCGCGCAGGTTGTGTCCATCGAGATGCAGCAGGTCAAACACGAAATACGTCATCTGCACCCGCTTGCCTTCCTCGAACGCGGCCTGTAGCTCGGCAAAGCTGGTTCCGCCCTTCTCGTCCAAAACCACGACTTCCCCGTCCTGCACTGAGGCCTTCACCTGCAGCGCCTCCAGTTCCCGCGCAATCTCCTTCATGCGATGCGTCCAATCCAGCCCTTTGCGCGAATACAGCGTGGCTTTGCGCTCACCGCCCTTCCGTTCCGACACATGGGCCTGAATCCGGTATCCGTCCAGCTTCAACTCATGCAGCCACTCGTCGCCTTTCGGAGGCTCCTTCGCCCCCGACGCAAGCTGCGGCGCAAAAAATCGCGGCATCGCCTCGCGCGGGGCGCTCTTCAGGATTCGCCCGCGATCCTGCGTGCCCACAGCCTTAGCCGCGCTCTTTCCACCCGTCTTCTTCCGCCGCAGCGTCAGCCTCGAGCGATTCGGCCCGGCTGTAGCAGGCTTGTCCGACTGCCACACATGGTCCTCGGCCTCCGCGATTTCATCCAGCGTTCGGCCCGTGATCGCGCTGTCGGGAGCCTCCTCGGTAATTGGCTCGTCCTCCGCGCCGCGCTCATATTCGTCATGTTCCTTAATCAGCAGCCAGTTCGGCTTGGACTCTTTCGCAAAGCGGCCGCCCATCCGAACCAGCGTCCAGTTCCCTTGCAGCTTCTTTCCGTGCAGCGCGAACTTCAGCCTTCCCGTGCGGAAGCCCTCCTCCGCATCGCCATGCGGCTCCCAAGTGCCCTCGTCCCACACCATCACTGTGCCGCCGCCGTATTGTCCTTTGGGAATGGCGCCTTCAAAGCCGCCGTAGCTCATAGGATGGTCTTCCACCTCAATCGCCAGCCGCTTATCTCCAGGAAAATAACTCGGCCCCTTGGCGACAGCCCAGCTTTTCAGCACGCCTTGCCACCCCAGCCGAAAGTCATAGTGCAGCCGCGTCGCCGCGTGCTTCTGAATCACGAATGGAAGCGCGTTTTCCTTCTTCGACCGCGCACCCGGCCCGGCCCCACTCGGCTCTGCTGTCACGGCAAAGTCGCGCATCGCGCGATACCGCGCAAGCTGCCGGTCCACTTCCTTGGCGGCGCTGGTTGCGAACTTTTTGACGGATTTCTTCGGGGCCATCGAGCCCTCCCGGCCTGAACGCCGATCACTGAACGCTGGCCCTTAGAAGTGACGCAATCTCTGCTCTTCGGGTTGGTCTTCCTCCGGCCGCACCGTCTCCCGCTCCAGCGAACGGCTCACCAGGTCACGGGAGCCCAGGCCCACGGCAAGCGCCAGAGCCAGCACAATCCCACCAAACAGAATTCCGAAGGCCAGGTCTACAATTGCGCCCGCAATCGCCAGGTGGTCCAGCACCATGGCAGCCGTCAGCACCAGAACCATCCACTTCACGCCAAGCGCCAGCAGCCTCGCGTAATGCAGATTCAGATTCACCGCCGTAATCAACACGCTGCGCGACAGGAACCGCGCCAACACCGTCCCCACAAAAAGCAGAATCGCCGCTCCCACAATGCGCGGCACATAATCCAAGACATATTCAGCGAATCCCGGCTGCGACGACGAGGCCTCAAAGGCCGACAACCCGACCACCACCCCTACCAGCACAAACGCCCAGAAGACCAGCCGCCCCGCGAGAATCGTTGGCGTATGCGCCGGAGACAATTCCGCAAACGACCCGCTGCCCCGTCCTACCCGCTCGTCAAAGCGAATGGCCCCGAGTATCCACCGCACGAGGGCCGCGAAAATCCACGCGAGAATAAAGAAGATCAGTAGCGCGACAATGAATGCCAAAACCCCCGGCAGCATCTGGGCCACCTTCATGGCCACTCGCGCCATTGAGTCATGCAACGCCTGTTCCACATGGTTCCACATCGCCTTGCCCCCCTCAGCTCACCCGCTCCGGCCATCTCCAGCGAGAAACAAAATATGGCTTCTGTTCCTCATACGCCCGTGCCAGCAGTTCGAGCCTCCGCTCCGC
>JAICYR010000130.1 GCA_025934135.1 Acidobacteriaceae bacterium | reverse complement strand
GGCTGCTCATCCTGCACGCCATCCTCACCGGCGTCCTCACCATGTTCATCGTGCTGCTGCCGCTGCATCTCCAGAACCCAGAGGCCATCCCGCCGACCGACGCCATCATCGCAGGGGCTCTGACCGGCTTCGCCGCCGCAATTTTCATCCTCATCGTTGTGTACCGATTCGGGCTCAAGCGCCTCCGCATCGCCACCATGACTCCCATGATCGTCATGCTGCTCTTCCTCTTCGGCATCGGTCCGTTCCTCTGGATTCCGGCCGCATCCGGCACCAAGCGAAACATCGCGCTCGTGGACATGACCTATTCCGCGCGCCCTCTCTCGCAAATCCTCGCTAAGATCACCACCCCCGGCGAGCCGGTTGCGGTTTTCGATGTCCGCCGCGATGTCGAATATGGCCTCTCGTTCTATCGCGACATGCGCATCGACGACTACGATCGCGATGGCGTTCCCAGTCAGAAGCACATCTTGGTCGTCCGCGACTCCGCCATCGGCAAACTCGGCGAAAAACTAAAGGGCAGGACATATGACCCGCTTTTCACGTATCCCGCTCAGGACTTAGTGGTCTACTCGGTTTCCGCCGCTCAATAAGTAGTTCCCGCAAGCCTTTTCTGCGTTACCATGGCTCGAAGCCTCAAGCTCCTGTACCACAGCGGCTTGTCGGCTCTCAACAGCCCGAAACCGCATCTGACCTTAGTTGCCATCAGAGCGAAAACCGTCTCATGAATAGCCATGACTTCCGCCCTCCAGCTTGAGATTCTCGATCTCCGGCACTTCTCCGCCTCCAGCCTTCGCCCGCTGCTGGAAGCCGAAGCCCGCGTCTGGAGCCAGCGCCTCGAATGGGACTATCGCCCTTCCGCAAATCTCCTGCTGCAATATCTCGACTCCCGCATCCTCCCCGGATACGTCGCCGTCGAAAATGGCCGCATTGCTGGATACGTCTTTTGCGTCTATGAAGACCACAAAGCCGTCGTTGGAGACGTCTTCGCGCTTCTGCCGCAGCGTGCCGAGTCAACCAGTGCCGACGTCGCATCCAGGCTCCTCGAAAACCTCTTGGAACTGCTCCAGAATTCGCCCGGCGTAGATCGCATTGAATCGCAGTTGCTCCTGCACCCGCATGGCGAGTTGGTGCAGCCCTTCCAAGTCGCCGGCTTCAGCGTTCACCGGCGTCTCTTCATGCGTCGCGACCTTCTCGGAGAGCAACCCGCGCCCCCCGCACTGTCGCCGGAATTCGACTTGCGCCCGTGGCGCGAAGACGACTTCAACGCCGCCGCCCGCCTCATCTCCGCGGCCTACAGCGGACACCTCGACAGCTACATCAACGATCAGTACCGCACCGTCTCCGGATCGCTCCGCTTCCTCCACAACATCGTGCGCTTTCCCGGCTGCGGATACTTCGACGGCCCCGCCTCCCGCGTCCTCGTCCGCCCCGGAAGCAGCGACTTCGCCGGCCTCATCCTCTGCTCCCGGGTCCGAGAAGACGTGGCCCACGTGACCCAGATTTGTATACCGGAAGAAGAACGCGGCCACGGACTCGGCCGCATGCTCATCGAACACTGCGCCGCGAATCTGAAACGCCAGAGGTTCCGCGCCCTCACCCTCACCGTGACCGCCGAGAACGAGAACGCCGTCTCCCTCTACCGCCGCGCCGGTTTCCAGATCACCCACGACTTCGACGCCATGCTCTGGGAACGACACACATAACCGTTTCAGTACTCGATGTCATCCTGAGCGAAGCAGATCGCGCCTTTAATTATGAAGTTGTCATCCTGAGCGAGCGCGTAAGCGCGAGTCGAAGGACCTGCGGTTTCTTTCCTTAACGAAAATGCGGCAGGTGGCCCACTCAAGCCCGCTGTTGGCTTGAGTGGGGGATACAACCCCTTCTTGTTGTCATCCTGAGCGAGCGCGTAAGCGCGAGTCGAAGGACCTGCGGTCTCTTTCCTTTACGAAAATGCGGCAGGTGGCCCACTCAAGCCCGCTGTTGGCTTGAGTGGGTACACAACCTCTTCTCGATGTCATCCTGAGCGAGCGCGTAAGCGCGAGTCGAAGGACCTGCGGTTTGTCGGCTTAACGACAACGCGGGTGCCCCATCCTTCGCGTGCTTTCTGCGCGAAGGGTGGGATGGAGTAACTACGCCTCCGCCTTCCGCCCCGTCTGGCTCAATAAATTCTTCACCGAATCCGCAGCGAACCCAATCGCCAGAATCGCAATCATCGCCGGCACAAAATCCAGCCGGTCCAGTTGCCGCAGCGCGCCCGCCAGCAGCGCCGCCAGCGCCACTCCAAACGCAATCAAAAACCGGATCCCCTCCGCGAGCGCCCGTGAATACGACGGCCGCTCCGGCTTATGCAAATCGAAAGTCTTTTCCAGCGTATTCTTCAGCATCTTGCCATCTTTCGCCGTCCCTTCCGACTTCTTCGTCTCGAACCTTGCCGAAATCGTGATGCTTCGCCCTTCGTCGGGTTGCAATTCCTGTCCCGTAAAAAAGTGGCATACCCTCCACCCGTACACAATCGGCTGCTCCGGAAAATCCCACGCGCACGCCAGCCGCCGCGCCGCCGCCGTTTCGTTCAGCCGCGCATCTTTAAAGCGGATTGAAAACATTACCGGCTGGAAGGGCCTTGTAATCCGTGGCTCCAGCACAATCTCCGCCTCTCCCGGAGTTGCAATCGCCTCAAGCAGATCCTGCTCGTAAATGTTCTCCCGCATTTCCTGCATCAGCGCGCGCACATCGCGCAACCCTGCCCACGACAGCGTCCCCAGCAGCCCTATCAGCTCGCTCTGCCGCGCAAACAACCGGTCCCGTGCGCTCTCCCTCTGCCCCTCGGCTGCCACTCCCGGAGCGCTCACCCGCAGCATCGCGTAATCAAACGCCATCTGGAGCGCGGCAATCCCATAGTCAATCGCAAACATCATCGGGCGCGTAATGTTCTTCGGGTCTTCAAACGGCTGGTTCAGCAATTCAAAAAGACCCGGCAGCGCCGATTTCAAATCGTTGTAATACGCATAGGGAACCAGCTTTTGCCGCACTTTCAGCTCCCGGAAATTTCCCGCTGTCATCTGCGCCAGCGCTTCGGTGTCGGCGGTCATCGTCAGCGAAGTCTCCGCTGCATCCAGCAAGCGTCCCGCCGCATTCGCCTCTTCCTCTGTCAGCGCGAAGGACTGCAATTGCGTGGCCGCCGCCTGCAACTTGATCTCAATATCGTCGGTCACCGACGGAGGCGCCGTTACCGAAGTCTCATCCAGCCTCCTCCGCAGCTCGTCCAGCCGTTCCGCCGTCTTCAATCTCCGCCGCAGACGCTCAATCCCAGCCGAGGCCGCATCCAGCCGCTCTACCGACGCCGGAGAAGGCGCCCGCGACTGTTTCAGAAGCAGATCCACCCGCTTGTGCTCCATCTTCAGTTGCGCTCGCAGGTACGCATCCACCCGTTTGCTCAAATTGTTGATGCGGTCGCCGACTTCATTCATCTGCCGCCGCAGATTCAATTTCCGCATCGCATTCGGCAGCGCCGAATTTCCCGCCAGTGACAACAGCCCGCCCAGCAACAGCAACAGCGCCACCAGCAGATGCGACCACAGGTTCGTCACCGATGGCGTCAGCTTCTGCATCACCAGATTCACCCGCAGAGTCTTTGCCGGCAGCAGCTCGTGCGCCACCTCCGGAGGCCCATGCAGTGACAGCAGCAGCAGCCCCGTCTTGTGCGATGGCCGCAGCCCGTCCCGCCATGAATAAAGATCGTCCGTCGGCGTCAGCGTAATTCCCGACACGCCGTGCGCCGCAAGTTGCAGTTCCCCGCTCTGCACCGTCGTGCCGTCAACCTGAAAAGCCCAGTCCAGCGGATACGCCTCTCCGTCATCATTCTTGAGTCTGACAACAGAATCGTCGCCCCGGCTCAGCGTCAGCGGCTCGTCCGCCCCGCCGTCGCCGCTGATCTGAACATCCAGCGGCGCGTCCATCTCCACCACTTCCAGCCGGCCCAACTGCGCGTTTCCGGTCCATAACGGAGCGCTCACCACGGTGCCTCCGCTCATCCCGCTCACATTTGCCGCAATCCGCAGCGTTGCTCCCGGCCCAATCGTCGTCGGCATGGGAGCACCCGCGTCCCCCCCGAACGTCACCTTTGCACTCCCCACCTCGGACAGCGTGGCCTCATCATCGAACGCGCCCAGCCGCAGCGCCAGCGGAACAGCCGCCGTACCCTCATTTGTCAGCGTGAACGTCTCCGACCCCGCGCCGTTCCGCAGCGTTATCGGGCCATTGACCGAGTATCGGACCTGGGCCGCCGCCCCAGCCGCCGCGCACATCACAAACGCCAACCCTAACCCAAGCGACCGCCTGACCCGCAAAAGCTTTTCCTCCGCCGGAAACTGCGATGATTGTACCCAATCGCCGCCTCAAACCCGCCCGTCCGTACAACAGCAGTCAACCTCATCTGGAACTACAATGGTCAGTCGCGCAATTCTCCCGAACGAACTGCGCTGGCCGGGCCGCGCATCTCAATAACAAATCCAACGCAGTGAGGTATCCGAATGGAAAAGCAGCCTCTCTCCGCCTCCGAACTCGACCAGCTCAACGCCTGGTGGCGCGCCGCCAATTACCTCTCCGCCGGAATGATCTACCTCTACGACAATCCCCTCCTGCGCGAACCGCTCCGCCCCGAACACATCAAGCAGCGCCTCCTCGGGCATTGGGGGTCAGACCCCGGCCAGAGCTTCCTCTGGGTCCATCTCAATCGCGTCATCCGGAAATATGACCTCGACATGATCTACATCTCCGGCCCCGGACATGGCGCGCCCGCCACCCTCTCCAACGCTTACCTCGACGGCAGCTATTCCGAAATCTACCCCGCCAAGAGCCAGGACGAGGCTGGCATGCGCCGCTTCTTCCGCGAATTCTCCTTTCCCGGAGGCGTCGGCAGCCATTGCACGCCCGAAACTCCCGGGTCCATCCACGAAGGCGGAGAACTCGGCTATAGCCTCTCCCATGGCTTCGGAGCGGCCTTCGACAATCCCGACCTCATCGTCACCGTCTGCGTCGGCGATGGCGAAGCCGAAACCGGCCCGCTCGCCACCTCATGGCACTCCAATAAATTCATTGATCCCGTTCGCGACGGCGCCGTCCTCCCCGTCCTCCACCTCAACGGATACAAAATCGCCAATCCCACCGTCCTCGCCCGCATCCCGCATGAGGAACTCGAAGCCCTCTTCCGCGGCTACGGATACACACCATATTTTGTCGAAGGTGACGATCCGCGCAAGATGCACCAGCAGATGGCCGCCACCCTCGACCAATGCATCGCCGAAATCCGTGCCATCCAGAAAAAAGCCCGCGCCGCCGGAAAATGCGGCCATTATCCCCGCTGGCCCATGATCGTCCTGCGCTCCCCCAAAGGCTGGACTGGCCCCAAAGAAGTGGACGGCCACAAAGTCGAAGACTTCTGGCGCGCTCACCAGGTCCCGCTCCCCAATGTGCGCGACAATCCTGCCCACCTCAAGCAGCTTGAAAAGTGGCTCAGTTCCTACAAACCCGGCGAGTTGTTCGACAAACAGGGTGCGCCCGTCGACAAGCTCAAGGCCATCGCCCCCCAAGGCAAGCGCCGCATGAGCGCCAACCCACACGCCAACGGCGGCCTCTTACGCAAGCCGCTCGCGCTGCCCAATTTCTGTGACTACGCCGTTAAGGTCAAAAAGCCCGGCACAACCTTTGCCCCGCCCACTGATGTCCTCGCCCATTTCCTCGCCGAAGTCATGCGCCGCAACATGACCAGCTTCCGCGTCTTCGGCCCCGATGAAACCGCCTCCAACAAACTCCAGGCCATCTACGAGGCCAGCAAAAAAACCTGGCTCGCAGCCTATAAGCCCGAAGACTCCGACGGAGGTGAGCTTTCCTGCGATGGCCGCGTCATGGAAATGCTCAGCGAGCACACCCTCGAAGGCTGGCTCGAAGGCTATCTCCTTACCGGACGCCATGGCCTGCTTTCCAGCTACGAGTCCTTCATTCACGTCATCGATTCCATGTTCAACCAGTACGCCAAGTGGCTCGAAGCCTCCAAAAAGGAAATCGCCTGGCGCGCGCCCATTTCCTCGCTCAATCTCCTCATCACCTCTCTCGTCTGGCGTCAGGACCACAATGGATTCACTCATCAGGACCCCGGCTTCCTCGACATCGTAACCAACAAGGGCGCGGGCGTCGTCCGCATCTATCTCCCGCCGGACGCCAACTGCCTGCTCAGCGTCACCGACCACTGCCTGCGCAGCACCGATTACGTCAACGTCATCGTGGCTGACAAGCAGCCGCACCTCCAATACCTCGACATGAAGGCCGCCATCGACCACTGCACCAAGGGCATCGGCATCTGGGACTGGGCCAGCACCGACGCCGGTCATGAGCCCGACGTCGTCATGGCCTGCGCCGGAGACATCCCCACACAGGAGGCCCTGGCCGCCACCGCAATCCTCCGCGACCGCTTCCCCGACCTCCGCATTCGCTTCATCAATGTCGTCGATCTCTACCGCCTGCAGCCCAACACCGAACATCCCCACGGACTAAGCGACCGCGACTTCGACTCGCTCTTCACCCGCGACAAGCACGTCATCTTCAACTTCCACGCCTACGCCTCGCTCATCCACAAACTCACCTACCGCCGCACGAATCACGACAACATCCACGTCCGCGGATACAAAGAGAAGGGCAACATCAACACGCCGCTGGAACTGGCCATAGAAAACCAGATCGACCGCTTCAACCTCGCCATTGATGTCATTGACCGCGTGCCCCGCCTCCACCAGGTCGGAGCGCACGTCAAAGAATGGCTCAAGGAGCAGATCATCGACAGCGTCAACTACGCCCACACCAACGGCATCGACAAACCCGAAATCCGCGATTGGAAATGGCCATTATGACAGCCCACCTCACGAAAATTTCAACTAAACGTGATGTCATCCTGAGCGAAGCAGATCGCGTTTCGCGATTTGCGAAGTCGAAGGATCTGCGGTTTGTGGGTGGCCCATTCTTGAGTGGGGGACACAACTTTCAAACAGTGGCGGGTGCCCCATGTCTCGCAGAGACATGGGAGGAAAGCTGAAGGAGTAACGAAATCTGGGTGCCCCATCCTTGCGCCGCTGTTGCGCAAGGGTGGGATAGAATCCGCTTCGTATCAGGGCACGGCTTTAGCCGTGCCGAAAGCGCTCGAAAAAGAAAAGGGGCTTTAGCCCCTGAGGGATAGTTTTGAAAGACGCTCTCATCCTCGCCGTCAACAGCGGCTCCTCTTCCCTCAAGTTCGGACTCTTCTCCCAGCGCGACGGCGACGAATCCGCCCTCTACCAGGGCGAAGCGGAAAACATAGGCCGCCCCGACGGACGCCTCTCCATCACCGACGCCGTCGGCAACTCCGTCCTCAACGAACCCTGCGCCTCCACCACGCAGCCCGCCGCGCTCAAAGCTATCCTCGATGCGCTCGCCAAGTCCGGCGTACCCGCGCCCGTCGCCGTCGGACATCGCGTTGTTCACGGAGGCCCGCACCTCCGCCAGCATCAGCGCATCACGCCCGAGGTCATCACCGCGCTCGAAGCCGCGCTCCATTTCGCTCCGCTGCACATTCCCGCATCCCTCGCGCTCATCCGCGAAACCGAATCCCTCCTGCCACGCGCGCAGCAATTCGCCTGCTTCGATACCGCCTTCCACGCCACTATGCCGGACACCTCCGCCCGCTACGCCATCCCCGATCAGTTCTACCGCGAAGGCGTTCAGCGCTACGGCTTCCACGGACTCTCTTACGAATCCGTCCTCCACCGCCTCGGCCCGCAAACTCCGTCGCGCATCGTCTGCGCGCATCTCGGCAACGGAGCCAGCCTCGCCGCCATCCTCAACGGCCGCTCCATCGACACCAGCATGGGACTCACCCCCACCGGCGGCATCCCGATGTCCACGCGCACCGGAGACCTCGACCCGGGCGTCCTCATTTTTCTCATGCGCAACAACCGCCTCGATGCCGACGCTCTTGAGACCATCCTCAACCGCCAGTCCGGCCTTGCCGCCCTCTCCGGAGGAGAATCCGACATGCGCCGCCTCCAGGCCGCCATGGAATCCGGAGACAAAAACGCCGCTCTCGCCATCCACGTCTTCACATCCGCGATCCGAAAATTCATCGGAGCCTATGCCGCCGAACTCGGCGGGATCGACCTCCTCATCTTCACCGGAGGCATCGGCCAACACAGCAGCTTCGTCCGCCGCCTGGTCTGCGAGGGACTCGAATTTCTCGGCATCCGCCCCGGCCAGGAAGGCCCCGGCACAAAAATCCTCCCCCTCCCCAGCGACGAAGAAACCCAGATCGCCCGCCACGCCCGCCGCCTCATGAATCATTAACAAATTCCCCCACAACACGACGTCATTCTGAGCGGAGTCCGCGATCCGGGGTCCCGGCAAGCGGGTCTTCGCTTGCCGGGGTGGTCAGCGGACGCAGTCGAAGAATTTGCGGTTTCCATCCAATCCCCATTACCTTCGGCATCAGGACAATACCACATCCTCTCGTTACCCTCTTCTCCATGCAGGATCGCTGCTACTACACATACATCGTGGCCAGCCGCACGCATGTTCTCTACGTTGGTGTGACCGGCAACATCAAACGCCGCATCAACCAGCACAAGAACCCTCAAATCGGAAGCTTCACAGGAAAGTACAACTGCAATCGCCTGGTCTAGCTCGAGCGCAATACATCCGCCAGCGCCGCCATCTCGCGCGAGAAGCAGCTGAAACGTTGGCGTCGTGCAAAAAAAATTGCACTCATCGAGACTCAAAATCCGACGTGGATCGATCTCAGCGAAAACTGGGGAAAGTCATTTCTGAAAACCCAAGGCTGATCAGCCCTCGCCCCGATGTCATTCTGAGCGAAGTCCGCGAAGCGGACGAAGTCGAAGAATCTGTGGTTTTGCTTCGGTAGCGGCAACCCCCGCAGTAGCTCACGCGCGTATCCTGAGCGCAGTCCGCTATCTGTCAACCCCTCCGACCCAAAAGATTTCGTAAACCCCTCAATCCAAAGCGCAAATTCTCTCGCCCAAAATGCATGTGAATTATTTCCAAAAGCTATACTGGATATAGAGGGCATTTTCGTAACAGGGCACGGCTTTAGCCGTGCCGCAAATTGTTCAGAATGAGCGAGGGCTTTAGCCCCTGAAGCTTTTCTCTCTTGGCGCAAGTATTTGATAAAGGCTGACTTACAGCTAAGTCCTTTGTTTTGTCGGAAGTACAGGCGGAACCAGCCTCTAAACCATAGAACACAAAGGAAAGCGGGAAGAATTTGATCACGTTTTAGGAGGACCACTTGACCGACATCTCGCCCGTCCCGCTGACCATCGAAGGCGCCTCCGTCCTCCACCAGGTTTTTGAATTCGATTGGAAGGCTTGGCGCGGCTCGCCCGACCGCCACCGCATCCTCGAAGAAGCCACCGCCGCCCTCCGCGAACTCGAACCCGGCAAGCAGTCCGAAGGCGACCAGCCCAAAACCGTCCAGTCCGCCCTCTACTCCGTCCTGGGACACAAGGGCGACCTCATGCTGGTCCACTTCCGCGACTCGGTCGAAGACCTCAACCGTATCGAACTTGCCCTCGCCCAGACCGCCTTCCATAGCTTTCTCAGACCAAAGTTCTCCTACCTCTCCATCGTCGAACTCAGCCTCTACGAGTCCTCCCGCAAGACCTACGCCTCGCTCGCCGAACAGGGACTCGAGCAGCACTCGCCCGAGTGGAACGCCGCCATCGAGAAGGTCCTCGACCGCCAGCGGGAAGCCATGGCTCAGCGCCTCTTCCCTTCCATCCCGGCCGCAAAGCACATCTGCTTTTATCCCATGGATCGCCTGCGCACCGGGAAACAGAACTGGTACGCGCTGCCTCTCGACCAGCGCCAGCAACTCATGCACGACCACGGGATGATCGGCCGCCGCTACGGCGACCGCGTTCGACAGATCATCAGCGGGTCCATCGGACTCGACGACTGGGAGTGGGGTGTCGATCTCTTCGCCGACGATCCTGTCGTCTTCAAGCAGCTCATCTACGAGATGCGCTTCGATGAGGCCAGTTCCCTCTACGCCGACTTCAGCTCGTTCTACGTGGGCATCCGGCTCCCCATTGACCAGCTCGAAGCCTGGACAGAAGGCCGCATCGGCGACGCCTCATAGCCCGGCCTCAATCGCCCCGTGGCCCTATGGTAAAGTCAACTTAAAGGCGTGGAGAGATGGCCGAGTGGCTGAAGGCGCACGCTTGGAAAGCGTGTATGCTCGAAAGGGCATCCAGGGTTCGAATCCCTGTCTCTCCGCCATCTATCATTAAAATCAACAGCTTACTAGATACGACCCGGCAGTACCGTTCGTATTCCCCGCAAATTTACAGGTTTCCGCATGTTGATGGAACTGGAGAGCGTTCTCTGGCGGGAGCCATATGCGCCGCTTTGTCG
>JAICYR010000033.1 GCA_025934135.1 Acidobacteriaceae bacterium | reverse complement strand
TTCGATTCTTCAAACTGCACGTCCACGGCCGGGCCGGAGACTTTAATGACTTTGCCGATGTTCTCTGCCATAAGTTTGTCTTCTCAAAAACTCAAATCGCCGCGGCTCCGCTGACGATCTCAATAATTTCCTTCGTAATCGCCGCCTGCCGGACGCGGTTCATCGTCAGCGTGAGGCGGTCGATCATCTCCGAAGCGTTGTTGGTGGCCGCGTCCATCGCGGTCATGCGCGCGGCGTGCTCGGCGGCCACCGACTCCAGCATGGCGTGGTAAAGCTGCGACGTGATGTAGCGCGGCAGCACGGCATCAAAAATTTCACGCGCCGTCTGCTCGTAAATGTAGTCCACGCCGGAGGTGCCGAACTTCTTGGCTTCGTCCTCGAATTCCTTGATGTCAGCTTCGGCCTCGCCCGGCTCAACCGTCACTCCGGCGGACATGGCGGCGTGCGCGGCGTGCGTTCGCTCCTCGGCGCTCATTTCGCGCAGGGCCGACACATCGTACTGACCGAACTTGATGATAGGCAGGACGCGCTCGACCACCACCCGCTGCTGAATGACCGACTTGAATTCGTTGTAGATGAGGTAGGCGGCGTCAATCTCCTCGTGCTCGTAGCGGGCCACCACCTCGGCCCCCAGTTCGCGGACAAGATCATAGCTGAGCTTTCCGAAAAGGTCCGGGTGGTCTCCCGTGACCTCAATGCGCGAGGCGCGTTGCTGGCGCTCGCGGCGCGGCGTGGATTTCTTCTCAGGGTCTTCCGGATTGGGCTGGGCCTCGGCTTTCCCTGGCTCCGCGAACTGCGCGGCGGGATAGCGGCGGCGGAAAAGGTCGCGGCCCTTGCGCCCGACCGTTTCAATGTCAACCTGCTTCTCGGGGTTCTTGTCCAGAAAGTTGACCGCGGCCTTGATGATGTTGGAGTTGAAGGCCCCGGCGAAACCCTTGTCTCCCGAGATCACGATGACCAGAACATGCTTTTCCTCGCGCGTTTTCAGCAGCGGATGGCGCAGCTCGCCGGTACGCGGATCGATAAGCTCGGTGCGACGCTTGAGCGAAGTAATGACGCTCGCCAGCATGGCCGAATAGGGGCGCGACGACAGCGCCCGCTCCTGCGCGCGGCGCAGCTTGGCTGCCGAGACCATCTTCATGGCCTTGGTAATCTGCCGCGTGTTCTTCACGCTGCGGATGCGCCGCCGTAGATCGAGGACGTTCGCCATGCAGCTACTTCGCCGCTCCCGCCGGGACCCGCTCCTCGGTTTCCTGCGGCTGCTCAGGCTCAGACTCCGCCTTCTCCGCCGGCTCCTTGATCTTCGCGTCTTCATGGCCGGAGAGGAAGTTGGCCTTGTACTCATCTAGCGCGTTGCCAATGCGCTGCTTAAGCTGATCGTCCAGCGCCTTCTTGGTGGCGATGTCGTTCAGCAAGCCGGTCTGCGCCGAGTCCAGATACTTGTAAAGCCCATCCTCAAAGGCGCGAATCTCCGCCACCTTCACATCATCGAGAAAGCCCTGCGTTCCGGCGTACAGAATTATGACTTGCTTTTCCGCCGGAAGCGGATGGAACTGCGGCTGCTTCAGCAATTCCGTCAGCCGCTGGCCGCGATTTAACTGCGCCTGCGTGGCCTTGTCCAGATCACTGCCGAACTGCGCGAAGGCGGCCAGGTCGCGATACTGCGCCAGGTCCAGCTTCAGAGTCGAGCCGACCTGCTTAATGGCCTTGATGGCCGCCGAGAACCCGACGCGCGACACCGAAAGTCCCACGTTCACAGCCGGACGCACACCGGAGTTGAACAGGTCGGTTTCGAGGAATATCTGTCCGTCGGTAATCGAAATCACGTTGGTCGGAATGTACGCCGACACGTCGCCCGCCTGCGTCTCAATAATGGGCAGCGCCGTCAGCGAGCCGGAGCCTTTCTCCTTGCTCAACTTCGCCGAGCGCTCCAGCAGCCGCGAGTGCAGGTAAAACACATCGCCCGGATACGCCTCGCGTCCCGGAGGGCGGCGCAGCAGCAGTGACAACTCGCGATACGCCACGGCATGCTTCGAAAGATCGTCATACACAATCAGCGCGTGTTTGCCGTTATCTCGGAAATACTCGGCCATCGCCGTCGCGGCGTATGGCGCAAGATAGAGCATCGGGGCAGGCTCCGACGCCGACGCGACCACCACAATCGTGTAGTCCATCGCGCCGTGCTCAGCCAGTGTCTGCACCACCTGCGCCACCGACGACCGCTTCTGGCCGACCGCGCAGTACACGCAAATCAGGTCCTTGCCCTTGCTGTTGATAATGGTGTCGAGCGCGACGGCGGTCTTCCCCGTCTGGCGGTCGCCGATTATCAGCTCGCGCTGCCCGCGCCCAATCGGAATCATGGAGTCAATGGCCTTGAGTCCGGTCATCATCGGCTCACGCACCGGCTGGCGATCAATCACGCCCGGAGCCAGCCGCTCAATCGGCAGCGTCTCGCTCGTCTCGATGGGGCCTTTGTCGTCGATGGCCTGGCCCAGCGAATTGACCACGCGCCCAATCAGGGCATCGCCCACCGGAACGCTCAGAATCTTCCCCGTCCGGCGCACCTGGTCGCCCTCGCGCAACTCCGAGTACTCGCCCATGATGACCGATCCCACCTGGTCTTCCTCAAGGCTCATGGCAAGGCCCGCCACGCCATGCGGAAACTCGATCAGCTCGCCGGCCATCACCTTGTCCAGGCCATGAATGCGGGCAATGCCGTCGCCGAGCGAGATGATGGTCCCTACCTCATCGACCCGCACCTTCGAGTCGTAGTTTGCGATCTGCTCCTTCAGGAGTTCGGTGATTTCGTCTGCTCTTATCTGCGCCATGAGTCACTTTGTAATGGATTGGAGTAGCGTTTGTCTTGTCTTGCCGTGAATTTTCAGGATCAACTTACCGCCAGCGATTCTTTCAGCCGGGTCAGGCGCCCGCGCACGGAGTCGTCGTAGACGGTACTCCCTACCTTTAGGATGACGCCGCCGATCAGTGAGGGGTCTTCGCAAAATTTTGCGCTGATGGCGCTGCTTGTCATCCGGGCGGCCTTGTCCTCCAGCGACTTACGTTCGCCCTCATCCAGCTTGCGGGCGGAGGTCACCACCACTTCGGCTATGTTCTGCCGCACGTTCATTTCATGGTGGAACTCGCTCAGAATCTCCTCAAAAGCTTCCATGCGGTCATGGTTGATGAGGACCGCAACAAAGTTCCGTACTTGCGGCGACATCTCCAGCCGCTCATTCAGCTTGTCCAGAATCGCGACCTTGCGCGCGGCGGGAAACGACGGATCCAGAAAAACTTCCCGCAGCCCCTCGCTCTCGCGCCATGCGGCGGCAAAGTCATTCAATTGGCTCTGCACGGCCTTCGGGTCAAGATGCTGCTCAAAAACCACATCGGCAAGGGCGCTCGCGTATCGCGCGGTAAAAACGGCCATCAGTTGCGCTCCCCGTTGCCGCCGGAATGAGTTCCCTGCCCAAAAGCGCGAACCATGGCCCGGTCTTCGTCCTCGGTCAAATGGATTTGCGACACGGCGCGCTCAACGGCCAGGCTGGCCGCGTAATTTCTCAGGTCGCGGCGCGCGCTCGCGCCGGCGGACTCAATCTCCTGCTCCACCGAAGCCATTAGCCGCTGCCTCTCGGTTTCCAGCGACTCATGCACGCGCCGTTCGTCCTCCGCGCTGTCTCGCTCACTCTGTTCGCGAATCGACGCAACCTCAACATCCAGTTTCGAAAGCCGCTCCTCCACCACCGCCAGCCGTTCTTTGGCGCGCGAAGTCGCCATGGTCGCATCGAAAATCTGCTTGTCCAGAGTCTCGGAGCGCTTGCGATACATATTGGGAATAAAGCGGAAGACCAGCCACAAGATCGCGCCGATCATGATGACCGAGTTCAGGTCCTCAAATATCTTGGCCGCGAGTTCCGTGTCAATCCCAAAGCGATGGGCGATGCCCTGCACGGCAGGCGAATGGCGAAATGCTTCCAACTCCGCGTTCGACTCCGGCGCATCGACCTTTTCCGCCCTGGGCGGCAGCGCGGATTTCGTGGTCTGCTGCGAAGCCGAGGTCGCCTGCGCCTGCATCCGCGGAACCGGAGCGGTCATTCCGAACAGCAGCGCCAATATTAGGAGGAGTTGGGGGAGACGCTTCAACGAACCTCCTCAACACGCGCTGGAAGTACGGCCTGAAGCACCTGCGCGGCGAGCAGGCCAGCGGCCTTTTCAATGTGTTGGCGGGCTGAGGCCGCTTCCGCCTCAATGCCGGCCTTCGCCTGCGCCACGCGCTCCTGCGCCGCAAGTCGCGCCGAAGCCAGCGCCCTGTCTTTCTCCGCCGTCCACTGCTGCAGTCGTTGCTCGCGGTGGTGGAAGATTTCCCCCCGCGCCGCCCTCAGCTTCGCCTCATACTCCTGGGTTCGGGCGTCGGCCTCGGCAATCGCCGCATTGGCCGCTTCAATGGCGCCCGTGGTCCGCTCGCGCCGGTCAGACAGCGTCTTCACCAGCGACCCATAAAGGATGTAGCGATACGCAATGACCAGTACGAGGAAAATGATCATCGTCGGCACGGAGCCGAGCACAAGATCACCGATTTGGCGCAGCAGATCGTCTGCCATGGGTTTGCCGTTAATTAGCGCGGAATTACTTGGTTTGCTTTGCGGACGATTGTTTGTAACAGAGCGGAAATTCGGCTGTCAATCCGGCGGAAGACACTGCTTCCCGCGTCTCCTTAGCTCCTGAAAAAAGAACGGTTCACGCTATTGAACGTCGTCCGCTACCACTCCCATTCAGGCCCCGGAAATCTCTTGACTCGCCCGCTCACGGGCGTACACTCAGAATATCACCTTGACCCGTTTCAGGGTCCAATGGGCTGGCCGTTTGGGACACCTACCGCTCCCCTGCGACCAGCCCATACTTATGCCTGTTACACTTTCCTGTTTCAAGGGAGACCAGCATGGCCGACATTCAGACGGTGGGCGTCGTGGGCGCGGGAACCATGGGCAATGGCATCGCGCATGTCATTGCGCGCAGCGGAATCAAGGTTCGCCTCTGCGAGGTGGAGCAGCGCTTTCTCGACCGTGGACTCGACACGATCCGCAAGAACATGGCCCGCGAGGTCGCCAAGTCCAAGCTCACCCAGCCGGAAATGGACGCCGCCCTCGCCCGCATCTCCGGCACGCTGGAGCGGACCGCCCTGATGGATTGCGACTTTGTCATTGAAGCGGCAACGGAGCGATTCGAGGTCAAGCAGGCGATCTTCTCCGAACTGGACGCGATCCTGCCCGAAGCCGTGATCCTGGCCTCCAACACATCCTCTATTTCGATCACCAAGCTGGCCGCGCAGACACGCCGTCCCGACCACGTCATCGGCATGCACTTCTTCAATCCCGTCCCGGTCATGAAACTCGTCGAGGTCATCCGAGGGCTCGCCACATCACAACAGACTTACGACACCGTGAAGGCGCTCACCGAGCGGCTGGGCAAGACCCCCGTCGAGGTCAACGACGCGCCGGGATTCGTTTCCAACCGCGTCCTCATGCCGCTGCTCAATGAGGCGATGTATGCCGTCATGGAAGGCGTCGCCACTGCCGATGCCGTTGACGAGGTTTTCAAGCTCGGCATGGCCCACCCCATGGGGCCGCTCACGCTGGCCGACTTCATCGGCCTCGACGTCTGCCTGGACATCATGCGGGTGCTCCACGATGGACTCGGCGACCCCAAGTACCGCCCCTGCCCGCTGCTCATCAAAATGGTCGACGCTGGCTGGCTCGGTCGCAAAAGCGGCCGCGGGTTCTATAGCTACAGCTAGGTGGTACTTCCGTGAGTTGAAACTGCTGAATGCTGACCCGCTTGCGCCGCAAAGTGCGCTGACTGCATCTTTGTTATCCCTATTGGTCACCTTGGCAGTCGAGCGCAGTGAATCGCCCGCCTCTTCCACACCCATCCGGCGTATCCTCATTCCTATGGTGAAGATGACGGTGCTGGCCAGCGGTTCCAAGGGCAACTGCACAGTCCTCTCTTCTTCTCGGACGCGCATCTTGGTCGACGCCGGCCTCTCCTGCCGCGAGATTTTCAAGCGTATGGCCGCCGCCGGAGAAGACCCCCGCACCCTCGACGCCATCCTCATTACCCATGAGCATCAGGACCACGTGCAGGGGTTGGCCGTCACTGCCCGCAAGCTCGGCGTTCCCGTCTACTTCACCGAGCCGACGCACCGCGCCTGGGTCCGCTGGATGACGCCGCAGAAGCGCGTCACCTATGCCGACTGGCTGGAGGCTCGCAAGAACAGCGATCAGCGATCCGCAATCAGCGATCAGGAAGACAGGAACCAGGGGCCAGGGGCCGGAGACCATTCAAGCGATCAGCGACCGGCGGTCAGCGAGGCGAAGCCCGAAAAAGACCCCTGCGCGCTCCCGTCCATCGAGTATTTCTGCTCCGGCTCAGCCTTTTGCGTGGGAGACATCGCCGTGACCCCCTTCACCATACCTCACGACGCCGCCGACCCGGTCGGCTTTGTTTTTGAAGCGGATGGCCTGCGCATCGCGATTGCCACCGACCTCGGCTATATGCCTGAAAATGCGAAACGGCATCTCAAAAAATGTGACGTTTTGATGCTGGAGTCGAACCACGATCTGGACATGCTGCGTGACGGGCCGTATCCCTGGAGCGTCAAACAAAGGGTGATGTCGCGCGTGGGCCACCTGTCAAACCTGGCGGCGGCGGAGTTTCTGGAAAGCGAGTACGACGGCGGCGCGGCCTATATTGTGCTGGCGCACCTGTCGGAAAGCAACAACCTGCCGGAGCTGGCAAGGGTCTCCGCCGAGTACGCGCTGCGGGAGCGAACAACCCTGCTGGCCAACAAGTTGCTGCTGGCAGCGCAGGACCGGCCTCTGGAATCGATTCTGTTGTAAGCTTCCGGGCCGCCCTGATTTATAGTGGAGGAGCCTTCCTCGTTTTTCTATGGCTATGTGCACCGACCAAGTCGTAGGCGACATTCTTTCGAGCTGGCGCTATGACATTTCCGGAATCGCCCCGGAAATGCGCACCGACTACGAGGAACATCTGCGCACCTGCGATTACTGCCAGAAGCGGCAGCATCTGCATCGCATGATTGATGTTGCGCTCATCACCCTCAGCAGCCTTTCCATCTTTGCTTTTCTGCTGGCCATTGCCGTCATCCACCACATCTCGCCCTTGCGCGACTGGGTGTTGGTGATGCACCTCGACGGGCGCAAGGTTGCGCTCTCGCTCCAGATGGGAGCCATGTTCGGCTTGCTCGTCTCGCTGGTCGCATGGGTAATGGTGGCCGTGGCCACGCCGGTCCCTGTTTATCTTGCGGACATCGCCCTCACTCAGGCCCGGTCGCTGCAAAGCCATCTCCACAACGGGCCGGGATCGTCTCCTCGTAACGCCGCCTGAGACTCACGCCAACTGCTACTCAGGTTTGGGCCTGATATGTTCAGGCCGGACGCCGAGGCCGACAGCGCGCACCAGCAGCCTTTTAAATCCCGGCGTGTTCACCACCGCCCGTAACTGCCATGGTGCCTTCGCCGGGCCGGGATTCTCAAAAATCTTCGCGATTCCCCTGTGAGCGAACGTTTGCAGTCGCTGCGTCACGCGTGCCGGGAACTCCCGCCGTTCCTGCACCCGCGCTAGCAGATCTTCGGTCACGATCCTTTCGCGCAGCGGACGCGCCAGCAGGTTGGCGGCGGCAACCGCGTCCTGCACGGCGAGATTGATGCCCACGCCTCCGGCGGGCGACATGGCGTGGGCCGCGTCGCCGATGCAGAGCAGCCCCAATTGGTGCCACCGCTCCAGCCGGTTGATCTGGACCGTGAGCAGCTTAATCTGGTCCCAATCGTTTAGCTCGCAACCGCGGTCCGCGAGGAATGGCGCAATGCGGGCAATGTCGCCCCGGAAATCTTCCAGACCGTTTTGCCGAAGCTGATCAAAGGAGCCTTTCCGGATAATCAGACCGGACTGGAAGTACTCGCCGCGATTGATCAGGATCAGTACCTTGCCGTAGTTCACGTTGCCCAGCGCGGATTCCGGATCGGTCGCCTTGCGGCTGATGCGGAACCAGAGCACGTCAATCGGCACGCCCAACTCATTCACCCGCATACCAGCGGCCTGACGGATAACGGAGTGGCGTCCATCGCAGCCGATGACCAGATCGGCGGTGATCTGGACACGGCCGGAAGGGGTCTGGACCGCGACTCCCGTCACGCGACCATCAGCGGTCAGCAGGCCGGTGGCTTCGTGCTCCATGCGCAGGTCGAAACTGGGAAATTGCCGTCCCCGCTCGGCGAGAAAATTCAGCAGGTCCCACTGCGGCATCAGTGCGATGAACTTGCACCGTGTCGGAAGGTGTCGGAAATCACCGACCGTGAAGGAGTACTCCCCAAAGCGCGCCCCGACCGTAGCCATCTCCTGATGCTGAATCTTCAGGAACTCCTCCAGCAGACCGAGTTCGTCGAAGAGCTGGAGCGTCGAGGGATGGACCGTGTCTCCGCGGAAGTCCCGAAAGAAGTCCTTGTGCTTTTCGAGCACCGTGACGCGCACGCCGGAGCGGGCCAGCAGATAGCCCGTCATGATTCCGGCGGGGCCTCCGCCGACAATGCAGCAGGTGGTTTGGGGCATGGCGGCATGATACCGGAGCCATGCTTATTATTCGGGCTTTGAGCAATCCAGAGTCCCAATCAAGTCGGCGACGCGGTCCACGTGGTGACGCTGGCACCAGGCTTCAAGGCCCTTCGCGATGCGCTCCACAGCGCGCGGATCAGCAAAGCTGGCGGTGCCCACCTGAACGGCCGTGGCCCCCGCGAGCAGAAATTCCACCGCGTCTTCGGGCGTAGTAATGCCACCCAATCCGATGACCGGAATGCCGACCGAGCGCGCGGCCTCCCACACCATCCTCACGGCAATGGGCTTGATCGCCGGCCCAGAAAGTCCGGCGGTCACATTCGCGATGCGTGGCCTGCGGGTCTCCACATCAATCGAAAGCGCGACGAAGGTGTTGACCAGCGAAAGTGCGTCCGCCCCCGCCGACTCCGCGCATTTAGCCATGGTGGGGATGGAGGTCACATTAGGCGAAAGCTTCACGATCAGGGGCCGCGCGGCGACCTTCTTCGCGCGCGCCACCAACTCATCCAGAGCAATGGGATCAGTGCCGAATGTCATGCCGCCATGATCAGTATTCGGGCACGATGCGTTCAGCTCATACGCGGCAATCCCTTCCGCCTCATTGAGCCGTTGAATCACATCCAAGTAGTCCCTGACGTGCGTCCCGAAGACATTCACAATCACGGCGCACTTCGGATACTTGCGCAGCGCGGGCAACTTCTTCCCAAGGAAAGCCTCGACGCCGATGTTCTGGAGACCGATGGCGTTCATCATTCCGGCGGCTGTTTCAATGATGCGCGGGGCCTGATTGCCGGCCATCGGCTCGCGCGAAATGCCCTTCGTCACGAAGCCGCCAATCTTTTCGAGCGACACAATGTCCTCGAACTCGACTCCGTAGCCGAAGGTCCCGCTTGCGGCAAGCACGGGGTTCTCAAACTCGATTCCCGCGAACTGCACCCGCATGTCCGGCTTCATGGCTTTTTCCCTGTGGCTGGTTTAGGAGCGGGCTTCGGCGCGCGCTTCTTCGCGCCGTGACGCCGGACCCTCCGGTGATGCTTCGCCGTCGGCGGCTTGGGATAAACAACTTTCGACTCCGGCTTCAGCGCCTGCGTCAGAATCTGCCCCACCGATGCCGAGGGCTGATTCACCCCCAGTAGCGAGGCGAAGGTCGCCGCTATGTCCACCGGCTCCACGCGTCCGCGATACATTCCCGGCGCGAAGGGCGCTCCGTAAAACGCGAGCGGCACGTGGCGATCATAGGAGTAAGGCGTGAAGTGGGTCGTCCCCGACTCGTGCCCCTGCATCTGGAACGCGTCCGGAATTACCATCACGTACCAGCCTCCGTTGGGCGAGTAGCTGTGCGCCAGGATCTTGCCGAATTGCGTGTCCGGCAGCGGCCCCGTCGCCAACTGCACCCGCGTATAGCTGCGAAATAGCTCAGGCACCGGCGGCGCTTTAACAGCGGGCACCGGAGACGGCGCGGCGGGTGGCGCCGACTCAGTGGCCGGGTTCGCAGGAATTGTCTGATTCGCCGTTGGCTCCTGCTTAGTCTGAGCCGTCTGTGTTGCGGAAGTTGTCGGCGGCGTTTGGTTCGCAGGAGTCGCAGGGTTCTGCGCGGGCTGACTGGTCTGCCCCGGCTTCGGCGTGGGGTTCACGGGAAGCGATTGGTTCGGCGGAGTCGTGGGATTCCGCTCAGCCTGGGTAGTCTGGTTCGGCTGCGCGGATTGCGGCGGGTTCGGCTTCGCTTGCTTGCTGGCTTCTTTGGCAAGATCGGCAAACGCCGCCGGCAGCGCATTCTGCACAGCGGCTTCAGCCTCCGGCTCATTGATTCCGGCGCGAGTGAACGAGGGCGGATTCAGTTCAAGATAAGACAGCGACTCGTCGGGCAGCAGATACGGAATCTTCTCCCCCGGCGAGAACCTCATATTGATGGCGTAGTTCACATCATCCGTCAGCTTCTTCATGTTGATGCGGGCCGCGTTCAACCCAAGCGCGGACGCGGTCGAGGGCAGCGGCGCGACGCCATGATCGGCGGTCAGCGCGATCCACACGTTGCCGAGTCCGCCGGGAATGTTCTTGTCCAGCCACGTGAAGAAGACGTCCAGGTTCGCATCCACCGCATCGATCATGGCGTGCTGCTCCGGCGAGTCCGGCCCCACGCGATGCCCCAGAATGTCCGTCGGCGAGATGCTTACGACCAGCAGATCGGGCGTGGAGCGCGTGCCCAGCGATTCACCCGTAATCAGTGCCTCGGCAAAATCAAATTCATAGCCCACGGCGGCGGTCGTGGAGCCTACGTCCTCAAAGAAGTCCTTGGTGCCGATGGCATTGGCCTCCTGCTCGGCCTGCGCGATCCTTCCGCTGTCGTCAAAGCTCTCAGCCCAGCCGGGAAGCTGCGTCATGTAATAAGTCGACGTGATGAACCGCCCCGAGACGGGATCAATCCAGAAGGCCCCGTTCGCGGTCGCTCCGGTGGCAAGAATGGCGGCGCGGTCTTTGAGAGACACTCCCCAGACCTGCGACTGGCCCCCGGTTGCGAGCCGCAGTTGGTCGCCGATGGTAGAAGCCAGCAGGTTGCGTGGAGAGGCCCCCGGAGCGTTCTTCTCCCCGGCGGACAGACCAACCAGCGAGTAGCGCTCATCTTCCACAGCCGTAACCGGACGCTTGTCATCACGCGCGAGGTCCCACCAGGAGTTGCCGCCAATGCCGTTGCCGTCCGTGTAGGCCCCGGTTCCGATGGCGGCATGGCCGGGCGCGGTCTTCGTGTTCGCGTAGTCGTAGTAGCAGTCCGGAAACCACGCCCCATAGTCGAGAAACAGAGCGAACCCGCGGCCCTTAAAATCGGCGCGGTAGCGTTCAAGAAAGTCGGCGCGAAACTGGTCGAGGACCACAATCACAATCAGCTTGGGGTGGCCGTCATAAGCCGATGCGCGCGCCGAGGGAACAGTGAGAAGCGTGAGCGTGCAAACGACGACGAGGGCGGCGTACCGTTTGAGCTTCTGCATGTCGTTAGTATCGCAGGATTGGCGAGGGGTTAGGCAATAGGTCAGTAGCCTGAGCCCTCAACCCTATGCCCTGATCTCTGTTCTAGTAATCTGAATATCTATGCTCGATTTAGCATTTGTGCGCTCCAATCTGGAGCTGGTGGAGGCGAAGCTTCGCGACCGTGGGCAAGATCCGGCGGAGTTGCTGGGAGATTTTCGCGCGCTGGACCAGAACCGGCGCGAGCGCATCACGAACTTAGAACAGCTCAAAGCGACCCGAAACGAGTTGAGCGAGAGAATAGCCTTATTAAAACGTGTCGGCTTGGAGAAGTTCCGAGAGGTTTACGGGAAGCAACATCCCTTAACCACTGCCTTGGGGAATGAAGGTCTCGATACGTCCAAGTGGATGGAGGAAGTTCGAGCAGTCAAGGCAACAATCGACGCCGATCAGCAGAGCGTGGATGCAATTGAGGCGAAGATGCGCGCCATTCTCGCCCGCATCCCCAACATTCCCCTGTCCGATGTTCCCGTAGGCGCGAGCGAAAAAGAAAACGTCGAGATCAAGCGCTGGGGCGAACAGCCCAAATTAGACTTCGCCGCGAAGCCGCACTGGGAGCTCGGCGAGCAACTCGGCATTCTCGACTTCGAACGCGCGGCCAAGCTCTCGGGCGCGCGGTTTGCCGTTTACTTTGGCGCGGGCGCGCGGCTGGAGCGCGCGCTCATCAGCTTCATGCTCGACATCCACACCCGCGAGCACGGATACACCGAAGTCCTGCCCCCCTTCATGGTGAACAGCAAATCGCTCTTTGGGACGGGCCAGTTGCCGAAATTCGCCGAAGACCTCTTTCGCTGCGCCGATGAGCAGGGCTACGAGCCGGGCGCATATCGGGACAACGACCACTGGCTCATCCCGACTGCCGAGGTCCCCGTCACCAATCTCTACCGCGACGAGGTTCTCGACGAAGCCGACCTCACGCGCTCGCTCACCGCCTACACTCCCTGCTTCCGCTCCGAGGCAGGTTCCTACGGAAAAGATGTTCGCGGCATCATCCGCCAGCATCAATTCCAGAAGGTGGAGCTGGTGAAGTTCACGAGGCCCGAGGACAGCGAGGCGGAACACGAAGCACTCACACGGAACGCCGAAACCATTCTGGAGCGGCTGAGCCTGCCCTACCGCCGCGTGCTGCTCTGCACCGGAGACATGGGTTTCAGCTCGGCCAAGACCTACGACCTTGAAGTCTGGCTACCGGGGCAGCAGTTGTATCGCGAAATTTCGTCGTGCTCGAACTTCGGCGACTTCCAGGCGCGGCGGGCGAACATTCGCTATCGGCCCAAAGGTCAGAACAAGACCGCGCTCGTCCACACGCTCAACGGCAGCGGGCTGGCCGTGGGGCGCACCTGGCTGGCCATTGTGGAGAACTATCAGCAGCAGGACGGGTCAGTAAAGATACCGGAGGCATTGATACCCTATATGGGCGGCACAACCGTAATCGAGCCGAGGGAGAAGTAGGCAATGGGGCGCATTCTGAAAAGCTATTTCTTCTGGACCTATCAGCGCGGCAGCTTCCATTACGACATCATGGTTACGCTGATTCTGGCCTTCATCTTCATCACTCCGTTTCTTTGGAACTACGGCGACCGCCCGCAGCCTCCCAAACTTACGTCGAACAGCTTTCTGGTGAAGGTGGCGGGGCCAGGTAGCTACACCTACGACGTTCCCGCATCCGACATAAAGGCGGCCACACCGCTGAAGGATCAACTGCAAACCCAGATCCAGGGCGTATCGGGCGCGGTCACGCTGGACCGGTTCGAGGCGATGAAAGGCCCGGACGGGAAGGTCGCGAGCTATAAGGTCTGGGCGCACAGGTAGCGATCAGCGTTCAGCGGTCAGTTTGGGGTGATGAATCTATGGCTGTTACGAATCGGATGAAGATTGTTGCTCTCGGCGCTGCGATGGCGTTGCTGGGTTCGACTGCGGCGTTGGCTCAAACCGACCTGCAGAAAGTTCTCAACCAGCTTGACGGAGCCTCCCTTCGCTTCAAGAGTGCGCAGGCCGACTTTACGGCAGACAGCTACACGGCGGTGGTCGACAGCCACAGCATTCAGAAGGGCACCATCGACTTCCGGCGCAAGGGTGACAAGGTCGAGATGATGATGCACGTCAAAACTGAGGACGGCCAGCCCTCGGAAAAATACGTGCTCTACAAAAATGGCCAGCTCAACTACTACCAGCCTGCACTGAAGCAGGAGACGATCCTGAAGGGCGGCTCCAATTACGACCGCTACTTCTCCCTCGGCTTCGGAGGCAGCGGACAGGCCCTGAAGCGCGACTGGAACATCAAGTACGAGGGCACCGAGCAGGTGAACGGGACGGAGACGGCCAAGCTCGACCTGACTCCCAAAACCCCGAGCGACCAGTTCACTCACATCATCATCTGGGTGGACGCGAAGCGCGGTGTCTCGCTCAAGCAGGAAGTCTTCCAGTCAAGCGGTGACACCCGCACGGCAGTCTACTCGAACATCAAAATGAACGACGCCCCGGACAGCGCGTTTGATCTGCATGTGGCCTCGGGGACGCAGGTGCAAAGGCGTTAGGCTAAGTTAGTATTGTTGCTCTGCCTATTATGCCGAAGCGTGAACGAGTCAGCGGTGTTCATCTCGTATTGTTCTGTCTGGTATTAATCGCCGGATCATGGCCATGGCGTTATCTGGCATCGCCGGAATGGGAAGTACAGGTTATTGATCCATACGGCAACCCAGTTCCGGGAATCAGCACGCGCCTTGTTTACGAGAACTACTCTGTTGAAAACCGGTCTCATGAAATCACATTAAAGACCGACGAACGCGGCCAAGCGATTTTTTCGCCGCAGCACGAAAGAGCGTCGGCCTTTCAATGGGTATTCTTTACAGCGAGTTCGGCAGTGGCCATAGCCCACGCTAGTTTTGGCCGGAGCGCCTTCGTTCTTGCGTTTGGAGATCGATATAGTGAACGTTACGCGGAATCCGACGAGACGGACTGGTCAGGCCATTCCGATACGATGAAGTCGATCATCGTCGTTAATCGAGAATGAAGACGAAGTTTTCGATTTTTCTCCACTCACCGCAACCGCCGCCAGCGCAAAGATTATCGGGAAACATTCCAACGTATAGCGCGGCTCCGGAGCGGCGATGGTGAGCAGCAGCGCGCAGCGCATCAGGACAAAGGCCAGCATGGCTGCCGACAACGGCGGCCATTTCTTCAGTCCCCAAGCTGCAAAAATCAGGTACAGCAGATTCACTCCCGCGTAGCTCCAGGCAAAAATGGTTTCTCCTTCATGCGCCTGGAACTGCCACCAGCGCAGCTCGATCCACAGCAGCGCGGTCCGCGGACGCAGCCACATGTCGGCAAGCCGCAGCACGGGCAATTCGAGATAGTAGCGGGCAGGATGATCGTGAACGCGGGCAGCAGCAAGCGCGGCGAAGCGCGCATCCAGCGCGGGAGTGAGCGTGGTGGTCTGGTTGTAGTCGTCGAGAAGGTGTTGGGTCTGCCGGTACTGCGCGGGTGAGTCGAAGGCGCGCGAAGGCAGGTTCTGAATATTGATCTCGTCGCTGTCGGCGTTCCAATAAATCTCCCAGGTGCAGGTGAGGTCGGCGCACACGGTTTTTGCCCAGCGCTCAAATCCTGGATTCGTCAACTCTCCGGGGTCCGTCGCCGTGCGCGGCGCCAGAGGCTGGAAAACACCAAACGTCCGGTAATTGCGAATCGTCCAGGGAACAAACGGCAGCACCGACAGCACTCCAGCCGCGACGGCAAATTTCACCATCCGGCTTGTGCCCCAGCGCTTGCGCCCATACCACACCATCGCGGGGCAGAGCGCCACCGCGATCAGCGCGCCGTCGGGACGAAGCAGCGCGGCATAGCTCCACGCCGCGGCTTCCACAATCGCCCATAGCCAGCGCGGCCTCTCCAGAAACCGCACCAGCGCGTAGAGCGCCAGCGCAATCGAGAAAAGCTCCAGCGTCTCCGTCAGCGGAACAGCAGCATAGTTCGCGGTAAAGGGGCACAGCACTGAGAGCCACAGTGCCCACCATCCGGCCTTCGCGTTCCAGATGCGCCGCGTGAAAGCCGCAATCAGCAGGCACGTTCCCAGATCAATGCCCGTCTGCGCGAACATCACCGCGTGGTAATGCTCCATGCCGAAGAGCTTGAAGCAGAGCATGAGAAACAGCGGGTAGCCCGGCAGCCGGATCAACGTGGGCCGCAGACTCCCACTCAGCGAGGTGCCGTATACCCCGTGCAGCATCCAGTTCTTGGCAATCGACCCGTAGACCAGCGGATCACCCAGCACTTCCGGATAAGCATGGATAAACCACAGCCGCAGCGCAGCCCCGGCGACGAGCGCGGCAAGGATCGCCCACCAACTAGACCGGAACTTTGTCGCTGCGAACATGGCAGATATAGGGTACAGGGCGGCACGAAAACGTCCAGTGTCCGCCCCGAACCTTGTAAAGTAGAAGAAGCGGCCTTCGCCCACAATGAAGCAGATTTTCTACGATCCCAACCTCAAGCGATGGAAGCGCCTGCGGCGCATAACAGACGTGGCCCTGCTGCTGGCCACCCTCATCGGGGTCCTCTTTATTGTCAGCGTCGTCAGCAAGCAGCCATTGCCCGACCTCTTGATCCCCGCGCAAAAGCGAAACTACAAGGCTCTCAAGGACCGCCGCGTGGGCGACAAGCTGCGCAAAAAGCTGGCGCGAAACCAGCGCCGCAGGACTACCGACCGCCTGGCGTCGGAGATTCCCCTGAACCAGGACGAGGGCCTCCGCGCCGCCTTTTACCAAAACGACGAGCCCAGCTACTCCTCCCTGAAGCAGCACATCCACCAGATCGACATGCTCTTTCCCGACTGGCTGCATGTCACCTCGGCCAACGGAGACCTCATCGGAGCGACGCCCGAGTTTCCCGTCCGCCTTTATAAGGTCGTCGATCAACAAGGCGTCCACGGGATCGATCCGGAACACCGCGTCTCCCGCCTCATCACCGCCGCAAAGGAAGACATGGAAGTCTTCCCCATGCTCAACGACTACAATCCGGCGACGGAGGACTGGACGGGCGACGCCATTGGCAAGTTGCTGGAGGACCCTGCGGCGCGCCAACGGCTGCACGTTCAGCTTGATAAATTCCTCGCGGCGAACCCCGGCTACCACGGCATCTGTCTGGACTTCGAGCAGGTCCCGGTCCGGGACCACAAGCTCTACGCCGACTGGATCGCGGAGCTGTATCACGACTTCCACGCCAAGAACCTGCGCCTCTACGTCAACGTCGAAATCGGAAACAAGGACTGGTTTCTGAAGGCCCTCGCCGCGAACACAGACGGCGTCATCCTCATGAACTACGACCAGCACGAGGACTCCAGCGGCCCCGGCCCCATCGCCGCGGAAAATTGGTTCGACACCAACCTTCAGCGCATGTTGAAGGCCATTCCCCGCGAGAAGATCATCTGCGGAATGGGCAACTACGGCTACGACTGGTCGACGCCGCTGCCGGAAAAAGGCAAGAAGCCTTCGGACAAAGTCCTCGAGGTGACCGACCTCAGCGTGCAGGAGGCATGGCAGCGCGCCGCCGACTCCGAAGCCGACGTGCATCTGGAAGGCGACGAGCTTAACCCGCACTTCGCCTACGACGACGAGGACGAGCACGTGCGCCACCAGGTCTGGTTCCTCGACGGCGTGACCGCGCTCAATGAAATGCGCGACGCCCGCCAGATGGGCATCCGCACCTTCGCACTGTGGCGGCTCGGCATTGAAGACAGCTCGCTCTGGTCCATCTGGGACCACCCGATGGCGAAGGACGCGCCCCAGCGGCTGGAGAACGTCCCTCCTGGCAACGATGTGGACACCGAGGGCGAGGGCGACATTCTGCGCATTGTGGCCACGCCCCAAACCGGCAGCCGCACCGTGCGCATGGATTCGAGCAACGTCAACATCATCGACGAGGACATGAGCAAGCTCCCTCGTCCCTACGTTGCCGAATCCTACGGATACAATCCGCACGAGCTGGCCCTCACCTTTGACGACGGCCCCGACCCGGTCTGGACGCCGAAAATTCTCGCCGTCCTCAAGAAGTACAACGTCAAGGCCACCTTCATGGTCATCGGAGAAGAGGCCCAGGACAATTCCGGCATCCTCAAGGACTACCTCAAAGACGGCCACGAAATCGGCAATCACACCTACACGCACCCGGACATCAGCGAAATCTCAGACTTTCAATTGCGTTCGGAGCTCAACCTCACCGAGCGCCTCTTCGCGGCCAGGCTCGGCGTGCAGCCCCTCTTCTTCCGTCCGCCCTACTCCATCGATCAGGAGCCGGACACCAACGACCAGGCCGCGCCCGCCTATCGCATTCAGCAGATGGGCTACACCATCATCGGCGACAAAATCGACACCAACGACTGGGACGAGCATCCGCGCAAATCCCCACAGGAGATCGTCGACAGCGTCCTCCAGCAATTGCAGGACATGAAGAGCGCCTCATGGAAGCGGGGCAGCATCATCCTCCTGCACGACGGCGGCGGAAACCGCACGGCCACCGTGGCCGCCCTGCCGCTGCTCATCACCACGCTGCGGGCCAAGGGCTACAAGCTGGTTCTGGTCTCCGATCTCATGGGCAAGACCCGCGCCCAGGTCATGCCTCCCATCTCGCCCAAAATGCGCTGGCAGGCCCGCGTCGACTCCGTCGCCTTCTTTTTTTTCTCGTTCTTCACCCACTTCGTTGTGGACGTCTTCTTCCTCGGCGACGTGCTGATGAGCGCGCGCCTCATCCTCATCGGGCTCATGGCGCTCATCGACCGTTTGCGCCGCAGAAGAGTCCCTCCCGGCAATTACGCGCCTGCTGTCGCGGTCCTCGTCCCGGCGTACAACGAAGAGTCCGTCATCGTCAGGACCATCCGCTCGGTCCTGAACTCCGATTACCAGAACCTGCGCGTTATCGTGGTGGATGACGGCTCGACCGACAACACGTTTGAGAACGCCCGCAAGGCGTATCCGTCTGAAATTGCCGCCGGCAAGCTCACCGTGCTCACCAAGCCCAACGCGGGCAAGGCTGAGGCGCTGAACTTCGGCTTGCAGCATCTCACCGAGGAGATTTACGTCGGCATCGACGCCGACACCGTCATCGCCGCCGATGCGGTATCGAAACTCATCGTCCACTTCGCCGACGAGCGTATCGGGGCCGTCGCCGGAAACGCCAAGGTCGGCAACAAGGTCAATCTGTGGACGCAGTGGCAGGCCCTCGAATACATCACCAGCCAGAACTTCGAGCGGCGCGCGCTGGACCTCCTGAATGTCGTCACGGTCGTCCCCGGTGCAATTGGCGCATGGCGCACCGAGGCCGTGCGCAAAGGCGGCTACTACCCCATCAACACAGTGGCCGAAGACGCCGACCTCACCATGAGCCTGCTGGAGCAGGGCTACAAAGTGATTTATGAAGACCGCGCGCTTGCCTTCACCGAGGCCCCGATCAACGCTCGCGGCTTGATGCGGCAGCGCTTCCGCTGGTCATTTGGCACGCTCCAGGCGGTCTTCAAACACAAGCAGGCCTTCCGCACCAACAAGGCCATGGGCTTCTTCGCCCTGCCAAACATCGTCATCTTCCAGATCCTCCTGCCGCTGGTCTCGCCCTTCATCGACCTGATGTTCGTCGCCGGAGTCATCCACTATTTCGTCGACAGGCACTTCCATCCGGAAACCACCAGCGCGGCCAGCTTTGAGAAGCTGCTGGTCTACTTCCTGGCGTTTCTCGTCATCGACTTCGTCACATCGGCGCTGGCCTTCTCGCTCGAACGCCGCCACCCGGCCAACAAGGGTGACGGATGGCTGCTCTTCCACATCTGGCTACAGCGGTTCGCCTACCGGCAGGTGTTTTCCGTAGTGCTGTTCAAGACCATCAAGCGCGCCATCGACGGACGCCCCTTCAATTGGGAAAAGATCGAGCGCACCGCGAAGATGTCCCAACAAACCGAACGCATCGCCGGGTAACATTCGCAGCAGGAGAAACAATCTGGGTGCCCCATCCTTCGCGCGACCGGGGTCCCCACGGACAGGTCTTCGTCCGTGGGGTGGTTGAGCGAAGGGTGGGATAGGTCTTGTATCAGGGGAAGGCTTCAGCCGTCCCGCAAAGTTCCTGGGGACGGTGGGCTTTAGCCCTTGCTCCCTCCATTTCCTCTCATCCCCATTCCATTCCTGCCGATAACCGGATAGCGACCGCGTAGCCGCGTGCAACGCTCCGCGCTCGACACAAGGAACCAGCATCCAAGCAGATGGAACCGGGCATGCAGCACCGCCCATCCGTCCTTCTGCTCAGTGCCGGTTCCACCCTTTGAGGTGTGACCATGGCGACCCGCCGCCTGCATTTCTATATTTTGATTTTGGCGGCGTGCTGCGCCGCGTCTGCCGTTGCCCAGTCTTCCAGTGAGCGCGCCGCGAACGCCCCTCCCGCCGGCATCGCGCGCATCCAGCCCGCCGTCTCCCGGATCTCAACGCCCGCCGGATTTTTCCAGCGATATGGCATTGGGACCTACGCGAGCCCGCTTGGCTTCGGAGGAAGAATCGCCACCTCCCTTACTCCCTCGATGAACCTGCGCGTGGGTGGCAGCTTTTTCAGCTTCACCACCAGCCGCTCCGTGAGCGGCATTCCCTTTGACGCCAAGGTCCGCTTCCAGTCGGAGGAGGCGCAGGTCGACTGGTACCCCTTCCACGGAAGCTTCCACCTCAGCCCCGGCGTCATGTTCGGCAGCAGCAACCGCGTCTACGGTTCGGCGCTTATCCCGGCCGGCAATTCCTTCACGCTGAACAGCGTCACCTACTACAGCGGAACGGCCGACCCGGTCCACGCCTCCGGCGGCGTGTGGTTCAGCCACACCGCCCCCATGGTCACCGTGGGCTGGGGCAACTGGGTGCGCCAGGAGTCGCGCGGCCACTGGATGTTTCCGTTTGAAGCCGGAGCGGTCTTCGGGCAAGCCCCCAATACCGCGCTCAATTTTGCCGGGAGCGTCTGCACCGACTCCAGCCTGACCTTCTGCCGGGAAATCGCAAACGACCCCTCCGTTCAGGCCAACGTGAAGGCGGAACGCGACAAGCTCCAGAAAGATGCTAACTGGCTCAGAATCTACCCAGTCATCGCCGGCGGCGTGGTTTACAGGTTCTGACCTCTGCGCCTATCCGTTGATCACTGTAGTGGTTCAGTTTGTATTCCACAGGTCCGAACACAGCGGTAGACTGTTGGCATGGGAAACAAAGACAAAGGCAAACGCGAGGCAAAGAAACCCGCAAAGAAGTCCCCAAAGGCTGTCCCCGCACGCAAGCGGGAAGACTTCAGCCAAGCCGCTGCGCGGATCATCAGAGAAGGCACAGAGCGAGACTAATTCTCGTCCGATTCTGGAAATGGCAGATCGAGCGTGGTTTTCTTCTTCGGGTGAACTTGGTCAACCATCTTTGCGAATCGTTTCCACCCGAACCCGTTAGAAAAAAGTTTAATGAACCGCCTGAGTGTCGCAAAGCGCACGCAAGTTACTTCCGCTCGGAGACAGGGCGTTTCGATCAATGTAACTTGCCGCATGACTGGCGTGGCGAAGCACACGGTTCTCAAGCCGCTTGAGGATATGGGCAGCGCTGCTGCCGCATATCATCAAATTCAAACTGTGAGCTAATCGCTGATAGCTGTACCCTGCCGTCTGGCGGGACTAAACTGAAGGGTTATGGCCACCACAGAAGTCTCAACCGTCATCCTTCCGCGCGCGCCGCAAGGCGAGTTTCGCAACGAACCTTTTACCGACTTCAGCAGGCATGAGAACGCCCACGCCATGCGCGATGCGCTTCGCCGCGTGGGCGACATGCTCGGCCACGAGTACGAGCTGATCATCGGCGGCGAGCGTCTGCGGACTGAAGGCAAAATCATCTCCCGCAACCCCGCGCGGCCCGAGCAGGTTGTAGGCGTCCATCAAAAGGCCGGGGCCGAGCACGCCGACAAGGCCATCCACGCGGCGCTGCAAGCCTTTGACTCCTGGCAGTACACCAGCGCCGAGGAGCGTGCTTCCCTGCTGCTGAACGCCGCTCATATCATCCGCGAGCGCAAGCATGAGTTCTCAGCATGGATGGTCTACGAGGTCGGCAAGAACTGGGCCGAGGCCGACGCGGACACCGGCGAGACCATCGACTTTCTTGAGTTCTATGCGCGCGAGGCTCTGCGGCTGTCGCGCGCCACCACGCCCATTCAGCTTCCCGGCGAGCGCGACGAGTTGCTCTACATCCCGCTCGGCGTCGGCGCCGTCATTCCCCCGTGGAACTTCCCTTTCGCCATCATGGCCGGTATGACCGCCGCCGCCATCGTGACCGGAAACACCGTCGTCCTGAAGCCCTCAAGCGACTCGCCCACCATCGCGGCCCGCTTCGTCGAAGCGCTGGAAGAAGCGGGAATGCCGGGCGGCGTCGTCAATTTCTGCCCCGGCTCGGGCGCGACCTTCGGCAACGCCATTGTGGCCCATCCCAAGACCCGGTTCATCGCTTTCACCGGATCAAAAGAAGTCGGCTTGGACATCAACGAGCGCGCCGCCAAAGCGCAGCCCGGCCAGATATGGATCAAGCGCACCATTCTCGAAATGGGCGGCAAGGACTCCATCATCGTGAGCGCGGACGCAGATCTGGATCAGGCCGTCTCCGGCGTCGTGGCCTCGGCCTTCGGCTTCTCCGGACAAAAATGCTCCGCCTGCTCTCGCGCCATCGTCGAAGAACCAATCTACGACATTTTTGTGGAGCGGCTGCGCGAAGCCGTCTCGAAGCTCACCGTCGGCGACCCCGTCGAGAACCCGAACATGGGCCCGGTCGTCAACGAAGGTGCACTGAAGACCATGCGCCAGTACATTGAAACCGGCAAGACCGAAGGCCGGCTGGTCGCGGGCGGCAACCTGATCCAAACCCCCGAAAAGGGATACTTCCTTGAGCCCACCGTCTTCGCTGACGTGCCTCCCGACGCCCGCATTTCTCAGGAGGAAATCTTCGGCCCGGTGCTTGCCGTTCTCAAGGCGCACGACTTCGACCACGCGCTCTCCATTGCGAACAACACGGAGTTCGGCCTCACCGGCGCCGTTTATTCCCACGACCGCACCAGTCTCGGCAAGGCGCGCCAACAGTTCCGCGTCGGCAATCTTTATTTCAACCGGAAATGCACCGGAGCGATGGTCGGCGCGCATCCCTTCGGCGGCTTCAACATGTCCGGGACTGACTCCAAAGCCGGCGGCCCGGACTACCTGCTGCTCTTCACGCAGGCGAAATCCGTCGCCGAGCGCCTCGCGTAAGCTCAGGAAAGAATGTAGGTGCCCCACATCTCGATTTTGAGATGTGGGAATGGAATTGACCTCGGCTCGCCCTGCTGACTCGCGAATTGATGGGTGAACTCAAGCCCAGTTTTGGCTTAAGTGAGGAACAAGTTTCACATCAGGGCAAGGACGGATGGCCCACACAAGCGCTTTTGCTTGTGTGGGGAAGAAGCTTTAATTCGCCTGTGCCAGCAGGTCTCCGGCGGCAATGGCCGCTTCGGCCAGCATTCGATGATGAATGGTGAATAGCGCAAGCTCCAGCCGGTCGGACACTCCGGTCTTGTCATAAATGCTGCGCAGATAATTCTTCACCACCTGCTCGGTCGTGACCAGCCGCAGAGCGATCTCCTTGTTCTTGCACCCCTGGATAATCAGCGCGACAATCTTCATCTCTTTCGGAGTCAGCCGGTCGCGCACGCGCGCGCCCACCGGATCCTCCTCGTGGACCGTTCCCTGGCAGCCATTGGCGATCACGCCGCGTTCGCCCTGAATCACGCGCCGCACGCACTCGATCAGCGATGGTCCCGTAACCGATCGATGCACCGCCCCGTTCACGCCATCGGCAATCAGCGGCTGAATCGGCTCGTGGTTTTCCGCGATCACGATGGCGCGGCTTCCCGTCGAGCGCACCCGCGCCATCACCTGAAGCGTGTTCAGCTTCATGGAAGTTGAGAAAAGCAGCGTCGCACCGCGAAACGTCTCCAGCACCTGGAACAAGCGGACTGGGTCCCCGCACTGCGCTATGATCCGGAAATCATCCTCAATCGCAAGAATTTTCGCTGTTCCGGCCCTGAAAATCGCCTGATTATCAGCCAGTATGATTTTGTTCATTTCTCACACACTTCCTTGGTTCGGCAGATAGAGAAAAACTTCGATGGAGCAACAAAGTGTTTCTCGAATTTGGCCGCCGCAGTGCGCTATGACCGCGCGTACTTGCTGCATCGGCCCGGAGTTATTGGTACTTTCCCGCCTGTTGCTTTTCAGAACAGGTTCGGTACTTAAGCACCCCGATCTCGAGACCAGGTATGCCGTCTGCAAAATCATTTCTGCTACTTCGTTGTTCCCAGCGTAACCGAGAATAATCCAGATGCAACCCAAAAAACATTGGAGAGATCACCAAAGTAATGTTTCAAAATGGGATTCGCTTGCCTTCCCTAACAACCCCTTCGTCAATTCGCCGCCTCCCGCCTCCGCAGGTATCGCAATTCCTGAGTCGCTTTATCTCGAAGCCGTGGCACTCAAGTTGATGCGGCCATCAGGGAGCGGCGACCTTGCACAAAAGCCACAAAGTCACGTCAACTCACGAATTGCCATAAACTGAACAACAATGGGCAAACCAGTCATTCTCGCGGTCGATGACGACGCCAGTGTTCTCGAAGCCGTCATTCAGGACCTCCGCCGCAAGTTCGGTCCAACCTACAGAATCGTGCGCGCCGGTTCCGGACAGGCCGCCCTCGATACCTGCGAGCAACTGCGCCAGCGCGGAGACGAGGTCGCCCTCTTCCTCTCCGACCAGCGCATGCCCGGCCTTACGGGGGTCGATTTCCTCGAGCGCGCGCGCAAAATTTATCCGAACGCCAAGCGCGTGCTGCTCACCGCCTACGCCGACACCGAGGCCGCCATCCGCGCCATCAACACCGCGCAAATCCAGTACTACCTCACCAAGCCCTGGGACCCGCCCGAGGAGCAGCTCTATCCCGTGCTCGATGATCTGCTTGACGACTGGCGGCACGGATACAAGGCTCCGTTCGAGGGACTGAGGGTCATTGGCTCGCGCTGGTCGCCCAGCGATTATCAGGTCAGGGACTTCCTCTCCCGCAACCAGGTCCCTTATCTCTCGCTCGATCCCGAGCGCGAAAGCGAGGCCTTCGCCCTGCTCGAACGCTATGGCCTCGATGACCGCCGTTTGCCCGCCGTGCTGTTTCCTGACGGATCATCCGTCGTGCAGCCTACCCAGACGCAGCTTGCGGAAAAAATCGGCCTTCGCACCCACGCCGAAAAGGACTTCTACGATCTGGTCGTTGCTGGCGGAGGCCCGGCCGGACTTGCCGCCGCCGTCTACGCGGCGTCCGAAGGATTAAAAACGCTGGTCGTGGAGCCGGAATCCCCCGGCGGCCAGGCTGGCTCAAGTTCCAAAATCGAAAATTACCTCGGCTTTCCCGCGGGCGTTACCGGCGCGGACCTCGCCCGGCGCGCCCACACTCAGGCCGTGCGCTTCGGCGTGGAATTCCTCACGCAATGCGTCAGCGGAATACGCGCGGAGAACCAATACCGCGTCGTAGCAACCGGTGACGGACACGATGTTTCCTGCCACGTCGCCCTGATCGCCATGGGCGTGAACTATCGGCGATTGCAGGCCCCCGGCATCGAGCGGCTCACCGGAGCGGGCGTCTACTACGGAGCAGCTTTGGTCGAGGCCCGGTCCTGCCAGGATGAGCAGGTCTACATCGTCGGCGGCGCCAACTCCGCCGGACAGGCCGCCATGCACTTCGCCCAGTACGCCAGCCAGGTGACCATGCTGGTGCGCGGAGAGTCCCTCCAGGCCAGCATGTCGAAATATTTAATCGATCAGATTCGTGGCACATCGAATATAAAGGTGGAGACCCGTTCTGAGGTGGTCGAAGCGTTAGGTGATGGCCGATTGGAACAACTGAAAGTGCGCTGCAATGAACAAGATCGAACAGTGCCGGCAAGCGGGCTCTTCATCTTTATAGGCGCGGAACCCGCGACGGGCTGGCTGCCCGGCGAGATCATGCGCGACCCGCGCGGCTTCGTCCTCTCCGGCCCGGATCTGCGGGTGGATGGAAAGCTGCCTCGGCTGTGGAAGGAAGACCGCGACCCGTATCTGCTGGAAAGCAGCTTGCCCGGGGTCTTCGTCGCCGGCGACGTGCGGCACGGTTCGATTAAGCGCGTGGCTTCGGCTGTGGGAGAAGGTTCGATTGCGGTGCAGTTTATGCACCAGTATCTGGCAAGGTTCTAAACAGTAGGCCATCAGAGCCTGCAAATTTGTTGTGCTTTCCGGAAACGTATTCCGGAGTGACGAGAAAAGCGGATCGATGGAAAGCAATGGAACGAACGTAGCATCAAAAATTGTCCCCGCGAGAGAAGTGGTCTCGCAGTTGCGCCAGGCCCCACTTTTCCAGCATGTCCGGGATGAAGACCTCGACTGCCTCGGCCAAGTGGAACTCATCGACGCCCCCGAGGGCGCCGTCCTGATGAATACGGGAGACACCTGCCTCTATTTCTGGGTGCTCTTGCGCGGAGGTATTCGCGCCACCAAGGCGGAAGCCGACGGCAGTTCTACTCTGCTCGGCACCCTTAAAGACGGCGACACCTTTGGCGAGGTCCCGCTGCTCACCGGCGCTCCCGTCTCCGCCGTGCGGGTCGAAACCATCGCCCCCAGTGTGCTGCTTCGAGTCAACGGGGCGGCCTTCTGGAGTTTGATGAGTACCTGCCCGGTGGTGCGCTCCGGCGTGCTGGCCAACATGGGTCGGCGCCTTGAGGCCTACCAGATCCTCACCCTCCATCGCGAAAAGCTCGTCTCGCTCGGCACCATGGCCGCCGGACTCATGCACGAGTTGAACAATCCCGCCGCCGCCGCCCGCCGCTCCTCCGCGCAGCTCAGGGAAAATATGGCCCGGCTGCAGGAAATCAGCCTCCGCCTGAACGGAGCAAAGCTCTCAGACGAGCAGCGCGCCTGCATGGCCGACCTCCAGTCCGAGGCTCTGAATCACCAAAAGCCCGCGGCGCTTGGCTCCCTCGAACAGTCCGATGCCGAAGAGGCACTGCTCGAATGGCTGGAGAGCACGGGCGTCGAAAATGCCTGGAAGATCGCCCCCACGCTCGTCGCCGTCGGCTGGGGCAAACAGGACATCGAGTGCGCGAAGCGGGCCTTCCCACCCGAGGTGCTTTCCGATGCGCTCAACTGGCTGGAGTCGCTCGTCTCCGGCCTCCAACTCATCGGCGCGGTTGAGGAGAGCATCACCCGCATCACCGACCTCGTTCTCGCCGTCAAAAAATATGCCTACGACGACAAAAACCGCGAGCGCGAAATCGACATCCACGAGAGCATCCAGAGCACCCTCACCATCCTCGCCCACAAATTCCGGCAGAAACAACTGGACATCCGC
>JAICYR010000027.1 GCA_025934135.1 Acidobacteriaceae bacterium | reverse complement strand
GGGCGATGAGGTGAT
Source organism: Acidobacteriaceae bacterium (assembly GCA_025934135.1). Lineage (GTDB taxonomy): Bacteria > Acidobacteriota > Terriglobia > Terriglobales > Acidobacteriaceae > Silvibacterium. Next base: position 27,778 of record JAICYR010000027.1, on the reverse strand, counting down.
TCGCCGCGTGGGGCAGTTGCTGCTGGTGAATACGCGCGACGCCGACGTTGTGTCCCGCTACGGCGGGGAGGAGTTTGTGATGCTGCTGCGAGGCATGAGCCTGAACCAGGCCGAGTTTGTGGCCGAGCGGCTGCGCCTGCAGATTGAATCCATGACCGGGCTTCCGGACCCGGTGAGCGTCACGGCTAGCATCGGCATCGCCATGCGCTGGCCAGAGGACACGGCGGTCTCTCTGCTCAAGCGCAGCGACGAGGCGCTCTACGCATCCAAACGCGCAGGCCGCAACTGTGTTACCACGGAGCATCCGCAGGGCGAGCCGGTGAGCAGTGCTCTATACTTGAACTGAGACCGCCATGCCGTCCGTAGTTTCCAACGAGACCCGCGCCAGGACCTTTTATATCGAGACGTTCGGGTGCCAGATGAACGCCCACGACTCGGAAAAGGTCATCGGGACGCTTCAGCATCAGGGATATACCCGCATCGAAACCGAAGAAGACGCCGACCTGATCCTTTACAACACCTGCTCCATCCGCGATAAGGCCGAGCAGAAGGTATTTAACCGCCTCAACGACTACAAAAAGCTCTACAAGCAGGGCAAGCGCTTCGGCGTGCTGGGCTGCGTGGCCCAGCAGGAGGGCGAAAAGATCTTCGAGCGCGCCCCCTATGTGTCGCTGGTGGCCGGCTCGGCGTCCTATCGCAAGCTGCCGGAGATGCTGGCGCAACTCGAACGCGGCGAGCAGCGCATTACCGGACTCGATGACCGCCAGACTGAGGAGACATTCGAGACCGAATTCACGGCCCGCTCCAATCCGCATCGCGGATATATCACCATCATTGAGGGCTGTGATAAATTCTGCGCTTACTGCGTGGTGCCGTTCACGCGCGGCAAGGAACGCAGCCGCGCCTCGACCTCAGTGTTGGCTGAGGCCCGCCGCATGGCCGACGCGGGCTACACGGAGATTCAGCTTCTCGGGCAGAATGTGAATTCCTACCGCGATCTGGAAGGGAAAAAGACCTTCGCGGAACTGCTGGCGGCGGTTGGGGAAATTCCCGGCATTCGCCGCGTGCGTTTCACCACGTCGCACCCTCGCGACTTCACTCAGGACATTGTTCACGCCATCGACTCCGTACCCACGCTCTGCGATCATGTGCATCTGCCGGTGCAGAGCGGCTCTTCGCGCGTGCTCCACATGATGCAGCGTGAGTACACGCGGGATTGGTATCTGGAGCGCATTGGCTGGATCAAATCAGCGAAGCGGCCCATCAGCATGACTACGGACGTTATCGTCGGATTCCCGGGCGAGACTCCGGCAGACTTTGAGGAGACCGTGGACCTGTTGGGCGAGGTGCAGTACGACGGCGTCTTCGCCTTCAAGTATTCGCCGCGCCCCAACACGCCGGCCATTACGATGGCGGATTCGATTCCGGACATGGAAAAATCGGCTCGGCTTCAAGTTTTGCTTGACCGCCAGCGAGAGATCCAAAGGGGCAATTATTCAAAGCATATAGGGGAAAAAATTGAAGTCATGGTTGAGGGTCATAACACGGCCCGGGGACAGGTGATTGGCCGGACCTCCCAGAACAAAACCCTGAATTTTACGACGAAGCAGCCCATCCTGCCGGCGACGGGAAACTACCTCAAGGTGCGGGTCACGAACAGTTTTCCAAACAGCCTTGTCGGTGAGGCCGTCTAAGCAATTATGGAAATAGAGATGAAAATTCGCGGGCTGATGGTTGATCCTTCAACCAACATGCCCATTGTCCTTCTGAAAGACCCCCAGACCGAAGCACTGCTGCCCATCTGGGTGGGCCTGTACGAGGCCAATGCCATCGCCCTCGAGGTCGAGAAGACGCAGACGCCGCGCCCGCTGACGCACGACCTGCTGCGCAGCGCCATCGACAGCCTGAACGCCAGCGTGAAGCGCGTGGTGGTGACGGAACTGAAGGACGATACCTTCTACGCGGTGGTCTGGATGGAGCAGGGCGGGGAAATCATCTCGCTGGACGCGCGCCCCTCGGACGCGCTGGCGCTGGCGCTGCGCGCCGACTGCCCAATCTTTGTGGATGAGGAAGTGCTGCGCACGGCGAAAGTCCTGCCCAATCCCGCCGACCAAGCCTCCTCGCAGGATGTGAAGAAGTGGCTTGAAGGACTCGGCGACGAGGATCTGGGCAAGTACCGGATGTAGCGGACCGACAGCATAGAAGGTGTTCTCGCCCCTAGCTGTCGGCAATTTCATGAATTTCTGCCACGTAAAAATCCTGTAATGTAATGCAAACGAGTTATGAGTCTAAAGCGGGATACCGTCTACAACCTGTGCGGCGCAATTGCACCTATGTTTGTGAGCCTCGCGACTGTTCCCGTCTACCTTCACCTGATTGGGAACGCCCGCTACGGGGTATTGGCTATCGTCTGGTTGTTTCTCGGGTACTTTGGAGTTTTTGATCCCGGAATCACCCGGGCCGCAGCCTACCACATCGCACGTTTGCATGGGAAAGATCGGGAGAAGGAAAGAGAAAGCGTCTTCTGGACGGCGCTTGTGGTGAATTCGGCATTTGGGCTTGCAGGCGGGGTGGCTCTTTATCTTGCGGCCAGGCCCGTATTCACATCGTTCTTTAAAATGCCGGAGTCGATGAGGTTGGAAGTCCTGGCGAGTTTACCCTGGATGGCCGCTTCAATTCCTGTAGCTGTCACAGCCGGGGTGCTTGGCGGAGCATTACAGGCCCGGGAATGGTTCGGATTTACGAACAGCGTCAATGTAGGCAATGCGGCCATGGTGCAGCTCGCTCCGCTCGCGGTCGCATATTGGCACGGCCCGGAGCTGAACTGGCTAATTCCGACGGTGGTGATTGTGCGCGCTCTGGGCGTTCTTCCCAACGTAATCGTACTCAAACGAGCGGTCCCGCTCGGGGTGGGCGGGCGCTTTGACCGTTCCCGTCTGAAAGCCCTCTTCAGTTATGGCGGTTGGATCACAATCACCAATCTGATTAGTCCGCTATTGACTTCGATGGATCGAATGCTGATCGGAAGCCTGCTCAGCGCCGAAGCCGTCGCGTTCTATACCGTGCCCTTCAATCTGGTCAGTCGCGCAACTATTTTGCCGGGCGCTCTGGCAAGCAGCCTTTTTCCAAAGCTGTCCAGAGGGAGCGCGGAAGAGAGTTCTCGGCTGGCCTCCGACTCTGTGTCGGCGTTGGCCGCGGTGATGACTCCGATTAGTGTTCTCGGCATCGCGGCGCTCCCGGTATTTTTGCGGCTTTGGGTGGGACGCGAGTTCGCGGAACAGGCGGCGTCGGTGGGCATCATCCTGTTTATCGGAATCTGGATCAATGGGTTGGCCTATATTCCGTTCGGGCATTTGCAGGCGATGGGCCGGCCCGATCTCGTCGCCAAGTTTCACGCGTATGAGTTCCTGCCTTTTATCGGCCTGCTCTGGCTCGGGCTCCATTCCTATGGTCTGCTCGGCGCGGCTTGGGCCTGGACGCTCCGAGTCACATTTGACGCGGCGCTCCTGTTTATAGCAGGCGGAACAATTCCGCGCTGGCGCCGGCTGGTTCCCGGGGGCCTGTTTATTGTGGCGGCCGCCTGTGTCTCTCCCACATCGATTCTATCGGCCAGAACGCTCCTCGAACTCGGCGTGCTGATTGCCGCCATCGCCTGGTCCTGGAGGTTGAGCCCGGCCATCAGGACTCTCGTTCGCGGCTGGGCGGACATGGCGCGTATTCGCGCCGCCATATAATCGGAAGTGCCCGGTAAGATCATGACCGCTTCCATTTCGTGCGCCCGAATTTCCGTCGCCATGGCGACTTATAACGGCGAGCAATACATTCAAGAGCAGCTCGACAGCATCGCCTGTCAGGACTTGCTGCCGCTGGAACTGGTCGTTACCGACGATGGTTCAAGCGACGCAACGCTGAAAATCGTGGAAACGTTTGCGCGGAGCGCGCCTTTTGAGGTCAGGGTTTTCCAAAACGAAACCAGGCTTGGCTATGCCGATAATTTCCTGAAGGCAGCATCGCTCTGCCGTGGCGACCTGATTGCCTTTTGTGATCAGGATGATATTTGGATGGAGCGGAAATTGAGCGGCTGCGCGAAATTCTTTCGCGACAGGGGAACGATGCTCGTCGCCCATTCCGCGCGCGTTCTTCTGGATTCCGGTCTGCACGGCAATCGATGCCCGGAGTATAGGGTTACGCGACTATGGGAACCGGGATCAATTGACCCCTTCGCCTTCGCATTAGGTTTTGCAACGATCTTTAGTCGGGAACTGCTCGAATTAACGGAATGCCGGTCACGTCCTGAACGGCTCCTCGGCCATGATCAGTGGCTCTGGTTCCTTGCCGCAAGCAGCGGCAAAATCGCGACCGTTGCCGATGATCTCGCGCTATATCGTCAACATGGGAATAATCTCTTCGGAGTATCTTCCGCCAGAGTTGCGGACCGCGCAAAAGGCATCATTCAAACGACCGATTACAATGCCTTGGCTAAGGTGGAGCGGGAATGTTCCGGCATATTGCTGAATGTGGCGCAGCACGCCCCCGCATTTGCCAGCCGCCTGAGGGAATCCGCGGAGATGCTCAATCTAAGAGCAAGGTATCATCGGTCTCGACATCGGATTTACAGCAGGGAATCCGGATTTATGCAGAGGGCTACTGCTTTTTCAAGCATTTTGCTGGTTGGAGGATACTTGCCTGATCGGTCACGCACACGCCTTGGCCCTCGCGCTGGAGCCAAAGACCTGATCCTAGGTATATCCGGTGTCCGGTAGCTAACCGGACTCTCATGCGGTCCGCTATTTCAACAAGACACCGATGCCGTAATAGCCGTTTTCTCCGAATGTATACTCCCTGTGCTCGAATCCAGCCTTGATCGAGTCCCACAATCGCTTCACCTGCGTGTCGTCATAGTTGCCGGCGATGTCGTGAAACACTATCAGCCCACCGGGGCGTACTAGCGCCGAGTACATCTCCCAGTCAGCCTTCACACCCTCATATGTGTGGTCTCCGTCAATAAACAGCAAGTCAACCGGGTTTCCGTGAAAGATCTGTCTTACGTTATCAAAGGTCGCACGCGCATGAGAATCTTCCCGAAGCAAGTGCAATTTCTGCTCTTTTCCGGAAAATCGCCGATACAATGCCGCTCGGGATTTCGAGTAGCCGCCCCCGAATCTGCCTCCCGGCAAATCAACGCTTACGATCACCGCATCCGGCTTCGCCAGCCGCGTCCATAGCAGGAGCGTACCACCGTTTGCCGTACCGATCTCCAGCACGGTTCGGGGGCTAAATTTGGATACTTCGCTTACAAGTTGGGCAAGCTCCGCTTCGATCTGAAAGGGCCTGAAAATGGACCCCGAATACTGGAATACAAGGGAAACTAATTCCTCCGGCTGATTCAGTCGAGAATCGATGCGTCGCTTGAGCATATTCAAACCAAAATGAGCGTGTGCAAGCTGATATGACCGGCGAATCCGATTCATTGCTTTGCAACTCCTTCGTGGATCAACACAATTTCTCCGAATCAATAACTCTACCTGATGGTAGCGAGAAAGTTTCTTGTCACCGGAGCAGTTGACGCGCCGGGCTACCAATAGAGCTTGCCTGTATTGCGGTAGAGGTTCATTTTGCTGCTCAAGTACCGCCGAAAATGTTTTGGGCTCGCCGCCTGGCGAAGAAACCGGCCTGTCCTGACCAAACGGCCGTTGCGGGCCTGCTTCTGAATGTCCAGGCACAACTCGACCACGTAACGGAAGCGGGCCTGTTCAGAAAACCGTTCTTCCCACGCTTGCCGTGCGCGGGCCCCCATATGAGGCGCGCGATGCTCGTGCTGAACGAGTATTTCAGGGACCCGGTGAGCTTCTTTTTCCGGGATAAAAATTGCGAATTCGCTCCAGTCCACGCCGTCGTTCGGCTGCCAATCATCGGAAAGAACCACGCATGCGCGCCCCATCTTCATGGACTCAAACAGGCGAATGCTTCCGGCTCCGCGCCCGCGTGGGCAGAGACTGAACTTCGCGTCCGCAATCGAGTCCGCATATTCAGCCCAGAATCCGGCCCGCTCCGCCGGGCTGGCATGATACGTCATGAGCTGGCTGTAGCTTGATGTATCCCGGACATGGATATCGCCGCGCCCAAATTCAAAGATTTGTTTTCTCACGGGATGAGTGCTTTTCGATCCCACAAAGGACGCAAGGTATTTTTCATTTCCCGAACAGGGACGGTGAGTGATGAATGCGTTCTCAATCAGATATAGGTAGAACCCCGTCCGGGTGTAACCAAGACGATATTGGTCCCTGGAGAGTGACGCATAGATTCCCGGTACCGTCGGGAGAACGTCATCGCCGCTGTCAAACGCGAAACACTTTTCCGGGAACCGCCTGTAGTGGGGATGAGCGCGGACCATTTCGGCAAATTGCCCGCAGGTCCCCATTTCTCCAAAAAGGATAAGGTCGGCTTCTTCCGGATCGTCTGTTAAACTATGCTCTCCTGAGCCATCCAGTTCCGCGCTGTGCTTGAGAAGGAAGGAGGCGCCGTGCCTCCAGACATCGAAGGGGAAGTGGATATTGGAAGCAGCAACCAGAACTCTTGCCATACAAATTAAGTGATTGAACTGATGGTACCAAACCCTCGCACCCCGCTCCCAGCATGAAAACCGGCCATCCCCTCGTCTCTGTTCTCTTTATCACCTACAAGAGGATTGACTTTCTGGAACACGCGCTTCGCGCCTTCCGGCAAAACACGGATTATCCGAACCTCGAAGTTGTTATCGCGGATGACGGCAGCGGGGGGGAGATTCAGCGCAGAATCCAGATGCTGCCGGCCGATGTTTTTGCGCTGGCGCCGAAGAACAGCGGGCTGGGCGGAAACAATAACAATGGATTGAGGCACTGTGCGGGAAGGTACGTCCTGATGATTCAGGACGACTGGCGATGCCAAGGCCCGCCGGATTATCTATCCAACGCTATTGCCGTGCTCGAAGCCAATCCGCAGGTCGGGATCATCAATTTCGCGGGAGGAAACCATCCGCCGGATTTGTCCCAGCCTTTGCGGGGAAGCAGCGAGCCGTGCTACGTGACGCCAACTCCGGTCGTTTCCAACAAAGAGGAATTTCTATACAGCGATCAACCTCACCTGCAAAGCCGCAGCGCTTTGGAATTCATGGGTGATTACTATGAAGACCGCAGCATTGGCAGGGCGGAAATCGACTACAGCGAGCGGTGGGAGCGGCAAAACAGGTTTTTGACCGCGGTTTTTCCGAATTACTACATGCGGGTCTTCAACAACGAGGGCGAAGACCCAACCATGAGCTTTAGGCACCAGGAACTTGGTTCCCGGGTTGACCGCGCACTGCTGCCGATAGCAAATTTACTCAGAGAGAATTGCCAACCGCTGTTCAAACTGGGCAGGGCATCCGTTCGTTCAGCGGTGGCGCTTATCGAGAAAATGAGGCCCGCTCGCTAAGACGGTCTTCCAATCGGGGCCGCCATTTCCGCCAGAAATTTCGCGTACTGTGCGCCGTAGCTGTCCCATCCCCGAAGGCTCCGCACCCGTTGCAGCGCCGCCTCGCTCATCCGCTGCCGCAGGTCTGGATCATCTGCCAACTGGGTCAGCCGCTCGCAAATCGCATCAGCCGAGCGAATCGGGACCATGGATCCCTCCGCTCCGTCTGTGAACAAGTCGAAACTGCCCGTGTGTTCCGAAGCGATGACAGGGGTCCCGCAGGCCATAGCTTGAGCCATGACCAGGCCAAATCCGTCTTCGATGGAGGGCAGCACCATCACGTGGCTGGCGTTCATCCATCGCGCGAGCTCCGATTGCGGCTGGCGTCCCAGCACCTCGACGCTCGTCATATTGAAGCGCGAGAAGAGCGAGCGCATCTCCGGCTCAACCGGCCCGGCCAGACGGAGCTGTTTCGAGGGATATTTGAATTTCGCAAAGGCTTCCAGCAGGTAGGGAACGCCTTTGCGAATGCTTACCGTGCCAGCGAACAGCACATCGAAGCAGTGTGCCGGGGGCTCGCCCATTTTCATGAAGCGGTCGAGGCGGACTCCGTATGGAATCTTCCGGAGCTTGCTCGCGGGCACTCCCATCTCTACAAAAGATCGGCGCGAAAATTCCGACGGGACGGTTATGGCATCGGCCTGCGCATATTCATTTTCTTCCCGCTCCACCGCTCGCGGATCAACCTGTGCACGCCCAAGTCCCCAGCGCGAGTATTCCTCATCCAAAAGCATTTTTTGATAGCGGATATGCGAAGACCCGCGGTCGCAGATGTATTTTCCACCCCGGCTCTGCACCACCCGTCCCGATTTCAGCGCCGAGCCGGACAGGCCAACGAACGCATCACAGTCCTCGATCCGTGACGCCACCCAGGAGTCGAATATCCGGGCGTTCTCAACAGCAAGTTCGCGGGAGGCCCACTGGGGCATTAGCCCGTATCGCCCTGCGACCATCCACGGCCCGTGGATCCAGGGAAAGGTCCGCACCAACTCGCGCGGAACTCCTTCGCGGCGCAGCCGCCTCCAGGGAAAGCTCGAATAAATGCGCGTCAGGAAGCCGCGAGACGCCAATTCGCGGGCAAGATCGAAGTGATGAAAAGTTCCGGCAACAGATTGAACCACTCGCGGCGGCAAGGCAGTTGGAGCGATCTCCATGAGCAGCATTCTACTTGGTTGAAACGGCCGTTCAGCTTTCTTCTGAGCGCCAAAAGAAAATGGCCGCGCAAGCGATTGCCGCGCGGCCAGAATTGCTAATGATTCGTTACTGTCCGTTACCCGACGACGCTTGTACGTGCTCGCCCGGATGGTTGCCGTGGGTCACGGCCGCCGCGCAGGTCGGCTGTCCTGCCGGAGACGTGGGATAAGGCGAATTTTCCGTTCCGACGAGCGAGCCGTCATTCGGATTCAGCTTGTACCCGGTAATCGAGCTATCGAGGAAGTTCGTCGTGTAAAGGAAGCGTCCAAAGGCCGGCTCAATCATGACGCAAGTGGGGCCGGTCTTGGTCGCCACGGAGCTTCCGGCGGCCAATGCCGAAGGTTGACCCGTGGACTGCGTAATGGTGAAGGAACTGATGTTGGCGGAATTATAGTTGGCGATATAAAGATACTTGCCGCTGGGGTCAATGGTGATGGCGTCAGGAAACGTGCCGGTGGTCACCGGGCCGGTTGCCAGCGACGTCAGTGTGCCGTCGGTGCCGATGGTGTAGGTGTAGAGCTGGTTCGACGCGGAGTCCGTCACATAGAGAAAGCGGCTGGTGGGTTCGCTGGCGCTGGCCGAAGGCGTCACTCCGGCATAGGGCAACTGCGCGCCCGCGGCATAGACCGGCGTGATTGTGCTGCTACCGACCGCAAAGCCGGAAATGGTTCCGTGCTGGTTGGCCCCAATCGGGTTGTTGGTGTTCGCGTTCGCCACATAGACGAACTTGCCGTTTACGGTCACGTTGACGGTGGAGGGGGCGTACTCCAGCGGCCAGTAGGGAAGGTTGCCGTTAGTGAGGTTCGCGCCCAGGCTTCCATCCTTATTGATGGGGTAAACGACGAGCGCACCGGGGCCGGGGTTCGTGTCGCTGTAGGTGGCCTGATAGGTGTCCACCACAAAGAGCAGCGTTCCGTCGGAATTGATCGCGATGGCGTTTGGCTCGGTCCCGGGCGTCTGATAGGTGTGTTGCGAGTAGAGCTTGGCGTCCGTGCCGATGATGAACTCAACAATGGTGTTGTCGTCATGGTTCACCACGTAGAGGTTCGCGCCGTTGGGCGACGTGACCTCGGCCACCGGATTGCGTCCTCCCGAGGGCTGGGGCGAGTCCTTGATTTCAGTCAGCGCGCCCGATTGCTGGTCCACGCGGAAGATGGCGATTTGGCCGGGGTTGTTCTTGTTGGCCGTCACATAGAGATAGTCGATGGTGTTGCTCTGGCCGCAAGAGGTAAGTCCAAGTCCTACGCCTAGCGAGACTGCGGCGGCCAGCAGAGCCTGGCCCGTTTTGCTGAACTTCATGCGCTTCCTTCATCCTGGCCAGAGGCCCAGGCTGCGATTTTGGGGATTGCTTCCCATTGTAAAAGCTTGCGCTGGTTTAAGCCACCGGGGTGCGGCTTCCAGCACTACAGGCCAGAGCATTCAGCGACCAGAGCCAGATCCGGATGTCCTGAACGCTGATCGCTGACCGCTGCACCCTGTTTTAGTCCGTATGGCTGTCGGCCACGCACCATGTTGGATTTCCTACCGTCGGGAAGGTCGTCTTCCTGCGCATGTCCGTCAGGTTGCCCGAACCCGGCTGGAGAACTTTGCCCGTTACGGTGCTGCTGTCATGGTCCGCCGTGAAGACGAACTGGTTCGATGGATCTTCAATAATGCACTGCGGCGAGGACCCGGTGGGGAAGGTGGGGGGCGCGGTCGGCGACAGGACCCCGTTTCCCGCGATCGTGTAGCCGGTAATGTCGCTGTTGGCCTGACCCACCCCGCTGGAAGGGCCGGCATTCGCGACATACAGGAACCCGCTCTTGGAGTCTGTTGTAAGAGCGATGGGATTGCCCGCCACAGTCTTTGCATTCAACGTCGGACTGCCGTTCGTCACCGGGGCCAGAAGGCCGTTGGCGCCGACCGTGTAGGACCAGATGTAGTTCTGGAGCGGGTCGAGAATATAGATAAATGACTTGGAAGCGCTCGCGCCGATGGTGCTAATGCTCTGCGCTCCGGTCACGAACTCGGCATTCTGTGTGACCGTAAGCTGCCCGGTGCTCCCGCTCGCCGAATAGGCGTACACGGTGAACTTGTTGCCCGTCACCGGGTCGGACGTATCAGCCGTGAGAACGTAAGCGCCCGTGGAAATGAAATCGATTGGCCCGCAGCCGACCGGAAAATACGTGTACGGCTTGCCTTGCGAATCCGTCAACTGGCTGTTAGTGACGAGGGAAAGCCGTCCGGTATTGCCGTCCACAGAGAAGACAGTGATGTCGCCGGTCGGGTGGTAGACACCGGAGGAGTCCTGGCAGGTCATGCCCGCCATTGGTGTTGTGGAGCCGGTCAGCGGATAGCCCGCTCCGTCCTTTCCGGCCGCAGGGGAGTATTTGTCCAGCACATAAAGGAAACCTCCGTTCTGGCTCAGAGCGAAGCGGGTGGCTCCAGATCCCTGGCTTTGGTAGGTCTGTTGGTAGGCCAGCGTTCCGTTGCCTCCCACAGAAAAGACGGTGATGTTATCCGACTGGTAAGTGGTATTTCCCGGCGTATCATCTTTCGGGTCATTCAGGGTGGGTGTCCCCGCGTTCAGCACATAAAGATAGCGTCCGGTAGCGGAGACCAATGCGCGGGTGGGGTTGGTCCCGCTGGAACCGAACGGCGACCCGGGGACAGTGCTAAGGTTTCCGGTGTTGTCGGAAATCTTGAATGCGCCGATCTGGTTGTATTGCGCGCCGGTCACGTAAAGATACGCGACGGTGTAGTCATTTGCACAGGAGGTGAGGCCAAAACCGAGACCAAGGGACACAGCCAAGGCCAGAACAATCTGGCCGGATTTCTTAAACTTCATGCGCTTCCTTCATCCTGGAGCGGTCAGCGCCAGGGACTGGATCGGGATTCACTCCCGCTTTGCATTGTAAAAGGTGGCGGAGGTTTTCGCTATAGCGGTTGAAGAAAGCGGCGGTTGAGGATAAATTCAGGGCCCAAAACACGAAGTCTGCTTTGAGCCCTAAACCTGAGTTACCAGACGACGCACGGGTCCGCCGAGACCATCGGCTGGCCTTTTTTGCAGCCGAAGGCTTTGGCGAAGGCGTCGAAGTTCTGGATCGTGCCGTTGACGCGGAAGCGTCCCGGAGAGTGCGGATCGACGTGCGCCGCCATGCGAGCGTATTGCGGGCGGGCGTTCTCGCACCACGCCTGCGCGAAGGAAATAAAGAAGCGCTGGTCCGGCGTGTAGCCGTCAATCTTCTTCGTCGCCGCGTCCGCACCCTCGCTTGCCAGCACGCTTTGCAGCGCCTTGTACGCGATGCGCAGCCCGCCATTGTCCGCCGTGTTCTCGCCCAGCGTCAGCTTGCCGTTCAGGTGCTGCCCCGGGACAGGCTCGAAGTTTCCGTATTCCTTCACCTCGCACGCGGTGCGCTTGTCGAAGGCCGCCTTGTCCGCTGGAGTCCACCAGTTCCGCACGTTGCCGTGCGCGTCATACTGGCTGCCCTGGTCGTCAAAGCCGTGCGTCATTTCGTGGCCGATCACCACTCCGATCGCGCCGAAGTTCACGGCAGCGTCTTTGGTGTAGTCGTAGAACGGAGGCCGCAAAATGCCGGCAGGGAAGTTGATGTCGTTGTTGCTGGGGTCGTAGTAGGCGTTCACCGTGGGCGGTGTCATGTCCCACTCTTTTTCGTTCACCGGCTTGCCAATCTTGTTCAGGTCGCGGGCGAGTTCAAACGTGTCGGAGCGATGGATGTTCCCCAGCAGGTCATTGCGCTTCACTTCCAGCTTCGAGTAGTCGCGCCACTTGTCCGGATAACCGATCTTTTCGCGAATAGCCGCGAGCTTGGCCTCGGCCTGCTTCTTGGTCGCAGGAGTCATCCACGGCAGCGTTGCGATGTCCTCGTTGAGCGCCTTCTCCAGCGCAGTCACCAGCCTTTTGGCGCTTGCCTTGGCCTCGGGCGGAAAGTTCTGCTTCACCCAGTCCTGCCCCACAGCTTCGCCCAACGCCTCGTCGGAAAGCGCCGTGCAGCGCTTCCAGCGCGGAGTCTGCTGCGCCTGTCCACGCAGGTCGCGGTTGAAGAAGCCGAAGTGCAAGTCCACAAAATTGCTGGAGAGCCACGGCGCCGCGCTGTTCAGCACATGGAAGCGCAGATAGCTCTTGATGTTTTGAAGGCTCTGCTGCTCGATGACCTGATTCATCGCCTTGAAGAACTCCGGCGTCGCGATGTTCAGGTTCTTGACCGCCGGGGCCGGAGTTGCCGCCAAGTACACGCTCCAGTCGAAATCAGGGGCAAGCGCACTCAACTCGGAAACGGGAAGAAAGTGGTAGACCTTATGGGGATTTCGCAGGTCCACCTTCGGCATGGAGCCTTGGGCCAGTGCAGTTTCAATCGTGATGACCGCCTCGGCCTCGCGTGCCGCCGTCGCGTCGTCATCGCCGGCGAGCTTGAAGAGCGCCGTCGCGTAGTCCTTGTATTGGCCGCGAATCTTCGTCATGTGCGCATCGTCTTCGAGGTAGTAATCGCGATCGGGCAGCGACAGTCCACTCTGATGAACGCCCGCAATCTGTCGGGTCGCATCCTTCTGGTCCTGCTCGGAACCGAAGGCAAAGAATGTCCGTGTGCCGTCGTGAATTGACAGCGCCGCGACCAGGGCCGCCAGGTCCTTCTTATTGGAAAGGGCATCGATCTTAGCCAGCACCGGCTCGACCGGCTTCTCGCCAAGCTGATCAGCGAGGTCGGAGTCCATGCACGCCGCATAAAAGTTACCGTATTTGCGCTGAAGCGGGGTCTTGGGATTGTCCGCGGCACGTTTCAGGTCGAGGTAAAGCAGATAACGGTCGCGCTCGTTTAATTCGCTGAAGGTCCCCCAGATCGCCTGGTCGGCGGGGATCGGATTGTTCTTCCGCCAGTTGCCGCAGGCGTACTGGTAGAAGTCCACGCAGGGATCGACGGTAGTATCGATCGCTTTTAAATTAAAGCTGATGGGGGCTTTGGGCTCTACCGGTGCCTCCTGAGAAGGTTTGGGCGCGGACTGCGCCATCGCAAGGCCGCTGCAAACAACCAGCGCGCCGGCAATGCGGGCAATGTGCATTTGATTTTCCTCGAATAGACGGCCAGCGCGAACCCGCGGGGGCCGGGATGGTGGACGCAACACCGCGCGCACGTCCAACAGGGGAGGGTAGCACAGGAGTCAACGGGAATGGCAGGGGCTGCTGCGGCAGGCGCTAGAACAACTTCAGATGGATGGTCAGATATTTCTTTGGGTTTTTGCGGATCGCCGTGACCAAATCCGACGAGTTGGCCATCATCTGGTCCGCGTGATTATAAAGAGTCGGATCCTTCAGCAGCTTGCCCATCGTGCCCTGGCCGCCGTTGATCTGCGTGAGTATGGAGTCGAGTTTGGTAACGGTGTCGTCCAGCTTCTGGGCGAACTGCTGATCATTGGTCATCTTGCCCAGAGCGCCCTTGCCGGAATTCACCTTTGCCAGCACCTGATTCAGGTTCGCGCTCGACGCTTTCAAATTGTTATAGAGTGTCGGGTCCTTCAGCAGCTTGCCCATTGTTCCCTGGCCGCTGTCCATCTCGTCGGTGATGTGCTGTAGGCGGCCCACGGCCTCATTGGCGCGGTTGTAGAGTGTCGGGTCCTGCATCAGTTTTCCAATGGTGCCGTTGCCGTTCTGCATCGTGTTCGCAATGGACTGCAACTGGTTCAGGGTGCCAACAGCCTTGTTGAAAAGCGCGGGATTATTGATAAGCTGCCCAATCGAACCCTTGCCGCCATTCAGCGCATCAACCAGGTTGTCCACCTTCGCCAGAATCGTGTCCAACTGCTCGATGGTGCCCTGGCTGGACTTGATCACGTCCGTCAGGTTGGGGCTTTCCGTCGTCTTCAACTCACCGCCGTTTTGGATGGGCGGGCCCGTGGCGAACTTGCTATTGATGTTCACAACCGTGTCGCCGAGCACGCCAATGGTGTCCAGGCTTGACTTGGCATCACTCTTCAGCAGCGGCTGAAATTTGGCGCCGATCTTCATCACAACTTCAACTGGAGTAAGCTGACGCTCCGGCGCGATGCGCACGGACTTAACATTGCCGATGTTCACGCCATCGAGGTTGACCGGTGCGCCCACTTTCAGCCCGGCAGAATTCTCAAAGTACGAGCGGACCATGAAATGGCCGGAGAAGAACCCACCCGTGCCACCGGACATGAGGAAGATGAGCGCGGTGAGGGCCACAAGCGCCACCAGCACCAGCACGCCGACCTTCAATTGGGACCATTTGACTTGCTGCTGGCTAGGCAAAAGCTTCCTCAGTAGAAGATTCAAGCGGAGCGCAATCTTCCGCTCTGAGTGAGCATACCAAACAGGGGCGGGGAAGTCGCATCCTCAGCTTGCACATCGCCACTCAAACCCCGCAGTTGCAGAGATTTGGATGGCTCACCATGAGATGTGCGAATTCCGGCCCTCGTTGCAGAAAAATTTCTCGACCGGACCTGAACCTACAGGTTTCCGCGCTCCGCCTGCTCGCGCTCAATCGCTTCAAACAGCGCCTTGAAGTTTCCCTTTCCGAAGCTCCGACTGCCCTTGCGTTGAATGATCTCGTAGAACAGCGTGGGACGATCTTCCACGGGTCGCGTGAAAATTTGCAGCATGTAGCCCTCGTCGTCGCGGTCCACCAAAATGCCCAGCTTCTCCAGTTCCTCAATCGGCTCGTCAATTTTGCCTACGCGCCCCTGAAGCTCGGTGTAATAGGTATGCGGGACCTTGAGGAACGCCACGCCCTGCTCCTGTAATTTCGCCACAGTTGTCAGAATGTCGTTCGTCGCCAGCGCAATGTGCTGCACGCCGGGGCCATGGTAGAACTCCAGATACTCCTCAATCTGCGACTTCTTGCGACCCTCCGCCGGCTCGTTGATCGGAAACTTCACCCGCCCGTTGCCGTTCGACATTACCTTCGACATCAGCGCGGAGTATTCGGTGGAAATGTCTTTATCGTCGAAGTGCTGATAGAGCGAGAAGCCCATCACGTGCGAGTAAAAATCTACCCAGCGATTCATCTCGTTCCAGCCCACGTTGCCCACCATGTGGTCGATATAGAGCAGCCCCGCGGGACGCGCCAACTTGTCCTCCGGCTCGGCGCGATATCCCGGCAGAAACGCCCCGCTGTAGTCGGTGCGCTCGACAAACGTGTGGATGGTGTCGCCATAGGCGGCGATGGACGCCATCTTCACCGTGCCCTTCTCGTCGTTCAACTCGTGCGGAGCGGCGATGCTGCGCGCGCCGCGCTTCGTTGTTTCCTTCCAGGCCTGGGCAGCGTCGTCCACCCACAGGGCAATGTCATGCACGCCGTCTCCATGCCGATGCACGTGCTGGGCAATTTCGTCATCGGGCCGCAGCGGAGTCGTCAAGACGAACCGGATTTTGCCCTGCTGAAGCACATAGGAGGCACGGTCGCGCACGCCCGTCTCCGGCCCCGCATACGCCACCAGCGCCATGCCAAACGCCAGCCGATAAAAGTAGGCCGTTTGGCGCGCATTGCCTACATAAAACTCAACGTAATCCGTGCCATTCAGCGGCAGAAAGTCTTTTTCAGAAGCGATTTCAGGATGTAGCAGCGTAGCCATAATTCAATACTCCAGATAATTGGACGCTCGCAAGCCGCATCAAGGTGTAACCCCATGCAGCCGCACGGCGACTCACTACCATATACCCGCGTGAAGAGGATTGAAAAGCTAAGCCGAATGAGCCTCTAGCGCCATCTCCGCCACGATCTCATACGACCGCAGGCGCGCCTCATGGTCGTAGGTTGTGGTGACGATCATCAGTTCGTCGACTTGCGTCTCCTCTAGGAAAAGCTCCAGCCCCTGCCGCACGTGTTCGCGGCTGCCAATCACAGCCCTGCGCATCTTCGCTTCCACCGTGATTCGCTCCAGATCATTCCAGTCAAGCCCGTCCGCTGATTCGACAGGAGGCGGCAGCGGCTGCGGCCGGTTGCGAATCAGATTCAGAAACAACTGCTGCGCCGTTGTGGCCAGCATCCGCGCTTCTTCGTCGGTTTCCGCCGCAATGACCGGAACCCCAGCCATCGAGTAGGGCCGCTCCAGAGCATCCGACGGGCGAAAACTCCGGCGATATACATCAAGGGCCGCCATTAGATAATCCGGCTGGAAGTGCGCCGCGAATGCGAACGGCAGCCCCAGCTCAGCCGCCAAGGCAGCGCTGAACAGACTCGACCCGAGCAGCCAGATTGGCACATTCGACCCCACTCCGGGATACGCCGTCACCAGCGCGCCCGGCTGCTTCGGCCCCAGATAGCCGCGCAACTCTTCCACCAGCGCAGGGAAGTCTTCTCCCTGCCGCGCCAAATCCCGTCGCAGCGCCCGCGCCGCGGCCTGGTCTCCGCCCGGAGCGCGCCCCAGCCCCAAGTCGATGCGCCCCGGATACAGCGCCTCCAGCGTTCCGAACTGCTCGGCAATCACCAGCGGAGCATGGTTTGGAAGCATGATGCCGCCGGAGCCTACGCGAATAGTTTGCGTCGCGCCCGCAACGTGGCCAATCAACACCGCCGTCGCCGCTGAAGCGACGCCCGGAATATTGTGGTGTTCCGCCAGCCAGAACCGCTTATAACCAAGCCGCTCCGCGTGCCGCGCCAATTCAACCATGCCGATGAAAGCCTCGGCAATGGTTCCGCCCTGGCGAACGTGCGCGAGATCGAGGACCGAAAGCGGAGTCTGCGAAAGGGAAGTCATGGCTCTCCTTATCGTATAGATGAGCTGCGATCAAGGCCGATTCATCCCGTGATGCTGCAGAAGTTTGGGCCGGTGGCTTCATTCTGGTTTGACCGCTGAGCGCTGAACTCTGTTTGTCCATTTGACACATCCAATCATCAGGTGCAATCCTCAAGGGTTTCGCCGGAGTCCGACTCCATGACACAAGCCGCGCAGCTTACGGTTGCCGAGCCTTTTCTGATCCAACAGAACTGGGAAGCGTATACACCCGAGCAACATTCTGTGTGGGCCGAGCTGGTCCGCCGCCGCATGCCGCAGCTTGCCGAGCACGCCTGCGCCGAGTACCTCGAAGGCTTTCACATCATCGGCCTCCGCGAAGACACTATCCCCAATCTCGCCGAGGTCAACCGCCGCCTCGCGCCGCGCACCCGCTGGAACGCCACCCCCGTCAGCGGATTTCTTCCGCCGGACGCCTTTTTCGAGATGCTCGCCGCTCGCAAGTTTCCCACCACCACCTATTTGCGCGGCCGCGACTCGCTCGAATACACGCCGGAGCCGGACATCTTTCACGACGTCTTTGGACACGTGCCCATGCACGCGTATCCGGTCTTCGCGGACTTTCTGGAGCACTACGGCCGCGTGTGCGCCGCTCTCACAGATAAGGACAAGCTGGAGCGAATGGGGCGCCTCTTCTGGTTCACCGTCGAGTTCGGAGTCATCCGACAAGGGGGCGAAATCAAGCTCTACGGCAGCGGACTGATCTCCTCGCACGGCGAAGCCATGCATGTGATCGACGGCCCCAAAACCGGCGCAGGTCCGGAGATTCGCGACTTCAATCTCGACCAGGTGCTCGACCAACAATTCCTCGTCTCGGAAATGCAAAAGGTCCTCTACGCGGTCGAATCGTTCGAGCAGATTTATGAAGCCGCCAAACAGGCCGAAGAAAAGCTCGGATGAAAGTCCAACCGGTAACTCATACCTCTTAATGCACCTGTAAACTATCGAAGATGCCACGCATCCACTTCCATCAGCAGCTTGCGCAGCTTAAGGAGAAGCTTCTGGCCATGGCCGCGCTCGCGCAGCAGGCGGTCGAGTCCTCCGTTGAGGCTTATATTCAGCGCGACGCCGATCTTTGCGAATACGTGCGCCAGAATGAAGAAGCCATCAACGCGAGCCAGCGCGAGGTTGACGAGATGGCCTATGAACTGCTCGCCAAAGAGCAGCCCATGGCCATCGACCTGCGCTTTATCCTCGCGGTCATCCGCATCAACGGAGACCTCGAGCGCATCGGCGACCAGGCCATGAGCACCGCGCTCCGCACCCTGAAACTGCTCCAGGACCCGCGCAACGATCTTCCCGTCGACATCCTGAAAATGGGGAATTACGCCTCGCGCATGATCCGCACATCCATTCGCTCGCTGCTTGAGGGAGATGTGGCCCTCGCGGAGTCCGTCCCCAAAATGGACGATGAAATCGACCACATGAACCGCCTCGCGCACGCCGACCTTATCCGGGTCATCCAGCAGCGCCCCGATTGCGCCGCGCAGGCCCTCCAGGCCATCATCATCTCACGCAACCTGGAGCGCATCGCCGACCACGCCACCAACATCGCGACGGACGTGATCTTCTGGATACGCGGCGCCGACTTGCGGCATCAATTAGCAGCTGCAGAATAGGTTGAACTGACCAGCGAATGATTGTCGCAAGTGACGTAAACAATTCCAAATGGGTAGGTGAGAGGTGCCACGAAGAAGACCATTCAATCGTCAGATCATTCGGAGTAATATCTCCGAGGCCATTGAGGAGTTGCAAAAGCTTGAGGGCGAAGCCGTCGATGGGACGCTTTGCGAAGAGCGCCTCCTGATAGGACTACGACACGCGTACCATCACCTCAATTTCGCCTGGAATGTCAGGCGTATCTCTACATCTGAGTACTCTCACCTGACGCAAACACAGTTCGAGAAATGGGGAACGTACCCGGCGGAAATCGAAGAGATCTAGATCCTCCCGCTCATCTCCCCTCCAGGGCCCGCAGAAACTCGCGTCCGCTCATGCGGTACTTAAACGCCTTGCGGCCATTGATGAACACCACCGGGACCTCATCGTTGTACTTCCGCCGGAGTTCCGGATCGGCATCTATATCCACCTCGCGCCACTGGAAATCGGCTTCAGGTTTCATCGCTGCAATCGTCTCCTTCACCACGTCGCACAAGCAGCATCCCGCGCGCGAATACACCACCACATCGTGCATAGGCTGATTGTAGCTGCCGGGATCACGCTGCGAACGTCACGGCCCCATGTCGTCCGGTGTGCAACTGCTGCTGGAACTCACCGGAGTCGGCGGAGTGGGCGGCGTGAGCCACGGCGGAGTGGTGAAGTCGAAGAAGTCAAGCAGGTTTGGCTGGGCCTGGTCGCGGGCGGTCAGGTGCGCGTCCGGCCCGACGAAGCGGTTCTCCACAAATTTGATTACCGCCGTGTGGTCCATCGGAATGTGCGATACGTAGTGCTTGCGTGTGAACGGAGAAATCACAATATCCGGCACGCGGAAGCCGAGCTGGGCCGCAAACCCCTGCTGCGCCGGAGCGTCGAGGGGATTTGCGCCGGGATCTGTAGGTTTTAGATCGCAGTTCGTGGTTGGTGTTCCACCTGGCGGCAGGCACGGGTTGTAGGCATCGGGATTCACGGCGATGGTCGAAATGTCCGGAATGGTCCCGAGCGAGGGATCAGTAAAGTCGTTCGAGTGGCCGGACACCGGGGGCACGTGGTCATACGGCCCGCCGCCCTCGTCGTAGCTCAGGAAGAAGACCGAGTCCTTCCAGGAAGTGCTGGTCATCAGCGCGTTCACGACCTTGGCCACTGCGGCCTGTCCCGACAGAATCGACTGGAGGGAACCGGGGTGTTCATCGTCGCGTCCGTACCCGGCCTCGATGAAGGTAAAGCTGGGCAGCGTCCCGCTGGTCAGGTCATGGAAGTAGCCGTAATTCGGATCATCCAGCGGCGCGATGTGGTTCGGGTCGATGCAGAAGGTGTTGCTGGAGTCGCCCACCACACTGGAAGGTTGCAGCGGGGCAGGGCAGGTCCCCGTCGGGTTTCCGCGCAGGTAGTTTAAGGAATACGACAGGTTCGAGAAGTAGGTCGCGGGATATAACTTATTTGCCCCGGTGGCGGTTGGCGGACAATCGCTGTCACCAAGGCAAAAGCCCTGGGTTGCTGTGTAGTAGATTTTCCATGAAACGCCAGCCTGGTCTAGTTCCTGAAAGATGTTCGAGATGGCGAGCTGGGGCAGATGATCATCGTTGCCCGGATCATAGACTAGGCCTTGGGTGGTACCTCCGGTAAAGGTGGCGATGCGGTTGCCTACGCTTTTGGTTGAGATGGGCGAGAACCAGCGGTCTGAAATCGCGAATTGGGATGCCATGTAGTAGTAGTAGTTCAGGAAATCCTGGTCGTAATATCCCATGGCGCGCCGGCCGGTGGTATCGCTGAATGTGCCGGAGCAGGCCGTGTTTGTCGAACAGAACTTCGCATATCCCTCCGCATTGTGCACGAAGCCGTCCATCGCAGGGATGCGGGTCGTGGAGCGGTCGTAGCGCTTCACGTCTCCATAGCTCGCCAGCCAGTCGGAGGTCATGTCGTCGACGCAGGTGCTCTTGAATTTGAAGAGTGGAAACGCTGTGCCCTCGTCATCGGAGTTAGAAATCGAGCCGAGCTTGTCGGCAATGCCGTCAACCTCGTAGTCCTTGCCGTCGGCGCCGACGTTCATGTTATTTGCTTTGCGGTAGGGATTCAGCATTCCAAAATAATTGTCGAAGCTGTGGTTTTCCTGCAGCATGAAGATGACGTGATTGATGGCATCGATGCTGCCCGCTGGGATCACAGTGACGGTCGCGGTGGCCTGGACGTCTCCTCCGGCTCCGTTCGCATCCGCTGTATACGTGGTGGTGGCCGCGGGGCTTACGTTCTGAGTGCCGCCTGTCGGTTGCAAATTATAGGAGCTGCCGTCGCTGCCCGTGAGCGTAACTGTGGTGGCATTGGTGGCGACGACAGTCAAATTAGTAGATTTGCCCACAGAGATGGTGGATGGGTCCGCGGAGATGGTAACGGTGGGCGCCATAATGGACACCGTGACGGTTGTGGTCGCGGCTGCCGTTCCTCCCGCGCCATTGGCGGTGGCCGTGTAGGTTGTGGTGGCCATGGGGCTGACGCTTTGCGTGCCGCCTGTGGGAGACAGATCATAGGAACTGCCGTCGCTGCCCGTGATCGTGACAGCGGTGGCATTGGTGGCGACGACGGTCAACTGAGTGGGGCTGCCCGGCGATACGGCCGTGGGGTTAGCGGAAATAGTGACGGTCGGCTTGGCAACGGCCGCCACCGTGATGGAAGTCGTAGCGGTCGCCGAACCGCCGGGGCCGCTCGCCGTCGCCGTGTAGGTGGTGGTGGCCGCCGGACTCACCGATTTAGTCCCACCATTTCCGGGCAGGGTAATGCTGCTACTGTCTGTTCCCGTTACCGTGACTGATAGTGCATTCGTCGCGGTCACCGTCAGCGTGGAGGCGCTTCCGGCTGTAATCGAAGTGGGATTGGCCGAGATCGACACGGTCGGCTTAGTCAGTGGCCCGGAACTGTGCGAAAAACCGCACCCGGTGGAGATTAGGAGTAGAGAAAAACACGTTACTGCAGCGAGTGTTTGGAAAAAGCGGGGAAGAGGCCTCATATTCTCCAAAAGTCCATTCCGGTGAATTGCACACAACGAGAGAACCGGCGAGCATTTAGATGCCGCAATACCGGCGTTGAGTTAGCTTCTGGACGCGCCGAAAGGTTGGCATTTCCATGCATATCTCATGGAAAGTTGAACCTGAACTAGAAATCGCTTTCCAGCATGGGCGCGGTCTGAGGACGTTCTTCCTCGGAATGTTCCTTCGGAGGGTTGGACTTCGATTTCCGCTGCGGATTGGATTTGCGAAAAGCAAGGGAATCGGAAAAATCCATCGAGCCGAGGCTTTCCGCAGAACCGGCCATCGCTTCCAGCGGCGTGAAATGCCGTCCAGGAATTGTTTGCAGCGAACGCTTGCACTTGTTGAGTTCAAACCAGCGCAGATAGTTGCGGACCACCGTGGCCATCGTCATTTGCGTCCCGGCTGCATAATTGTGCTCCGCCATTTGGCGCTGCTGCTCGGGCGACTCGAGGATCGCGGTGAGCTTGTCCGCGAGGTCAACAGCATCGCCCTTCTGGTAGAAGCTGATCGCCATGTCTTCTTCCATCGCCATGGCGCGGAAGTCATCGATGTCGGCGCAGACAATCGGAATACCATATTCGCAAGCCTGGTGCGCGGGTCCGCTCGATCCGGTGGCCGAGTCATACGGCATAACGACGACTGACGTGGTGCTGAAGAGCTCGGGAATGTCTTCTTCGGCGACGTATCCGCGAAATTCAATGGGCAGATGCGCGGGCTGCGCCTTGCGAATGGATTCCCAGTAGCCGGCCTTCGTGTGGTGGTTGGCACCGGCGACGATGAGGCGAGCGTTTGGCACCTTCTTCAGGATGGCTGGAAAGGCTTCCATCAGCGTTTCCAGCCGCTTGTAGGTGCCCCAGTGACCGATGGCAAGGATGCGCAGGTCGGGGTTGCCGCGCTTCGTGAAGTCAGGGGGAGTCGGGGTGTCGGCAAATGTCCCATGAGTGCCCAGCAGGACATTGTTCGCGGCGTACTTGGCCGTAAGCGTCTCACGATAACTCGGTAGCAGCACCGAGACGGAGTTTGCCCGCAAAAGCGCCTTGGTGGCGGCATTCGTCCCCAGGCTGAGGAGCCGTCCTCGCTGGACGCCCGCCGCTGCGAAATCGACGTGCTCAATAATATGGTGGAGGGTGATGTGGGTGAAGAATCCAGACGCGCGAGTGAGGGCCGGCGCGGACAATCCAGCGAAGGCGGCGAATGGGTTTTCCGGTGTGGCGAAGCTGGAAAATACCAGGTTGAACCAGACTACGTCTGGCTTAATGCGTCGGATTACGTTCAGCAGGCGCAGTGGATTCGACATGCTGCCGAAGCGCCAGCAGCGGATCACCTCAAAGTTGGGCAATTCCGCTTGCATCTTCGCATGGAGCGAGTTGCCGTTGGCGTCTGTGGCAAATTCGTAATCGGTGAGTTCGTCGGCAAGGATTGTCAATTTCACATGCGGATGGTTCCGAAGCTCGCGCGCAATATGAAACGCATATTCATTTAATTGCCGGCCACTGGGGGGGAAAGTCGCTACTAGGCAAATCTTCATGAATCTTTGGTCCCTTCTTCAATTCCCTGAAACAATCCCTAAAACAATGTGATGCTTATATAGGGTCTAAACTGTTGGTTGGACCCGCCCGGGAAATCAAAGAAAGTCTCCTGTTGGATACCCGCCGAGAAGCGGATTGGATACTGGAGGGAAACTTCGCCAGTGTCAGCATTGAAGTTACGGCGCAATGCGTGCGAATAGGAAACTGAAAATCTGTTCTGAAACGCATCATATACATGGAAGCTCCGGTTGCTGGAGTAAGACGTCGAAGCCTGGATTGACCAGTTGCGCGTCGGGGAGAAATCGATAGTTCCGGCCGGGCGCAGTACCTGGGCAATGCCTGACCTTGAGTTGAAGATTCGCCACGTCCGGAGGTCCTGCACCAGCCCTTCCACGCTGAATCTTTCCGAAAAGCGGTGCGTGAGCCCGATGTAGGACGCTGTGTAGTAGTCCTCCGTGTTCGAGGGCGAAAAGGTCTGATGGTTTGCTCCCCAACCCGTGACCAGCGCTGTTTTTCCCCAGGGCGAGCCCACGCGGAAGTTGACCGCCGCCGCGAACTCGTGTGAATTCAGGGTCTTCTCAGTGAACGGCCCGGATTCGTGAAGCACATAGCCATTCACGGAAACCGCATTAAAGAACGATCCGGTGGAAAAATAGGTGAATTCCCGGAAGAGATTCTGATTCATATCAATGGGATTGTTGGCATCGCGGCGGATCGTCGCCTGAATGCCGCTGTTGAAGGTCAGCACGTTGCTCCCAATACGGACAGTTGGGCTCATGCCAAAATTCAGGGAATAGTCAGTAGTGTCACGATTCACGATGGAACTGGTGCTGGGCACGGATATGGTCCCGCGTGCGTTCCTTATCTGGAAGAAGCCCCCAGCGGTAGGCAGGTTCCACAAGTGCAGATGAAAGGCGTTGGTCCATTGGGTCGCAATCGAAGAGCGAGGCGGCGGCAGCAGGGAAGTGTCGGACGGCGTAACCGGGACCGGGCCATCCAGCTTCGCGTCGAGCGTGTAAACCGTGGTGTCTTCAAAAATCGGCTGCACGATAAAGTTTGAAAGCAAGCTCAGATTGTTGTTGACCCGATAGCCTTCATTGGCCCCTGCCCGGAGCAACTCCTGCTGGGCGGTCTGGTCTTCTCCGGCGGTGCTGGCCGCTCGGGCAAAGGCCGTGAGCGCCTGCGCGCCGCGGTGCTCCTGTTGCAGCACATTGGCTTGGGCCAGCAGATATTGATAGTTGTACTCGCTACCCGCTTCGCGACTTACCGGCTCGAGTTCCGCCGCCGCCCTGTCCGTGTCGCCCAAGGCAAGATAGTTGTTGGCCCTCCCGATGCGCACAGAGATCTCCGGCGCGCCCACATCCTGCGCCTTCTCAAGATACGACTGGGAAAGCTCGTATTCATGCAGGCTGCGGAGTACGTCCGCCGCCTGAACATACTGCGGGCCGGTTGGCGCGGGTGCCTGTCCGGCCTCGCCTTCCATCATGGCGAGAGCGATTTGCCGCTGCGCGTCCGCGGTCTTCTCCTGTTGCGCCATGAGTTGGGCAATGGCCAGACGCACGCTGACCCGGTTGCTTCCTGGCGCAATCAGGGCGCTGCGGAAGCGGCCCATGGCGGCCTTGTCGTCGCCTAGCGTGCTCAACGCCTCGCCGGTCGCGACATAGATCTGGCTTAACTCGCTCCCATTCGGGTTGTTGTCCTGCGTTGCGCCGGGAGTACGCTTCGCCTGCTGCTCCGCCAATTCAACATAGCGATACGTTTGCGCGCGGTCGCCAAGGTTAGCGTAGGCACGGGCGATCAAAGCCGAGACAGGAGCGTCTCCCGGCGAGAGCCTTTCGGCCACTTTCAATTCAGTCACGGCGTCATTGAATTTCCTCTGCGCGAACAGGGAGTTTCCGAGGCCGTAATGCAGGCTGGGATTGTCCGGAGAGAACTTCAGCGCGGCGCGATATTCAGCTTCGGCCTTGGTCAGCAGGCCCTCCCGTCCGTAATCCGTGGCCCGAATCACATGGATCGGCTCGGAATCGCCCATTATCTTTTCAGCCGCCTTGGACTCTCGAATTGCCACGTCTGAGTTGTTCAGATCGAGGCTGGAGTATGCGAGTCCCAGATGTGCCTCGCCGTCCTTTGGGTTCAGCTTAAGGGCGGACTCGAAGTTCACCGCCGCGGGTCCCGGCTGCTTCAGGTCGTTCAGCACATAGCCGAGGTTCACATACGCGGTCTCCACCTTGGGATCGCGCTTCAGCGTCTCGGCAAAGTCCCGCCGCGCCTGCTCCATCTGACCGTTATGCTTACGCACGTATCCGGCGAGCAGCGGAATATCCGGCTCCTTCGGAAGCAGGTCGTAGTATTTCTGAGTCAGCTGCAGCAGCTCGTCATATTTCCCGAGGTGGAGCAGGTCGTATCCGAGATAGACCACCACATCGCGGTCGTGCGGCAGCGACTTGATCGCCTCCCGGCCCGCTGCGGCTGACTCCTCATACTTACCGGTGAAACTCAGGTATCGTTCCGTTTCGCGAAGCACCAGCGGATTGTGCCGCATCTCCGGCTTTACGCGGCCATACCACGTCCCGGCCAACTTGAGGTCTTGCGATTCGATTCCGGCGGTCATGCCTCCGGCGACGACGAGAGATTTGTTTGGAGCCAGCGAATAGGCCTTGGTATAAGCGGCCTCCGCTTTCCTGAAGTCGTGGCGCGCCGTGTACATGTCTCCCAGCGCGAGATAGGGAACGTAGAGCGTTGGGTAATCCTTTGCCAACTGCTCAAAGTACTTCTGCGCATCGCGGTCGCGACCCGCCGCGCGTGAAGCGTAACCCAGAGAGGTGAGCGCGTAACGGTTGTGCGAATCAATATCCAGAATCTTTTTGTAGACCGCGATCGCATCTTCAGTGCGGCCAAGCTTCATCAGCAAATCGCCGTCAACCTGAAGATTGTTGGGGTCGCGCGGGCTGAGCGCGAGCGCCTCTTTCATGTCGGCAAGCGCGCTTTCTGTGGCCCCGGTCTTCATCTTGATCATGGCGCGCAGGCGCAGAAAAGCTACCCTGTTCGCGCCCTGTTCGTTAAGCGCATTGATCTGCTTCTCTGCGGCTGCCAACTGTTCGTCCGCCGACTTCTTGTCGTCGAGCCTGCCGTAGAGTTCCACCAGATCCATGCGAAGCTGGATGGGATAGAGCGGGCTTTCAGTGGGCGTTTGGGGCAGGTTCGCCAACGCTTCGTTGTACTCGTGGACCGCATCCTGGTCGTGCTCCTGACGCTGAGCAATTTCTCCGCGAATGGCGTGCAGCCGGTAATAATTCGGATCAATCGTCGCCGCGCGTGTCAGGAAGGGTTCGGCCTTATCGATAGAGTCGGCTCCTATCGCGGCCTGCGCGGCGGACAACTGCAAACCGATGTCCTTCGGCATGGCGTTGGCGGCTTGCGCATAAAGCGCCGCCGACTGATCCGTCTGGCCGTCCAGTTGGTAGGTGTAGGCAAGTTCGGCCAACATGGGTGGCGTTGGGTTGCGGATCGACTTGAGCGAGTTAATCGCCTGCTTGTAATCGCCGGTGTCACGGTAATAGCCCGCCAGCGAGCGCAGAACCTCAGGGTTGTTGGGCGCGCGCCGTTTGGCCATGTCCAGATAATGCCTTGCCTGGTCCATCTGGTTGAGGCGCTGATAGCTGATTGCCAACAGCAGTTCGGAACGCGCCGAGGGTTTGGCGCTCTCCGCCTTGCCCAGCCAGCTGAGCGCGCCGGAGTAGTCGCCCGATTTCATGTAGAGGTTTCCGAGCAGGAGCGCGTCGTTACTGCGTTGCGGGGCGGCCGCGACGACCTCCTTCAGCAGGCGCTCCGCCTCATTTGTCTGCCCCGCCGCGCTGTAAGCCTGCGCGAGACCCGAGCGGCCGTCGAGCGACGATGGATCGAGCCGCAGGCCGCGCTGATAAGAACTGATGGATAGCTGAAGCTTGCCGTCAAGCCGCGCCGTGTAGCCCACCAGGAACCACAAATGCGGATCGTTGGGGCTGGCCTGCGCGGCCCGCTGCGCGTACTGGAGCGCCTGTGCGTGGTCGCCGCGCCGCAACGCATCTTCAGCCTCGCGCGCCAGGCGAGCGTTTTGGATGATGGACCCAAATCCAAGCTGCTGCCTTTGCGGTT
>JAICYR010000095.1 GCA_025934135.1 Acidobacteriaceae bacterium | reverse complement strand
CTTGCGGCACACCGTGCCAATCAACTGCTCCAGTTTGCGGACCCCGGCCTCGCGCGTGTAGTGCCGCACAATGTACTTGACCGAATCCTCTGGAAACTCAATGTTCTCCGCCTGGATGCCGTTCTCCTTAATCTGCCTCGGAATCAGGTACCGGAAGGCAATGTGGATCTTCTCCTCTTCCGTATAGCCCTGCAGCTCGATGATCTCCATGCGGTCGAGCAGCGGAGCCGGAATTGGATCAAGCTGGTTCGCCGTGCAGATGAACAGCACCTTCGACAGATCAAACGGCTGGTCCAGATAGTTGTCCCGGAAAGTATTGTTCTGCTCCGGGTCCAGCGTTTCCAGCAGCGCCGACGATGGGTCTCCGCGAAAATCGCGCCCCAACTTGTCAATCTCGTCCAGCATGAATACCGGATCATTCGCGCCCGCGCGCCGCAGGTTCTGGATAATCTGTCCCGGAAGCGCGCCAATATATGTCCGCCGGTGCCCGCGAATCTCCGCCTCGTCGTGCATGCCGCCGAGGGATATCCGCTGGAACTTACGGTCGAGCGCGCGCGCAATGCTGCGGCCAAGCGAGGTCTTCCCCACTCCCGGAGGCCCCACGAAGCACAGAATTGGCCCCTTCATGTCCGGCTTCAGCCGCCGCACGGAAAGGTAGTCCAAAATCCGGTCCTTCACCTTCACCAGATCGTAGTGGTCCTCGTCCAGAATCTGTTTGGCCTTCGCAATGTCCACCACGCTGCCCGAAGACTTCGACCACGGCAGCACCGCCAGCCACTCAATATAGTTCCGCGTGAGCGAGTAGTCCGCCGCCATGGGAGACATCCGCGAAAGCCGGTTCAACTCCTTCTCCGCTTCCTTGCGCGTCTCCTCCGGCATTCCGGCAGCTTCTATCTTCTTGCGAAGCTCCTCGATGTCCTTCTGCCCCTCGTCCTGATCGCCCAACTCCTTTTGGATGGCCTTCATCTGCTCGCGCAGATAGTAGTCGCGCTGCGACTGCTGCACCTGGTCCTGCACTTCCGACTGGATCTTATTGCGAAGCTGCTGCACCTCCAGTTCCTTCGCCAAATGCTTATTCACGCGGTCGAGCCGCGCCATAATGTCAGGCGTTTCCAGTAACTCCTGCTTATCCGTGGTCTGCAAAAACGGCAGCGACGAGGCGATAAAATCCACCAACCGCCCTGGCTCGTCAATATTCATCGCGATGGTCTGCAACTCGTCCGATAGCGTGGGAGATGAGGACACGATCTGCTGGAAGGTTTGCAGCACGTTCCGCTGCAACGCTTCAAGCTCAGAACCTGTCGCCGCCTCAACCTCGGGAATCACTTCCACCGACGCCGTCATGAACGGCTCAATTTGGGAAAACGTCCCCAGCTTCACCCGCTCCGTGCCTTCGGTAAACACAAAAAGGCTCTGGTTCGGCATCTTGACCACTTTGTGGATGGTCGCAAGCGTGCCAAAAGCGTAGAGATCGCTTGGCTGCGGCGCATCCATGCGCGCATCGCGCTGCGCCACCACCACAATGGTCTTCTCCTCGCCGAGAGACTGAATCAACTGGACCGAGCTTTCCCGCCCGACCGTCAGCGGCAAAACCGCATGGGGAAACAGCACCGTGTCCCGCACCGGCAGCACAGGCAGAGCCGTGCCCTCCGAGCGCCCCTCGCGCTGGTTGGGATTGCTGGGCTGAATAACACTTAGAAAATCGCTGGCCATGAGTCACCTGATGTCAAATTATTAGCTATTAGACTCTACAATACCGATTCGGTTGCAGAAACCCCGTCCCAAGGCCAACTCAAACAATTTGTTCAACAACTTACCTTCCAAACCGCCGAATCCAAATTGATCCAGGTCTGCATTCTAAGATGCAGTTACGCGCCCACAGCGGCATCGGTTCCCGCTCTCAACTCCATCGGCAACCACACCTATTCTGTTAGGCAGCTTCCGACGAATCCGCTGCTGGAAGTTTCGTGTCAGGCCAGGGCTTCTCAGATGCGGAAAAGTCGTAAAGTCGTAGCATGGAAGCCACGCTCAACCGCAAAAACCAAGCCACCATTCCCAAAACGGTGCGGGACTATCTCCATCTCAAAGCAGGCGATCAATTCAAATTCTTCCTGCAACCGGATGGAGCCGTGGTCATTCTTCCAAAGATCAAGACCTCAAGGCCCAAGGGCAGCGTGACCGAAAATTTAGTTGACTTTCGCCCGCGGCAGTGTCAGATTTATCGACCGCTGGCCACTGTATCTCGAGGAGGGCTCCTATGCTGTTCTCGCGTGCGTGCAGATATTCACTGCTTTTGTCACTTTGCGTTAGCCAAGTTTTGCTTTTAGGCCAAAGTCAGCCTGGCAAAGCGGGCGCGGTAGGTCAACAAACGCAAGACTCGAAGCCGCTTTACGTTCCGCCTATCGCACTCAACATTCTTTACTATCAACATTTCCTTGAATGGGTCGGCAAGGAGAACGACCATCCTCAACCGGACGTTCCCAAAATCGAGTACGCTTCGGCGATCGGCATTAGCAGGGATAAGGAACAGGCAATGCTCGCCATTCTTCTGGATGCGTATCACAGAAGGATTAACAACAAAAAGCAGGCTGAAGATGCGGAGAGCAAACTCGCTGAAGAAGAAGGTGCAACGGAGTTTCACGCCCATCCTCCCCACCTGTACGGCGATATGATAGCTGCGAATCGGACCATCCTAAATGCCACCTACCTAAAGCTAAAAAGGGTGCTGGGGGAGGATGACTTTAAAAAACTTGATCAATATGTTAGCCGGGAGTTTGCAAGGGATTATCCGGCCAGCCTCAAGCCCCCAACTCCCGCCGGACAACTAAAACCAACCCCGTTTCCGATTGCCGTGCGTTACGAATTCTTCATTCGCCATGTAGGCAACGAAGACCAACGTGTTCAGCAAGCTCTGCAAGCTGGCGAGTTGAACCCTCTCCGCGAGGACTATAGCCGCGCCGCACACTTTCCGGAAAACGAGGAGCAGCCTATGCTCACGATTGTGCTCGAAGCGAACGAGCAGCTCGAAGAGAATGATCGCGAGCACAGGGCGGCAGTCATCAAATTCCATGAGAAGTTCGGAATGGTTCCAGTTCGAAAATTTCCCCATCCTGAGTTAAAGGCGCTTGCTCATAAGCGCACGGATATCGTCATGCAGACACGTAATAGGTTGAAGCAAGAGCTTGGCGACGAATATTTCAATGATCTTGATGCATGGATTGCTCAGCGATGGGCCGAAGGGTTCGTTTATGGGCCGCCACAAGTGAAGAACGGTCCTACCGGTGCCCAGAAGCCGCTGAACGCTCCGCGCTGAACGCTGCCCTGTACCGCCCCAGTTCTTTCACCATGGAGCAGTGCGCGGCCAGCAGCTTGATCGCCTCGTCCGCAGTTTCCGGTGACGAAAGCTGGTAGTCGGCATAAAACACGTACTCCCATGGCCGGCCCGGAACAGGGCGCGACTCGATCCGAGTCAGATTCGTCCCCAGCCCGGCAAAAACCTCCAGCGCGGCCACCAGGGTTCCCGGACGGTTCTCCACCTTGAAGGCCAGGCTCACCTTGTCGGGGTTGGGATCAACCCGCACCAGCTCCCGCCTTCGGATCAGAAAAAATCGCGTGTAGTTCTGGGGATTGTCCTCAATGCCCGCCGCCAGAATCTCTCCGCCGTAATGCCGCGCCGCCTGCGCGCTGGCAATGCCAGCGGCTTTGGCGTCGCTCTGCTCCATCAGCCGCTTCACGCTGCCCGCCGTGTCGTAAAACGGAACCACCTGCATGCGGGGATGCGCGGCCAGAAATCCGCGGCACTGCGCCAGCGCCACGGGATGCGAAGACACCCGCTCGAGTTGCTCCAGCTTCGTCCCCGGCATGGCGATCAGGTTGTGCCGGATGCGCAGCAGCGACTCGCTCTCAATCGCGACATCCTGCGTCAGCAGCAGGTCGTAATGCTCCGCGACCGACCCGGCCAGGGAGTTCTCAATCGGAATCACGGCGCAGTCCGCCCGTCCCTCGTCCACCGCCGCGAAGACCTCCGCCGAGACCGCGCACGGCAAAATGGTTGCCCCGGACGCGACGCCCAGCGCCGCCTCATGGCTGAATGATCCCGGCTCTCCCTGAATCGCGATCCGCATAAGTCTTTGATACCCCTCAGATTTCCGATTGTACGGCAACCCCCAGCCCCCTCCCGCGCACCTTACCACTGCGGGAAAGAACTGCGGTTAATAACCGAACAGGAGAACGCAAATGCTTTGGACGATTTTCGTAATTCTTTTAGTCCTCTGGCTGATCGGACTGGTAAGTTTCCACGCAATCGGCGCCTATATTCACATCCTGCTGGTGCTTGCTATCGTGGTTTTGCTCATCCAACTTATTACCGGTCGAAGACGAGTTTAGAAAGGTCCGCGCGGACACAAATGCACGCTAAACCAAAACCTGCAAGCAGGGAGTCAATCATGAATCAGGACCAGGTAAGCGGCAAGACTGATCAGGTAACGGGCAAGATCAAACAGAAAACCGGCGAAGTCGTCGGCAACCAGAAAATGGCGAACCGCGGAGTCGCCGACCAGGCCAAAGGCGCGGCCAAGGAAACCTGGGGCAACGCCAAGGACGCGGCCCATGACAGCGCCAAGCGGCACGAGCACGAGGCCGAAGAGCGTGCCAATGAAGCGCGCGACAGGACCTCTGACAAAATCCAGAACATTAAGGACCGCGCCAACGAGAAGATCGACGAACACAGCGACCGGGAGCGGGAGCGCACTCGCCGCTCCGCCTGAGAATTTTCTTCTCCGCGCTTCGACTGCAAAGGCCCGCGACGGTTCGCGGGCCTCTTTTTTGTCGGCCAGCGAGCAACAAGCAGCGAGGAAGGCAAAAAACATGCGAAATACGTAAAATCTAGAAAACAAACGAATTTATTTGTAAGTTCTAGAAAACAAACGAGAAGTGAGAGGCCAAGGTTCAGGGGCCCAACAAACGGGGCTCGCCTGTGGAAAACCTTTGTCAAGAGGAAAATCGTATAAGTTATACAGAATCAGTGACTTGAATTTGCATTTAATTATGGGTTGATTTGGTATTCTGAAATTAAGAGAGCTTTCTGAAGGCGCAGCCATTGGGTTGCGCCTTTTGCTTTGTGGGGTGAAATATCTCCCCCACTCAAGCCAAAAGAGGGCTTGAATGGGGCACCCACAATTCAACTTATCTTTGCTTTCTAGATTTTGCGAGGTTTGAGGAGGAATGAAAATGTCGAACGCCGCTGTAGTTGTGCCGCAATGCACCCACATCAAGACCAACGGAGAAGTTTGCGGATCCCCCGCCGTCTCCGGCACCGAGTTCTGCTACCACCACTCGGCGGTGAAGACCGCCCTCGCCAAGCCTCACGGAAAGGCCCCGTTTGAAGGCTTCGCGCCCATTCCATTTGTCTTTCCGGAAGACCGCGCGTCCATGCAGATCAATTTCTTCCTGCTATTGCAGGCCTTCAACGAGCAGCGAATCGACCAGAAGACCTTCCGGCTCATGCTGAGCATGTTGAAGGCGATGGCGAAGAACCTGGGCAAAACGGGATCGCTGGTGGATGAAGCAAGCGACCAGGGTCCAGGGGCCGCGAGCCAGAAAAAGAGGGCTGAGGGCTCAGGGCGCAGGGCTCAGAAGCCCAGCCAGGAAACGGATGAGGAGGAAGAAGAAGACCCCTTCGCGGACCTGCACGGCCTGTCTCAGGAGCAATTCAACGCGGCGGTCAGGGAGCGCGTGGACAAACTGCTGGATGATTGCGCCGCCGAGGGTCAGAAAGAAGCCGCCACGAACGCCACGCGCTGACCCGCTTCACTAGTCCTCCGCGCGATCTCCACCTGACGGTCACTCGAACAATGTGTCAGTGAGCCGTGACAGTTCTGTCTGGATCAAAGGCGTCCGTCGCGTCTCGGCATTTTGTATGAGAGCACCACCAGTGCGACACCAACGACGATTGCCCACGGATGGAAAACCGGGTGGATATGAGCATTTTCAGCATGATTCCAGCGGCTGTATTGCATACCTGCGATTCCATATGAAAGCACAAGTATCCCAACCACAAATACCCATGTTGACCTATATAGCGAGAAAGACTTCATCGAAAACCGCGACAGAGGCGCGGAGATCCGGTTGCGTTTTGCACGGCTACGTCTGCCCATGTCGCTCCTCAGTATTACAACCGAAAATGATCGGCAGTTCGGAAACAAGATTACTCGGAGCGGGCTTTTAGAGCACCCTGGCTGACTGCTTCAATTGCTGACCGCTTCACCATCTGACTGCTTCTTAGCTGCCTAACAGCCTCGCCAGCACATTGTGCCGCAGCAGCAGATCCACCGCGACGAAGCAGAAGAACACAATCGAGATGACGCCGTTCATCGTGAAAAAGGCCGCGTTCAGCCGTCGCAGGTCTCCGGGAGAAACAATCAGGTGCTCATAGAGCAGCAGCGCCGCGACCACCGCGACTCCGGCCAGAGCGAAGCCTCCCAGCGCGAACGCCTGCACCAGCCACAGTAGCAGCGCCAGCATCAGCACGTGCAGCAGACGCGCGATCCAGAAAGCCGCAGTGACGCCCCATGCCGCCGGCACGCTGAACAGCCCGTTGGCGCGGTCATGCGCCGCGTCCTGGCAGGCGTAGAGCAGGTCGAAGCCCGCCACCCAGAACATCACGGCCAGCGTCAGGATCAAAATCCTCGGGTCGAGCGAGCCGGCCACCGCGATCCACGCCGCCGCAGGAGCGATGCCCAGCGCGAGCCCCAGCGCCAGGTGCGACCAGCGCGTGAACCGCTTGGTGTAGGAGTAGAAAAACAGCACCGCCAGAGCCACAGGAGAAAGCTCCAGCGTGAGCCGGTTCAACTGCGCCGCCGAAAGGACAAAAATAGCCGCCATTACCAGGGTGAATCCGCCGACGAAGGCGCGCGACAGCAGCCCGGCGGGAATGGCCCTGACCCGGGTGCGCGGATTCTCCGCGTCGAGCCGGGCGTCGGCCCAGCGATTAAACGCCATTGCCGCCGAGCGCGCGCTCACCATGCACACGATGATCCACACAAG
This sequence comes from Acidobacteriaceae bacterium, assembly GCA_025934135.1. Taxonomy (GTDB): domain Bacteria; phylum Acidobacteriota; class Terriglobia; order Terriglobales; family Acidobacteriaceae; genus Silvibacterium. The sequence goes on along the minus strand of JAICYR010000095.1, from coordinate 6,317 downwards.
CTGCATGGGGCGCGGCAGCCCGCCCGCGGCCAGCATTGCTCCGGTCAGCGCGAACGGGAGCGCGAACACCGAGTGCTCCCACTTGATCATTTCCAGCGTGATGCCCACGCTCCGAAAAAATCCCATAGGTCAAGTTTACCGAAAGCAAAGAAGAAGCCCCGCCCGGCTGAAGTGGCCGAAGCGGGGCTTTGTTAGAAACCGTCCGCCGGAATTACTTCTCCGACGGCTGACCCGCAACCTGCAGGTCATTGGTGACGGAGAATACGCCCGGCACTGTCTTGGCGCGGATTCCCGCCGCGTTCTTGTCCGATTCCGAATCCACCTGCCCGTACAGCGTCACGTGCCCGTTCTGCACGGAGATGCGGATCGGCTTCGCCGGATCAATCGCATACTTGTTCAGCGACGGAAAACCGTAAATCGACCGGTATTCCGCAATCCGGATGCGATCATCCATGGGCGAGACGGGATCAACCTGAATGTTGTCGACCACGTCCTTGACGCCCTTCATGTTCAGCACGGTGGCCACCGCCGAGTCGGCGTCAACCGGCCCATAGGCGTGCCCGCCCAGCGTGACCACACCGTTGTTCACGCTCACGCTGATCGCATTGAAGGCCGTCGTACCATAACCCAGCCGGTCGTACTGCACCTTCTTCACCACCTCCTGCTGCAACTCGGCGTCGGGAATGGTCGGCCCCGCAACCTCAATCTGGTTATTGATTGCCTCCACGCCCTTCACATGGCGCACCCGGTCAACGGCCTTGCGTTTCGCTTCGGCAAGGTTCACCGTCCCGCTCAGCGTCACCGTGCCATTGTCCACCGCGACATGAACATTCTTGAACTGGTCCTTATTCAAGGCGTTGTTCATGATCTCCGCGCGCAAATTATTCTCTTGAGCCGTCGCTTGACCCAAGACAAACGGAGCAGGCACCGCCAGCATGAGGCCGGCAACTACAAACGGAATCAGACTGCGAAATCTCCTTCTCATCGTACAAAGCCCTCCCTCTCTTTTCATATTGACTGCCAGCGTAAACCCTTCAATTCTTATAATTTGATGCCCCACCACGGGCGGGTGGATGCAATGAATTGATGAATGTTCGATGAAAATGGAGGCTCTAGCTGGCCCGCCAAGCGTCCAGAGCGCGTTCCAGCCGCACTCCTCGCGAAGCCTTCAGCAGTACTACATCGCCGGGCTTCGCCGCAGTGCGCAGCCACTCGCCGGCCTGCTCGGGAGACTCGAAAAACAGCGATTCCACGCCCGCATTTTGGGCCGCATCCGCCAAGGCCCGCGCGTCGCCGCTGACTCCAATCACCACGTCGACTCCGGCCTTGGTGGCGGCTTTTCCGGAGGCCGCGTGCATCGCGGCGGACTCAGGGCCCAACTCCAGCATCGCGCCCGCCACCAGAATCCGGCGCCCGCCCTCGCCCACGGGGATCGCGGCCAACGTGCCGATCATCGCCTTCAGCGCCTCGGGATTGCTGTTGTAGCAATCGTTGATGACCGTCGCTCCGCCAATCGTCAGCACCTGCCCGCGCTTGTCCTCCGGCTCAAGTTCGGCCAGAGCGGCGCAGCACGCCTTCAGCGGAACCCCGGCCTGGAGCCCAACGGCGATGGCGGCCATGGCGTTCGCCACATTGTGCCGACCCAGCAGCTTCAGGGTCATTTCGGCTTTCTTGTCACCCGCGCGGACTTCGACTCTTTGGCCGTCCGCGCCCAATGGCTCAATCGAGGCCGCGCGCGGATCGGCGCAGGGGCCGCAGCCAAAGTACACAGCCTTGCCGCGAAAGTCGCGCCCGAACTGCGACACATAGTGGTCATCGCAATTCAGAAAAGCCACTCCATGCGGGGGCAGCGCCTCCACCAGCTCATATTTCGCTCGCGCGATTCCGTGTACGCCGTCGGCAAAGTTCTGCGCGTGCGCCGTGCCCACATTCGTAACCACGCCCCAGTCCGGAGAGGCGATGTGGGCAAGCGCGGTAATCTCCCCCGCGTTCGACATGCCCATTTCGATCACGGCAACCTGATGCTCCGGCTCCAGCTTGAGCAGTTGAAGCGGCAGGCCGAATCCGTTGTTGAGGTTTCCCTGCGACTTCAGCACCGAATACTTCGCGCTCAGGACCTTGGCCACGGCTTCTTTGGTCGTGGTCTTCCCCGCTGATCCGGTAATGCCGATCACGCGCTTGCCCCAGTGCCGCCGCGCCGCAGAGGCAAGCTGCTGCAAGGCCTTCAACGTGTCATCGACTACAAGCAGCGGTTTCTCCCCGGATTTCTTCCTCGCGCCCGCAAGTTTGTCGCGCGCAACAATCGCTCCCGCCGCACCTCTCGCGAATGCATCGGTGAGAAAATCGTGCCCGTCGAACCGCTCGCCCTTTATCGCAATGAATAGCTCACCGGGCGCGATGGTGCGCGAATCAATCGAATACCCCGCCGCAACGCGCTCCCCTCCCGCGCTTCCCAGCTCCGCTCCGCACCAGTGCGCTGCCTGCCGTAATTCGAGCTTCATGCGCCCGCTCCTGTCCGCCGCAACACATCAGGGGATTGCAAAATTTTCAGCGCTACCGCCGCGTCATCAAATGGGACCGGGCCGCTCTTCAGCACTTGCGTCTTCTCGTGTCCCTTACCCGCCAGCAGAACAATGTCACCCGCGCGCGCCTCTTCGAGGGCCATGCGGACCGCCTTTTCCCGACTGGGTTCGAGAATATACTTCACACCCGACGCGTCAAGTCCCGGAACGACGTCCGCAAGAATCGCCTCCGGCTCCTCGCTGCGCGGATTGTCCGACGTGAGAAAAACCACATCGCTGCCTTCGCCCGCCGCGCGCCCCATCAGCGGACGCTTCGTCCTGTCGCGGTCGCCGCCGCAGCCGAACAGCGTGATGACGCGCCCGCCGCTGTCCCGGACAAACTCCCTCGCCAGCGCGGTCAGGTTCCGCAGCGCATCATCGGTGTGCGCGTAATCCACAACCACGGTGAAGGGCTGGCCCGCATCCACCGTCTCAAACCGCCCCGGCACGCACCGCAGGGAAGCCGCACCGCTCGCAATTTCTTCCAGGGTCAGCCCGCGCGCATATCCCGCCGCGCACGCCGCCAGCAGGTTATAGACGTTCACCTTTCCGGTCAGCCGCGTGCGAATTTCCGCCGCGCCCGCCGGACATTGCAGCGTGAACCGCATTCCGCTCGCAGCCATTGAGACGTCCTCGGCGCGAAACTCGCCCACGCCCAATCCGTAGGAAAAAATCTCGCTGCCTGACTCGCGCGCCGTCAGCGCCAGCTCCGCGCCATAGGGATCATCAATGTTCAGCACCGCCACTCGCGGAGGATGCAGCAGACTGCCATCGAACAGCTTCCGTTTCGCCGCGAAGTAATTCTTCATGGTGCCGTGAAAATCGAGATGGTCGCGCGTGAGGTTGGTGAAGATCGCCGTGTCGAAGCCCAGCCCATGCACGCGCCCCTGGTCCAGCGCGTGCGACGAAACCTCCATCACGGCCTCGGTCGCGCCCGCGTCCACGCCCTCGCGGAGCAGGGCCAGCAGATCGCGCGACTCCGGCGTGGTGTGCGGAGAAGGCCGCACCGCCCCAGCCACGTGATACTCGATCGTCCCGACTAGAACAGTCTTATGCCCCGCGTGGTTCAGCATCGCGTCCAGCAGAAACGCTGTTGTGGTTTTGCCGTTGGTCCCGGTCACGCCGCTGAGGGCCAGTTGCCGCTCGGGATGAGAAAAGAACTTCGCTGCCGCCTCAGCCAACGCCCTCCGCCCATGCGCCACTTCGGCCAGCGCAAGCTCAGGATGCTTCCGCGCAGTCTCATCAAACGCCGCTGGCGAGTCCGTCACCACAGCTGCGGCCCCTGCCGGAATCGCATTCTCGATGTAGCGATTCCCATCCGTAGACTCGCCGCGCATGGCCACAAACAGCGACCCCGGCCCCACGCGGCGCGAGTCATACTCTACGCCCGTGACCTCGGCGTTTCCGCCCGCGCGGCGCACACACGCAACTTCCCGCAAAACCTCGTCTACACGCATATCAGATGGGACTCCGGACAGATCCCCTCCATTATTTCCCCAAGTTAAGGGTTTGGAAATCCTCGTCTTTTCCGCGAAATAGTTCCAATCGCGGCCGAACGAGAGAAACTACCCAGACGTAGAAGAAGTTAAGGACAAACCACAGGACGACTCCAACCACGATGCTTGCTATGAGAGGGAGACCAGAAAAGAAGGCAGAAGTTACCGCCAAGCCTGTAGTCAACAGCCGCTTGAATACTCGGAAAAGGATCGATGTTCCCACAAGTTGGTGGCAATGCGGACAGGGAAATTCCTTGACGATTATGATCTTGTAACGATCAATAGGCTTCAAACACGCCGGACAGACCCCTCTTGGCACAAGTTCATGTTCTTCGATATTCATTTCGGACGAACTCCATCCTCTACCTATGAAAGGTAATTGTCACCCCGTCATCGTGATAGAGTACGGTCGAGGTGCGGTCATGAAGGCGGTCCGGCGTCCGGTTCCAGTTCTTATCGTCGCCTGCCTTTTTCTCGCCGTGGGAATCATTGGCGCTGTCTACCATATTCGTGATCTTCGGCAACCGGACGGCATTTCAATCGAATTCACCGAGGCGTTGGCGATTCTGGCGGGAGCATTCATGCTCCGCGGCAGCAACTGGGCGCGCTGGCTGGCGCTCGCCTGGATGGCTTTTCACGTTGGGCTGAGCATATTCGCCGATCGACGCGAATTGGCCGTTCACGCTTTGATATTTGCCGGTATCGCCTGGCTGCTTTTTCTTCCTGAGTCCAGGCGATATTTTGGAACAGCAAGAAGTACTCCGGAGTGAACCGGCAGCGCACGGCTAACGAGGTTCGACTCTTACCTTCCGAACCGCACCACAATCCGCGTCCCCGGAGGGACCATGGTCCCCGCCGCCGGGACCTGCTGCCGCGCGATTCCCGAGCCGATGACCTGCACGCCTAGGCCTGCGCCGCCCGCGCGCTCAATCACCGAGCGCACCGGCTGGCCAATCAGCGACGGCACCGCCACGCGCTTGCCCGGAGCGACCACCACATCCTGCTTCGGCTTCATCTCCGCCACTGGCGGTAAAGCATTCTGATCCGGTTTCGCCGCCAAAACCCCGGCTGGCGCCGCCGGCTTCGCGCTCGCTGAATCAGCCGCCAAACTCGGCCCAGCTTCCGCCTCCGCCCCCGAGTCCGGCAGTTGCGACGCGCTGTCCACCTGCGCGCGCAGCGGATCATCCGCCGGCAAATCATTCACTGCATCAAAAAGCGATTCCAGATCGGCGGTGGACTGCGCAGGTTCATCGTCCTCGACGTGCGCATTCTCAATCGCGGCCATCTCCTGGGTCGACTTCAGCGGCTGATCGTGCGGCACGCCCAGGTACTCCAGAATCTGCTGCGCCAGATCGTGAAACACCGGCGCGCTCGCCCCGTTTCCATAGTGATATTGATAGGAGGGCGAATCCATCACAATGGCAATCGAGATCGCCGGATCATTCACCGGCGCGAAGCCCACAAACGACGCTATATATTTCGTCTTCGAATAGGTGTGCGTCGCAGGATCAATCTTTTCCGCCGTGCCGGTCTTGCCCGCCGCGCTGTAGCCGTTTAACTGTGCCGGAAGCCCCGTCCCGTGCTCGACCACGCCTTCCATCATCCTGCGCATTTCCGCCGCCGCCATGGTGGAGATCACGCGATGCGCGCCTTCAGGCAGCGGGTCCGGAACCTCGTGCCCCGCATGAAACGCCACCGGCAGCAAGTTCCCGCCTTTCACCCCGTTCGAGCTTTCCAGCAGAATGTGCGGCGGCAGATAGTCGCCCCCATTGGCGATGGTCGAAGCCATGGTGATGAGCTGAATCGGAGTCACGCCGATCTCCTGCCCCATCGGAATCGACCCAATCGTCGTCGGCTCCCAGCGGCGCGGCGGCTTCAGCAGCCCGCGCGTCTCTCCCGGAAGCTCAATCCCCGACCGCTGCCCAAATCCGAACGACCGGATGTATTCGTAGAACTTGTCCTTCCCCATGCGCTCGGCCAACTCAACCGCCGCCACGTCGCTCGACTGCTCGAGCGCCTCGTGTACCGTAATCACGTTGCCGTGCGCGGCCTCGTATCGAATCGCATCGCGGTCGTCATGCACAATGCGTCCGGCCACGTTGATCTTGCCGCCCAGCGTGGGAATCCTCGCGTCCGGCGTCGTCACGCCGTCATCGAGCGCCGCCGAATACGTCACCAGCTTGAAGACCGAGCCCGGCTCGTATACGTCGCTGATCGCGTGGTCCCGCAGCAGGCTCGCGCTCGTATGGCGAAAATCATT
>JAICYR010000080.1 GCA_025934135.1 Acidobacteriaceae bacterium | reverse complement strand
GTGAAAGGCTTTCCTGGTTTCGGCGTGTATGCGGCGAGCAAGGCGGCATTGCGCTCGTTCGCACGCACATGGCTCAACGAACTGAAGGGCAGGAATATCCGGGTGAACGTGCTGGGCCCCGGGCCGATCGCTACACCGATGCAGGAAGAAGTTCTCACCAAGGAGGCGAAGGAGATGTTCGAATCCCTGATCCCGCGGGGAACGATGGGTCAACCTGACGAAATTGCGATGGCCGCGCTGTTTCTTGCTTCAGACGATTCGAGCTTCGTGAATGGGGTGGAGTTGAACGTCGACGGCGGCATGTCGGCAATCTGAATCGGCGGATCTCGGTGAGTGTATAACCCAATGCACTCATCGAACCCCATCGGCACCAATCTCAATTGCCGAGACAGGGCAAAGCACTCACCTCGCCAGCGTCCGAAAAGTAATCGAGTACCGCAAATCCCTTACCGGAGGAATGCTGTGTTCCCACTCCGACCTGGCCTCGCCGGAGAGGATGTAGATCGAGCGAGGCATCACCTCGTGTGAGATTCGTTCCCATCGCGTGCCTTTGGCTCGCCTGAATCGCATCCTGGCCGGAGCCAGAAGCGAAACTCCGGCAACGATTCCAAACTGCGGCTTGTCCTTGTGCCACCCGATCGCCGCCCCGGGGCGGTACTCATTCACCCCAACCTGGCGAAAGGCCTCGGGCCCGCAGCCGGCAAATTCCGCAACCCGCGCGAGAAGTTCATTCAGAAATGCCGGTATCGCGCTGGCCGGCTCCACAGACCGGCGCTCGTAATCGTATTCCAGGCCAAAGTTCACCACCCTGCGATTTCCCAGATACCCATGGAACTCAAATGGCCTGAGGTCCAGTTGCCCGACCGACGCCGCAAGCGCCTTCTCCTCCTCTTCCGTGACAAAGCTCTCGCGATAGCGGAAACCAGGAGGCCCCGCCTTCATTTCCGGAAAAAGCAGATTTTCCCCACCCATCAGTCTTCCTTAACATTGGAGTATCAAGCGGTAGCTGTAGTGGTTAGCAACCGTCTAAAATGCTCGGTTGCGACAAAAGGAGCTTTGATGCCTGATGGATCCGCTTCTCCCCTGACCCGCCTCAGCGACGACGAGCAGCTTTTCCGCTCAACCGTGCGCGACTTCGCCCGCGAGACAATCGGGCCGCTGGTCCGGCAGATGGACGAGGAGCAGCACTTCGCGCCGGAACTGCTGCCGCAGCTTTTCAGCTTGGGACTCATGGGCATTGGGATTCCCGCCGACTTCAAAGGCTCGGGCGGGACCTTCTTCGAGGCCATTCTTGCGGTCGAGGAAATCTCCGCCGTCGATCCTTCTGTCGGCGTGCTGGTCGATGTGCAGAACACCCTCTGCGCGAATGCCCTTCTTCGCTGGGGAACGGACGACCAGAAGAAGCAGTATCTGCCGCGCATGGCCGCTGACACCGTTGCCGCCTACGCGCTGAGCGAAGCCGGATCGGGTTCTGACGCTTTCGCTCTCCAGACCCGGGCCGAGAGGCGCGGCGACGAATACATCCTGAACGGCCAGAAGCTTTGGATCACCAACGCGAAGGAATCCGGGCTCTTCATCGTCTTCGCCACTCTCGACGCGGCCGCTGGCTACAAGGGCATCACCGCGTTCCTCGTCGAGAAGGACTTCCCCGGATTTACCGTCGGGAAGAAGGAAGACAAGCTCGGCATCCGCGCCTCCTCCACCTGCGAGCTGGTGCTGGAAGACTGCCGTGTGCCCGCCGCCAACGTGCTGGGCGAGTCGGGCAAGGGCTACAAAATCGCCATCGAGACGCTGAACGAAGGTCGCATCGGCATCGGCGCGCAGATGCTTGGACTGGCGCAGGGCGCATGGAACGCCGCTGCGAAGTACGCGCTCGAGCGCAAGCAGTTCGGAAAAGCAATTGCCGAGTTCCAGGCCGTGCAGTTCACCCTCGCCGAAATGGCCACGGAAATCGAGGCCACCCGGCTCATGGTCTACAACGCGGCCCGGCTCAAGGACGCGCGGCTGGACTTCGTCCGCGAAGCGGCCATGGCCAAGTACTACTCGTCACAGGTGGCCGAGCGCGTGGCCAGCCAGGCCGTGGAAATTTACGGCGGCTACGGATTCGTGAAGGACTATCCCGTTGAGAAGTACTTCCGCGACTCCAAGATCGGCAAGATCTACGAAGGCACCTCGAACATGCAGTTGGCTACGATTGCCAAGCTGGCGCTCGCAGGCATGAAGTAGGGCCGCCGCCCAGCTTTCGCGGGCGACGGCATCGGTGTGGGTGTCCCATGTCTCTCAAAGACATGGGGTAGGCTATGCCGCTTCCCTTGTCACCACCGGCTCCAGAGTGACGGCTTCCGGTTCCGGAATTGGCTCGGGCAGGGCCGTCTCGTCCGGATTGCTCGAGAGCAGCGGCCAGCCTTTCTTCAACACGATGCGCAGCCAGGCTCCGGCAAGCTGCGAAGTGAACACCGCCGTCAGCACAAGCGTGGTGAAGAACGCCGCGTTGATGAGGCCCGCGTCGTAGGCCACACTGGCTAGCACAATTCCCGGCCCGCCGCGGGCGTTGGTGGTCAGGGCGATGTTGACCAGATCGAGTCCGCGGAAGCTGGCGAGCCTGGCCGCCAACGCGCTGGTCGCCATGGCGATCAAGCTTGAGCCTACGAAAAACCCGATCAGGAGGGTCATGGAGAAATCACGGCCAAAGACGAGCCTGTAGCCGATGATGCCGAAGTAGATGGGCACGAACACGGCAAAGGAGACCTTGGAGATGGCGTCCAAGGGCGCCGCCACCCGGGGCCGTTCCTTGCCCGACACGCCGCCCACCACGCCGAAGCCCGCCAACAGTGCTGCGAACTGAATGTTCACTCCCACGGCGGAGGCAATGGCGCAATAGACGAACAGGACCAGCAGCAGAAAACCTACCGGAGTTGAGCGATGAACGACGTTCCACCTTGCCTTGGTAAGCCGTGTGAGCAGCGGCGGGGCCACCACCATGGCCACCACCAGATAGATGGCTGTGGCAATCACATGGCTGGCAACCGTGTTCACCACGTGCGTGCCGATCGCTCCGGCCGACGCCAATGCGAGGGCCAGCGTCAACACCACCCACAGGGCGATGTCTTCCACCACCGAGCAGCCCAGGATCAGGCTGACGAAGCGCGTATGCATGATCCTGAGGTCCCAGAAGATGCGCGATATCACCGGAATGGAAGTGACGGCGACGGCAATGGCGACGATCAGCAGCGTGGCCATGACCGTTCCTTTCGGTCCGGTCAGGGAGCGCAGAGGCAGCATCCCCATGAAGCCCAGCGCCAGCACCAGGGCGAAGGCCAGCCCGTCCCGGACGCCGAGCAGAATTACCGTCTGCCTCTGGTTTTCCTTGCCCAGCAGCCGCCGCGCTTCCGTTCCGGCGCAGAACATCAGCAGGATCAGGCCTAGGTTGTAGAGGAAGCTGTAGACCGCCGCGCTCGCGCCTCCGGCGGGAAACAGCAGGTTGAAACTATGGGGCGCAAACAACTTCAGCACCCATGGCCCAAGCAGGATTCCCGCAAGAATCTCGCCCACCAACCTGGGCTGTAGCATCTTTTCAAACAGGTATCCACAGACATGGACACTCACAAGCAGGACGCTCAAGGAGAGCATCATCATTCCAAATTCATTTGCAGTCACTGCCAATCTCCTTTAGCAGCGCCCTGATGCGGCAATAATGGTGCAGGCAATGATGGTGCAATCGATGCGACGTTGCAGCGGCAGGCTGATCGGAGTGGAAGATTGCGGAGGTTCAGACAGAGAGCTGGGTTGGGATTCAGAATAGACACACCTCACATGACCCGAGCGGATCGGTTTATCGCGTAGGATGAAATGCTGTGTAGATGGGGTTGGCTTGATGAGGAGAACGCGCAGAATCCACACGGAGTTGGCGTTGGTGGGCGAGGCGGGAATCGAACCCACAACCCCCGGCTTAGAAGGCCGGTGCTCTATCCGATTGAGCTACTCGCCCGTGCGCAGAGGATGGGCCGTTGCTGCTATTGTAGCGGCAACTGCCGCGCCAAGTACCGCTTGCCATGCGAGATAGGCCGACTCTTCCGTTGCTCCGCAGCCGGCGGCATAAAGCGTGATGCCAAAGCCGTTTTGCTCGTTGAAGGCTGCTGTACGCAGCACAAGATCAACGCGGCCCTGGCGGAGATCGAGCCTGCGCAGATCTGAAGTCAACTCCCGGACTCGGTGCGCGTGAAGCTCAAACGACGCGAACCGCGACGGGTCCCGCGCCACGACATCCATATAGGACGCGAACCCAGCACGCGCCGTCTCTCGGGTTGCGGAGAATTCATCCGGATCAATTTCATCTCCGGGCAGCCTCCAACAATCGCACTTTGTCGTGAACAACGGCGAATCGTGGCCGTTCAGCACCAGCAGAGCCTCGCGTAACGCTGGATATCCCCGCGCTTCCTCTATTTCATCGATCTTTCCCGGAGAGCTTCGCAAATCAACGAAGCCGTCCCACGCAGCTTCGATCACCGGCAGGCCGGGGCCGATCTCCACCGACCAGTCAGCTTCCACTGGCGTGTGCCTGGAGGAAGCCCATTAGCGTTCGTTCCGCCCAGCGGCCATCGTAGCCGTTCTTCGCCGCTTCCAGAAAGGCGCAGTGACCGCCGCGTTGGGTCTCGATGAAAGTCACATTCGGGTTCGCGATCAATGCTTCGCGGGTTGTCGGCAGCAGCCGTATGAACGGATCATCGAACGAATGCAGAATTAGCATAGGCACGCTGAACCGATGCACAAAATGCGAGCTTGCGACACTTTCGTAGTAGTCGCCGGCGTCGGCAAAGCCTCCGTAGCGCGCGACTATATGTTCGTCGAAGAGCCTCATGCTGCGAATTTTCTCAATTTCGGCGCCACTGTAAATTGCCGGATAGAGCTCCATCCGCCGCCGCACCCGCGCAATCATGTTGCGGAGGAAATGCCATTCGTACATCCGGTTTTGCCGCTCGTGCAGTGCGGCGGAAGAAACGGCCAGGTCCATAAGCGGAGATACACCTATTACCGCCTTCAATTGCGGCGGGGGCGCGGCTGCTACTTCCCCGGCAAATTTCAAAACCAGGTTGCCGCCCATCGAATAACCGACCAAAGCTATTGCTTCAAGCTTTTGCTCTTCGATGATTCTGCTGAAGACGGCGGCGACATCTCCCGAACGTCCCGAGTGATAAATAGTGGGGCAAATCTCATCGGTACCGCCGCAACTTCGCATATTCATGCGGACAACGTTGAATCCGGCTGCGAGCGCGCGGGCCGTGTTGCCGATCATGTACTGCGAGCTGGACGACCCCTCCAGCCCATGAACCAGAATGAGCGTAAGCCGTTTGGCCCGAACCTCTTCTGGCTGCCAATGGCAATGGCAAAGCACGTAACTTGGACCGTAGCCGGAGAGCGGGCCTTCCACTTCGACCAGAAGACGCTCCGGTTCGGGTAGTACCAGCTTCCGTGGCAGAAAATTCCCGGCGAGCGTCTGTAAATGTCCGCTCCGCAATAGAGGGCGGCACAAAAACGGAGCAAGCCAATCCTGAGAGCGGGCGCTCATGCGGAGCGCAGCCCTTCCAGAACACGCGCGGCGCGCAGGGCTCCGTCGGGCGAATCTTCGTGCTTGAAGTACGCAAAAACGTCTCCGTGGGCGGCCCGGGATTTCAGCCTTGATCGGATCGCCTCCAGATCGCGCTCAGAGTAGTCGCTCCGGCGAAAGCGGTAGCAGGAGAATGTGGCGGTGTATTCTTCCGGAGTTGCCAGATCGTCGCTTTCGGCTACGCACAGTGCGACGGAGTGGGCGCGCAGAGTCGAGTAGGTTTCAGCGCAGAACCATGACTCGTTACGAAACTCAAAGGCGAGCCGGAAACCGAGCTTCTCCGCGTCTTTCAAGAATGCGCCAAGCCGCTCGATGTCCGCTTTTAGATTGGGCGGAAGCTGAAAGAGAATTACGCCGAGCCGGTCGGCTTCGGCTACTGGTGCGATGGACTCCCCAAACCGCTCCAGAGCCTCCGCGCAATTCTTCAGCCGGAGGATGTGCGTGATGCGCTGCGGAGCCTTGAAGGAGAATCGAAAATCGCCGCCCGTCTCAGCAAGCCAGGTCTGCACCGTTGACGCCGAGGGCAGGCTGCGGAAGGTGTAGTTCACCTCGACGGAGTTCAACCGGGTGGCGTAATAAGCAAGCAGCTTTTTCGCGGGAACAGAGGCTGGATAAAAGTCAGGTTTCCAGCTTGGATAGGCCCAGCCGGACGTTCCGGCATAAATAGCGTTCTTTGTATTGCCGGTCACAGGTGATTGAAAAGTCAGGCATTCTGGGGCGGCTAGTGGGGATCGAACCCACGACATCCTGAGCCACAGTCAGGCGTTCTGCCGCTGAACTATAGCCGCCGTGCCAAGCCTGATTATAGCATTGCAGTAAGCGCCTTCCGCCGCTCTCAGCACGCGCGGCAGCGGCATAAAACGGCGCTCCCGCAGCCTATGGACCCCGAAGTCATCCAGCCCGGAGAAGCATCATCGCGCTCGCGGACGCGCATGGGTCGATCCGTCTTCACGGACGAGAATCTCGACCTGTTGGCGCACGTGCTGGACGACTGGTTCCGGATTCCCGGCACGCCTATTCGCTTCGGCATTGATGGGCTGATTGGGCTGGTGCCATTTGCAGGAGACATCCTCGCTGGATTTGCCTCAAGTATCATCGTCATTGCGGCCTGGTTTCGCGGAGTTCCGTATGTGACGCTGACGCGCATGGTCGTAAACATAGCCATCGATGTGCTGATCGGCATGGTCCCGCTCGTCGGCGACGCCTTCGACATTGCCTGGAAGGCGAACCGCCGCAACTACAAGCTGCTCGCCCGCCATCTGCGCCAGCCGCACCGCCACACCTGGAAGGACTATGTCTTTCTACTCTGCATCGCGCTGCTGCTGTTTGTGATTTTCGCGATTCCTGTTTTTGTTGTCGTGTGGCTGTCGTTGTGGATGCTGGGAAAGGCGTAATTCGGCGCTGCTCTCTGCGATACAATTTTGAAAGTCGGGGCGTAGCGCAGTCTGGTAGCGCATCTGCTTTGGGAGCAGAGGGTCGGGGGTTCGAATCCCTCCGCCCCGACCATTCCAAGACTCTGATACCTCAAGCTCCAGACAACTTCTCGAAATTGCTGCCGAGGGCCAAGCCGTTTTGGGTCAGTGAGAGCCTCCGCCCGCGCTCGCGGTCTTGACAAACGGATTCATGGGAGGCGAATTGCCGGCAGTCTGAAAATCGGGATGAAAGGTCTCAAATAGGTGCAGCGCCGTTTCGTATTCCGTGCGGGCCGCGGAAGGCTGGTTCGTCCTCATGTACAGGTCGGTCAGCATCTCGTGAACTGGAACGAAATTGGGGTTCATCTCCTCAGCCTCTTTTGCCTCGGACATCGCCTGATCGAAATGGCCGGAACGGAACAGCCCGTTTGCAACCACGAAATGGCTCAACGCGGCGGCCTGCTGAATGTCAAAGTTTCCGTCATATACCAGAATTTCGCCCTGGATAATCGCGCTCGGGCGCAGGCTGTTGAATTGCTGGTAAGGATTCATCTCTCCGGGACCGAAGTCGAAGCCAACCAGCCCCTGAGAACTTATCAGCACCGGCCCTTGGATGACTTTCGGAAGAGGTCCCTGTAGATTCGGCCGGATTAATGACGAAAAGAAAGTCGGAAGCGGCTTGCAGGGGATGCCGAAGTAAGTAGGGTTGGGCGGCCCGTCATAGGCAAACCAACATTGCGTGATGTGGCGATTGTCCAGATATTGCTTGGCGGCCTTAAGTCCACTGGCCCAGCCCACGTTCGAGTCCGATAGCAGATTATGCGTGTTTGATGCGCCACCCCAGATTTCATTCGAGTATGGCAGATAATTCGGAAACGACCGCAGCGACGAAACCGCGTCAAACACCAACAGGACGGCCACAACGTAAACCCAGCGCCGTGATTGCCGCATGAGCGACCATGCGCACGCCCCGGCAAGCACGATCAGAAACGGATAGATCGGCAATATGTGGCGAATGCCGATATCCATCTTCGATCCCATGGCCACAGCGAAGTAAACCACCGGCGGAATCCCCATGAAGAGCACTTCCCGGCGGAATTCCGGCGCACGGAGCCGCTTTGCGAACACGAGCAACGCCACCAGCAGCATCAATGCAATGCTCGTCTTGATGACGAATGCGGCTGGGAAGTAGAACCATCGCCCGTTGGGATAAAGCTTCCTGAAGACGAAAGCGGGCCGGCCCACCTGCGTTTGGATCAGAATGTCCGTTAGCCCATATAGATACGCTTCGGGCAGAAGATGGTGGCGCTCAAAAAAGCCGATGACGTCGGCTTCGACGGAACGTTTTGCCCCATTCCCCAATCGGTCGCCAGTGTTCGACTTGAGGATCTGCAGATATGCTTCTGTCGTTGGAACGATTTGTTGATTTCCAGGCCGCGCCGCGTAGCGAAATCCGTACGACGACCAGAGAACGGCGATCGAGATGGCCGCAATCGAAGCGAGCACGCCAATCCGCAGGGCGACGGCTTTGACCGGCCGCCTCCGACCCGCGGATGGGATTGCGGTATCCCTTTTGTCCGTCCACCGGAGTGCCAAATCCACCGCCGCGAGAATTACTAATAGCGGAAAGATGATCAGCGCCGAATGCTTCGCCGCGAGCGCCAATCCTGTCACTATGCCGCAGGCAATCAGCCGCCACACTGTTGGGCGCTTCACATACCGATAGAAAAGATAAATCGCTCCGAAGAGAAGCGCCGAAACCGCAACATCCGTCGTCACCAATGCGCCGTTGGCCAACAGCACGGGTTCGAGTACCAGAAGCGTAAGCGCGATGAGTGCTGCTCCCCGGGTGAACATCTCATCTGTGGCGAGAAACACCAACACCGCGAGTAAAAGCGTGAACAAGCAGGTAGCCATTCGGGCACGGGAAAGCAGGGTATCTGCGTTGTGCGAATAGAGAAACTGAAGTCCACCCATCGCTGATGCCGCGCGGAAGAAGATGTTCGGCGGCGGGTTTGCCGGCAGACCGAGCGGAAGCAGCGGAAGTGCGGCTTCCAGTTTTACCAGCGGCGGGTGCTCCGGGTTTACGCCAAAATCTCCCAATTTCCAGTACACATAGCCGGAGTAGATGTGCGCGCTCTCATCGAACGTTTGCGATTGTTGCCGGACTGAAACCAGCAATTCGACGGTCAACGCTGCGAGCAGTAGCAAAGCGGCGGCGACAAGCCACCGCATCCGGGTTTTCATCGGGACCGTGTCGAGCCGCTTCAGCAGTCCCGCCGGGAATGATAAGTGTTGAGCAGCGGCGCCTTCCAGTTTGGTGGCCATATTCTTTCGCTCCGTTTTGAGAGATAGGCGCGCTGCGAATTATTCAGCTACAAAGCGGCTGCGGCGCGCATTCCGTGTTCTCGGGAGAGGATGAACCTGCTGCGCCTGAAGCGGAGGGAATTTATCGTTTGCAGGCGGTCCCCGAATTTGGCATGTGAGAGCGCCCCGTTGGTTTCCGCCCCGGCGGATAGGGAGATGAGAGTGCGCCGTGCAAGCCTTGTGCGGGTGTCATGGATACTACCCTGTTTTGCGCGCACGCGTAAAGTGAATTGTCACCCCGGGCAACTGCTCCTTCTATCCAGAAACCACCTTTGCCCCAGATGTAAAGAATCCGATCATAAGCTGTCTTTCCGCGACTACGGATACAGCTTTTTATCGACATGCGAATTGAGCGCCTGATTCTGCATCGTCTGGTGGTTTGACTTCAAAAACATCGCGTGCGGAAGAGCGATGATCCACATGAGAAAGCCATAGCACCACCATCCTAGAAATGACCGGCCCTTTCTCTTTGCAATGCCCGCGGGTGCTGTGGCAAGGATAGATGCCAGCGCCATCTGAATGATCGTGGCCTTTACCTCATCCATCCGCCACATCCTCACGTCCGATTTTATGGTGATCCAATCTTCTGGAGACAATGAAAAGGCCGCCCGGCAACGGGGCGGCCTTTTCTTTAGGGAGAATAGTTCCAACGGAGGCAAAGCCATCAGAACTTTCTGGCGAAATACTATGGTCGAGGGCTGAGGGTGTCAAGGTAAAAACCAAAGACTTTTAATTGCTTTGATTTCAGCGACTTAGAAATGTGGAAAAACTCCTGAACTTTTTCTTTTTGTTCGCTTCATATTCACTTGGCAGGCCTGTGGAAAACGAGGTAATTAATTCCTAATCAAGTGGTTAGTTCCTCTCTTGCACCACTCCTAAGGCAATTTTCGCGGCGTGCCCGGCGCCCAACCGCTCAGGTTCAGGCTGATGAAGTCTGTCTCGTAGACGGACGACGCCGGCTTGCCGCGGAGGATGCGCCACAAGGCGCGGCCTCCGCCGAGGAACGCGGCCAGCAGAAGCGCGCACGCCACGAGGATCGCCGTGAGAGTCGCGATGCCCAGCAGCATCTCCGCTGCTCTCTTCACCTCTCCTTTGCCGTCGCTGGAATGGCTCCACGTGACCTCTGCCTGATACTTCACCTGGCCGAGCAGTGCCTGCGCTTCCGCGCTGGAGAAGTTGCCGCTCGTAACGGCGACGATGGGTCCGCTGCGGCGCACGCCAAGCGCGGCGGGACTGCTCTGCTGCAAGCCAGAGGTCGGCGGTCCCTTCAGCAGCGCTCCAATGGACTTCTCCGCGTTGACAGCCATTTGCGGTGTGGGGTACTCGATGAGCGTAAGGGTCCCGCGCCCGCCGGAGGTAGCATACTGCGCCGTCACAGTTTCGGCGTCGCGGCTAAAGTCGATTACGTTCACCGGAAGGACCCCTCCGCTAGCAACATAAGCCGCCGGGCCTATAGCGTAATGAACGGTCGATTGGTCGAGCGACTTTGCCGGAAGATATTGCGGCAGCGATGGAGCGACTCCGAATCGGCCGGAAGCGGGCGGCAAGGATTTAGCCAATGCCTTCAGGGAAGCCGTAGATGGCCCTTGCGGGCCGCTGAAGGTCACGTCGACCACGGTTGTTCCGGACCAGAAAACAACCTCGTGTGCGTTGCGCGCGCCATTATTGCCAATGGCGGCAGGTTTCATGTCAGCCTTGCGATAAAACGTAAAGGCCCCATATGCTCCGGTTGCGTCGGCAAAATGCATCGCACGCACGCTCGCGTCCGCACCTCCATGGTGGTAGGCGCTCGCAGCAAAATCCTTCAGTCCATATTCTGAAAGAACCTCGGCATTGCTGGGATCAAGAGCCGACGGAGCTGTTCCTGTTATGGACGCGCCCTGCTCAACCCATCCGGAAAAATTGGCGGGCAGGAGTGTTGGCGGCGCAGAAGAATGACCAGCGGTTTGCGCGAAAAGACCGGGCAGGGCAAAGAGAAAAAGACAAGCCGCCAGTCCGGCATAGCGGCCAACGGAGCGATGCGGAGAAACCATTCAATTTGAGACTACCACCCCGCGAAGCCGCGTGCTTGCCGCGCCGGAAGCCTACTCCGAACCGCGGGCGGAAGAGGCCACGCGCACGCCGTCCAAGCCTTCAACATAGCGGGCGACCCCGCTGTAAAGCGACTCGGCTATGCGCTCGCGATACCTGGGTCGCCGCAGCTCGCTCGCGTCCTCTGGATTGGTAAGAAAGGAGATCTCGGCCAGAATCGATGGCATATTCGCACCGATGAGCACGACGAATGGCGCCTTCTTCACTCCGCGGTCCTTGAGTCCTGAGTTGCCGTCCTCAAGCCCGTCGTAAAGGCTTTGTTCAACGTCGGAGGCGAACTCGCGCGACTCGCTGATCTTGTCCTGAAGGGCGATCTTCTTGACGAGGTCAGAAAGCTGATGGATGGACTGGTTCGACACAGCATTTTCGCGCGCCGCCACGGCAAGGGCGTCCGCCGAGGAGGTGAAGTTAAGGTAGTAGGTTTCGACACCTCGAACCGTTGGGTCGGAACTGGAATTAGCGTGAATGGAAATGAACAAATCAGCCTGCGCCTTGTTGGCGATTTCCGTGCGGGTCTCCAGGGGAACAAAGGTATCGGTGTCTCGGGTGTAGATCACGTCCGCGCCGAGACGCTGCTTGAGCAGCGCGCCGAGGCGCAGGGCGACGTCGAGCACCACATCCTTTTCCTCGATGCCGTCGGGGCCGAGCGTGCCGGGATCATGGCCGCCGTGGCCCGCGTCAATGACGATGCGGTTTATCTTGAGTCCAAGCGTGCGCGCCAACGAATGCTCGCCGCTGGCGGCGGGAGGAGCGACACGCGGCTGGACGATGGGCGGAGA
Source organism: Acidobacteriaceae bacterium (assembly GCA_025934135.1). Lineage (GTDB taxonomy): Bacteria > Acidobacteriota > Terriglobia > Terriglobales > Acidobacteriaceae > Silvibacterium. Next base: position 3,234 of record JAICYR010000080.1, on the reverse strand, counting down.
TGGATTGGGCGCGCGTATCTCGGCAATGACGGGTTTGGGTGGGGTGGTTCGCGCTGGACGGCGTTCCGCACGAGACAACGGCTCGCCCATGTTGTTGGACGCAATCACATTCGGGCCAAGGCCGATTCCCGCGATACTCGCGGAAGAGACGTTGCTGCGGTGGAGTGTCCGAATGGGCGCCGGAGCGGTTCGGGTGGCCTTGACTGGACTTGAACCGGAGCCGCCTCCGCGTATATCGATGATGAGCCGCGCCGGGTTGGGCAGAAAAAATGCGTAGTACTGGCTGATGTCGCTGACGTTCAGGATGACCCGCGTGACATTACCCGGAAGCTGGATGGCGTGAATCTGTCGAAGATAGCCTTCGTCAGTCACGCGGTCGAACTTGCCGGTCAGCGTTGGCGAAAGGCGCGTTCCTTCGAAGTCGAAGAAAATCCGTTCGGGGTCTGACACGCGACTTGCCTTGTAGCGCACCTCGCCTTGCAGGTCGATCGCCACGCGGGTGTACATGGGCGTGGACCAGTAGCGGATACCTGTGACCAGCGGAACGCGAGACTCGCGCCGCGATGCCGCTCCAGCGCACAACGAACCAAGCAGGCAGAGGCAGCCGGTGATCGCGAGCAGGCGAACCCGCCCAACATGAGAATTGGAAGCCGGCATAAAGGACACGGACACTTCTGATTATAGGTTTGGGAATGGCCACATCGGTCGGGGCGAACCCAGTTCGCAAACCGGGAGTTCCGTTTCAGGTTCGGATGATGCTTGCTCTCATCCCACCAACCCGCCGACGATTTCAGCCGCGCTCTTCAGCGCCGCGTCGAGTTGGCTGGGATCTTTGCCTCCGGCTTCGGCCATGTCGGGACGGCCTCCGCCTGATCCTCCAACGAGCTTCGCGATTTGCCCAACGATCTTGCCCGCCTGGACTTTTCCGGTCAGATCTTTCGTGACGCCGACGATCAGCGCGACCTTTCCATCGGAGTCCGCCGATCCGAGCACAACGACTCCTGAGTCGAGTTTGTTGCGCAGATTATCGACCAGAGTCCGCATCTGGCCGCGGTCGAGCGCGTTCACCCGCTGCGCCAGCACCTTGATTCCCTTCACCTCGACCGCCTGGTCCGCCGCGCCTGAAACTGCCGAGGCAGCCGACTTCATGCGTGCCTGGTCCAGCTCGCGGCGAAGCTTCTTCAGTTCCTCGTCCTGAGCGGAGAGGCGCGCGCGCAAGGCGTCGGCCGGAGACTGTTCCGCGCTGGGAGCAAGCTGCGAGGCAAGCTGGGCCACGGCAAAGCCGCGCCGAAAGTCGTTGAGCGCGCCCAGCCCGGTCACGGCCTCCACGCGGCGCACACCGGAAGAAACGCTTCCCTCGCCCAAAAGCTTGACCACGCCGATCTCGCCCGTAGCTCCAGTGTGCGTGCCTCCGCAAAGCTCGGTCGAGAACTCGCCGATCTTCACCACGCGCACTTTCTCGCCGTACTTTTCGCCGAAGAGCGCCATGGCGTGATACTCGTTCACGGCCACATCGATGGGCACGTCCACCAGCGTTTCGACCTTAGTATTGGCGAGGACTTCCTTATTCATAATGTCCTCGATGTCCTGCAACTCCTCGTCGGCGATGGAGGTGAAGTGCGAAAAGTCGAAGCGAAGCCGTGTTGCATCGTTGAGCGAGCCGGCCTGCTTCACGTGCTTGCCAAGCACCTCGCGCAGCGCGGCATGCAGCAGGTGCGTTCCGGTGTGATTGCGGCGGGTTGCATTGCGGTAGTTCGCGTCCACCACGGTATCGACCTTGTCGCCCACAGCAATCGGCTGGCGCAGCACGGCACGATGCGCGAAGACTCCCTGCACCGGCTTGGTGCATCCGCTCACGTCGGCAATGACAGAGTTGTGATCGTCGGAGTAGAGCCAGCCGATGTCGCCCACCTGTCCGCCGGAGTCGGCGTAGAAGCTCGTATGATCGAGGACGACTTCGACGGCATCTCCAGCATTCGCACTGGGAACGCCCACTCCGTCCTTCACAATGGCCAGAACCTCGGCTCCTTCGACTTTGAGCTGCTTGTAGCCTTCGAAGTCTGTCTTGGGAAGCTCGCGGTAAACGGGGCTGGCCGACTGCTTCGAGCCGCCCTTCCATGAAGCGCGGGCGCGGGCCTGCTCCTCGGCTTTGGCCCGCTCGAATCCTCGTCGATCAAACTCGAATCCTGCATCACGAGAAGCATCTTCGATGAAGTCCTCCGGCAATCCGAATGTCTCGTAATACCTGAATGCGGCCCCGCCCTTAAGTATCTTTCGTGAACGACGAGGTGCAGTCCTTGCGAATTCCACGAACTTCTCTACTCGTTTCTTATCTCTATTACGAAGAAAGCTATCCTGCGCCGTTGGAAGCTTGTCGACAAATTTCTCCACCAGCTCCGGTGTCGCTTCCCAGGGCCTGAGCAGCGAGTCCTGGAGAAAGTCGACAAACTTCGACGCAAGCTCCCCATTCATGCGCCCAGGAGATGTTACGGGAAGCGAATTGACAAAATCGTTGACCAAATTGTCATTTTCCAAGTCCATTTTGGAGAGAATAAGGGACTCGCGAAAATATGCATCCAGCTTCTCGGAGCCAATACTGATTACTCGTGCAAACTGTCGCTCCTCGGCCTCGACCACTTTTGCAACCCGATCGGCGGATTCCTTTAACTCGGGATACGCGCCTTGCATCTCATCGCGGACGGCGAAGACCATGTCGCGCATGAAGGGCTTGTCCCGGCCGAGCAGGCGTCCATGCCGAATGCCGCGGCGGAGAATTTTGCGCAGCACGTAGCCGCGTCCTTCGTTCGCAGGCAGCACGCCGTCAGAAATCAGGAAGGTCGCGCAGCGGGCGTGATCGGCGATGATGCGGAGCGAAGCGTCCGACTGCGCTGTCCCATCCTTATATGTGGTTCCGGTCAACTCGGCGGCGCGCGTGATAAGCGGCGTGAACAAATCCGTCTCGAAATTCGAGACTTTATGTTGCAGTACGGCGGCAAGGCGTTCGAGGCCGGCTCCGGTGTCGATGGAGGGCTTGGGCAGCAGGTTCAGCTCGCCATGCGCGCTTCGGTCGAACTGCATGAAGACGAGGTTCCATATCTCGACGTAGCGGGCCTCGTCCTCGCCGAAGGGCTTGTCTACGCCGGGAGTCTCCGCAGCCTCAATGCCCATGTCGTAGAAAATCTCCGAGCAGGGGCCGCAGGGACCGGTGTCGCCCATCTGCCAGAAGTTGTCCTT
>JAICYR010000236.1 GCA_025934135.1 Acidobacteriaceae bacterium | reverse complement strand
GGGGTTTTCCACGGGAGTGGGGGCTTGACAGGAACGGGTGACCTCAGCCGCTGAAGCGGCCTGCTGGATTGCGGAGCGGCTGAGGGGTTGTTGAAACCGGCTCGATAGCGCATTGCCGACTTGGCAAGAATGGAGATGACTGTGCTCAGGGCCCGACGCATGGACGAGGAAATCTTTATGGTAGTTTTCCTCTGTCGGCGGTGGCTGGTTTTCGCTGCCCAGAACGAGGAACGATGATCCGAGGAATATTGGCATTGATGGTATTCGGCCTTTCCGCGATTGGGACGGCGCAACTGCCTGCGTCCGCGCCCGAGATCGATGCCATCAAGGCGCGGGTGGATCATTATTCTGCCACGCCAGTGAACCTTCACAACGGCGTGACGGCACTGCCGGGGCTGACCTATTGGGAGCCCGTGGGCTATCGTCGACTCACCCTGGACCTCTATCTTCCTCCGAGTTCGGTACCGCGACCTTCGGATGGATTTCCTCTGGTCGTTTACATTCACGGCGGAGGTTGGATACAGGGCAACTCGCACCGTCTCAACCCATTTGTTGATTTTCCCGGCGTACTTGCTTCGCTCTCTGCGCGGGGCTACGTTGTTGCCTCGATCGAGTATCGCTTGAGTAGCGAGGCCAAATTTCCGGCCCAGGCACAGGACGTGAAGGCCGCCATTCGATGGCTCCGGATCAATGCTTCGAAATATGGCATCGACCCCACGCGCGCAGTGACCTGGGGCGTATCTGCGGGAGGACACTTGTCCGGACTGGCGGCGGTGAGCTGCCACGTCCAGGCGTTTGCACCCGAGGAAGCGAAATCGTTTGTGGCAGACACAAAGCCGGACCCGATCGTTTCTTCCAACGTTTCCGACTGTGTGCAAGGGGCGGTTGCGTGGTACGGCGTGTTCGACATGGCAACCATCGCCGAGCAAGCGAAACAAGATAAAGCCATGTCCCGGGATGTTCCCGATGTTCCGGAGTGGCAGTTGCTCGGTTGCTTTGGAAATCAGAAATGCAGTCCCGGGCAGATTGCGGAGGCGAGTCCAGTGTCTTTCGTGAACCGCGTGAGTTCACCCATGCTGCTGATTGTCGGTACAGAAGACCGAACGGTACCCTACCACCAAACCCTCGAAATGGCGGAGAAGTTGAAGTCCGTTGGTGTGAAACACGAATTGATCGTTCTGCCGGGAGTGAGACACGGTTTGATTGGCACCACCCCGGAACAGACACGGGATGCCAACCTCAAGGCGCTCGATGCCACATTCCGCTTCATCGACGAGACCATTGGAAACGCCTCCCGCACGAACCACTAGCCACGCAACCTTGTAGCGCAAGCGCGAAGTGCCGCCAGAGCGAGGCGACTGTCCGAGGAATTTGAATTCGACGCGGAGAGTGGGCGGGCGTTGCGGCCCCAATTTTGAGTTCTCTGAGGTTCGGCGTTCTCGACTGAATGCAGGCGGCTCTCGCTCCTGAAGGGATTACTTCAGAAGGTCGAGGGCCATGGCGGTCATCGCGGTGACACCGGTCTTTATCGCCGGTGCATACACCGGCGCGAAAAGCGGCGAATGCCAGCTGGGCAAGGGCACACCGGATTTCCGGCTCTCCGCCAGCTTTTCCGGATCCGCTGCACCAAGTAAATACATAACGCCCGGAATTTTGCCGGCAAGCGTAAACCGGCCAACATCCTCGCTTGCCATATAAGCCACACCTGGTTCCACATGATCCTTGCCAAGCGCCGCGACCGCAGTCTGGCGAAGCCGTTCAGCCATCGCATCATCGTTCACGGTTACCGGCCCCCCACCCGACACGGTGACAACCGGCAAGCGGTCCGGAGGAACTCCGTAGGCCTCAGCCAGTCCGTTCGCGGTCCGGCGTATATCTGCGATGATCCGGTCCTGCACGTCCTGCGAATAGGTGCGAAGCGATAATCCAAGCTTCACCTCGTCGGGTATCACATTGTTCTTGGTCCCGCCGTGGAACGTCCCAACCGTCAGCACGGCGGGACGTTGCGGATCGATCTGGCGGCTCACAATCGTCTGCGCCACAAGCACAAACTCTGACGCGAGCACGATGGGGTCTTTGCCTTCCTGGGGTGCCGAGCCATGCGAACCCACTCCGCGAATAGTCACGTCGATGCTGGCGACACCCGCCAGCAGTGGCCCTCCCTTCAGTGCTACGGAACCTGCCGGAACATCGTTCGTGTCGTGTTCTGAAAGGACAAAATCCGGCTGACCAAAGCGGTCGTACAGATGGTCCGCGAGCATTGCTTCTGCACCCTGTCCAATCTCCTCAGCCGGTTGGCCGATCAGGATGAGTGTTCCATGCCATTGGCTTTTGCGTGCTGCCATTTCGCGCGCCATGCCGAGAAGCACCGTCATGTGCAGATCATGCCCGCAGGCATGCATCACGCCCACATCCTGGCCCTGCTCATTCCTGGATCGAAGTGTCGATGCGTAGTCGAGCCCGGTCTTCTCCTCGACCGGAAGCGCATCCATGTCGGTGCGAATCAGCAGACGTGGTCCCTGGCCGTCCTGCAGGACCGCAACAACGCCGGCGGCCGGCGAGCCATCCTTGTATCTGCCGACATGCTCCGTCACGGAGTAACCGAGCTTGCGCAGTTCCTCTGCGAGGAAGGCCGAGGTCTTTTCTTCGTGGCGCGAGAGCTCGGGATTCCGATGCAGGTGCTTATAGGTATCGGTTAGAGCGGGCAAGTGCTGCTGGACATCGGCAGACAGATCGGACGGAGGAGCTGTGTTCTGGCCCGCCGCTGACGCTGCAATCGCAAGGACCCCAGACAGCGCAAGCACGCGCTTCCTAATGAACATTAAGCCTCCGGAGAATGCAGCACCGAGCGTAACACGCGGAAAGATTCCCTTCGCGTCAAACTCATCCATGTGCGCTCGAAGGAGAGTCGGCTATCCGAGGAACTTGAATTCGACGCGGAGAGTGGGCGGGCGCTGCAGCAGCAATTTTGAGCTCTCTGCTGTTTCGGCGTTCTCGACGGAATGCATGGGTTCCGGCTCCATCCACTTGACGTGCCAGACTCCGGGGGTGAGGGGTCTGTCCTGGCCCGGAGTGTCGTGGACGCTGCCGTCGGCGTGGTAGATGCGCTGGTGCCCGGTGCGGCCGCCGACATCCCAGTTGAGGAACATGCTGCGCCAGCGATGATGATGCATCGGTTCCTTCATCCCGGGAGCAACTACGACTTCGAGCACGCGCACCATGGCGTTCTCGAAGAGGACTTTGTGGCTTTGAGGGGCGACCTGCACGGCGTCGAAGCCGTCTGGGAAACCGGGTTTGTCCTGAGCAGAGAGGCGCAGCGTGGTGCCGAGGAAGGATGATGCTCCTGCTAATAGCGCGAACCTTCGGCGGGAGAAAAACGTTCTATCTCCATTCATGGTCCGGAGTATACGCCTGAGAGAGAGCGCCCGAAGGCGTTGTCTTCGGGGAAGGTAGGAGTTGTAGGTGAGGGTGCTAGGAACTGCGAGGCTTCACGTACAATGCGCGCAATGTTTGCAATCGTTCTGACGCTGATAAGCAGCGAGGGTACGGTCTTCGGTTTTTCGCCGACGCTGCTGATTTGCCTCGGAATCGGCACTTGTATGGCGGTGAGCGCGTGCTGGCAAATTTCGGACAATTTTGTTCGACGCGTTCGCGGTCGGAATTGGCCGACAGTTTCTGCCGTGATTGACCTTGTCAGCGTCGGTTCGATGACAGACAACGCTCTGCACTTCAAAGCGTATTCAAGCATCTCCTACTATCTCGCCACCCTTACTTACACCTACGGAAGTCCGGAGCAACAAATGGGGCACTACAGCCGAAGGTTCGGCGATAAGGACGAGGCTGAAGCGTGGGCAAACTGCTATAAGGGCGAGACCATCACGGTGCATGTGGACCCGCGCGATCCTACGCGCTCCGTGCTACGAGAAGAAGACCTTTAGAAGGCTTGGAAGCG
>JAICYR010000197.1 GCA_025934135.1 Acidobacteriaceae bacterium | reverse complement strand
GTGCGAAGTATGTAACGGTCGTCGCTACAATCAGGAGACCCTCGCCGTAAAATTCAACGGCTACTCCATTGCGGACATCCTCGACCTCACCATTGAAGACGCCCTGCCCGTCCTCACCGATATCCCCCAGGTCCGCCAGAAGCTGCAAACCCTGGTCGATGTCGGCCTCGGATACATCCACCTAGGCCAGTCCGCCACCACGCTTTCCGGAGGCGAGGCCCAGCGCATGAAGATCGCCCGCGAGCTCAGCAAGCGCCAGACCGGACGCACCCTCTACCTGCTCGACGAGCCCACCACGGGCCTCCATTTCGACGACGTCCGCCGCCTGCTCGAAGTGCTGCACCGCCTCACCGATCTCGGCAACACCGTCATCATCATCGAACACAATCTTGACGTGGTGCGCAACGCCGACTGGATCATCGACCTTGGCCCCGAAGGCGGCGAAGACGGCGGCCTCATCATCGCCGAAGGCCCACCCGAGCAGGTCTCCCGCGTCTCCGGCTCCTTCACCGGAGAATTCCTGCGCCGCTATTATGATGGTTCGGGCACCGCGCCAAAACAGGTCGTGAAGATTTCCAGTAAAAAATCGCGCGGCAAAAAGAAGAAAGAATGGGTGCAATGACCGACGACACGCCGGACAATCTGGATTCACCCGAAAGCGGCTACCGCGCGGACCGCGATCCTGCTGCCGAGGCTCTCATTCAACCCTCCGAACAAACCGACATCTTCGGCATTCCCACTCCGCCGTGGCGCGCCTTCCCGCGCCGCATTCCGCATCTCGGCCACGCCGTGCTGTTTTTCGTCATCGCGCTGGTGCTTGTCGGAATCGCGCAGGCCGCGGGCGTCTGGGCGCTGCACTACTTCCTCCCGCACACCAGCACCGCGCACCTCCTGCGCCTCTCCGCCACCGACGCGCGCGCCAGCATCCCCATTCAGTCGTTCGCCTACGGACTCATCGCCCTCGTCTGCGTTCCCGTCTTTTCTCTGCTATGGCAGGAACCCTTCGGCGACGGCGTCCACTGGAACAACCGCTCTGGATGGGGCAACTTCAACCGCCTCGTCATCCTCGGACTCGCCGTCGGCATCGCCGTGTCCTTCTTTGGAAACTTCCTGCCCATGCCGGAAAACCCGCCCATCACCCGCGACATGATGAAGTCCGCCGCCGGGGCATGGGCCATGCTCGTCTTCGGAATTACCGCCGCACCGCTCATCGAAGAGCTGGCCTTCCGCGGATTCCTCCTCCCCGGCCTCGTCAACGCCTTCCGCTGGTTCTCCGACCGGGGAATCCTCCCGGCCTCCGCGCCCAAATGGATCGGAATTCCCTTCTCCATCGCCGCCACCAGCCTTGCGTTTGCCTTCATGCACTCGCCGCAGGTTTCGCACGCATGGGGACCGCTGCTGCTCATCGGACTCGTCAGCTTGGTGCTCTGCATTGTGCGCCTGGCCATGAACTCGGTTATGGCCAGCGTCCTCGTCCACGCCGCCTACAACTTCACCCTCTTCGCCGGAGTCCTCTACCAAACCAGCGGCTTCCGCCACCTCGAAAAACTGACGGGGTGAAGTCCGGGTGGCGCGACCGACCGTGATAATTTGAGAACGATGATGGCAACTCTCAAAGCGAACGTCGCGAAGCTGAATGAGTATGTCTCTCAACTGGAAGAAGAAAGACAATCAACTCCGCTTGCAAACGACATTTTCGAAGCGGCCTGGTACTGGCGCGATCTCGGGCAGTGGGTTTTAGACAAGAACACCAAAGTGAACTACCCTGCTCGCGCCGCTGAAGAGCGGAAGCTCTTGGAGCGGCTAAGAGAGGTGACGAGTTCCCGCACCCTCGACGAGCGGAACCGCTATGAACGAGTATTTACAACCGCTGGAGCGGTTCTCGATGCGGTGGCGGAAGTCAAGCCAAGTGAAGACGGACATCTGGGCATCCTCCGTATCATCCGCGAGAACTTCGGTTTTTTCGAAACTGACTATGGTTTAACTGTTCTGGATCGACAGCCAACAGGGATGAAGTTCTCGTCATCGGCAGTTTTGATTGAACTGACCTACGCGGAGATCTCGAACCAGTGCTGTACGTTTGGTCCAGCGTCGAAAACTAACGAGGTGTTCTGGCCCGAAGACCTGCTCTTCCTGTACGGAGACGAGCGGTACCGGGATGTGCAGAATGAGCGTCTGCTTCAGAGCCATGAGGAACTCGAAGCCTGGTTTCGATTCTTAGCTGAAATCTGGCGCGCACACGGTCGAGATGTTCTTACCAACCTACCGGGCATTTTCGACCGACTGGCAGCGGCGCAGGCGCAACGGGATGCGGAGTTCACCGCCGCTATGGATGCCCGGTATGGGAGGCATCCGTAGCACTTGTCTTCTACGCCGGGTGCCCCATTCAAGCGTTTTTTGCTTGAGTGGGGAACAGAAAAACCGGGTGCCCCATCCTTCGCGTCGCTCTTTGCGCGAAGGGTGGGAACGCACAGTCCCCAACCCATCACTGATGTCATCCTGAACGAAGTGAAGGATCTGCGGTTTCGCTTCGATCCGCGCGATTCAGATATGCTTACCCCATTCGAGGTGTCTGCGGATGATGAGTGAAAGAAATCTGCAATCGCGATCAGTACCTCTGCTCCTGACGGGGTACGCCGGACTGCTCTTCATTGCGGTGTTTACCACCTTGAGCGTCCTCGTCCCTTCATACGACTCTCTGCACGAGACCATTAGCGGGTTGGAAACAACGCAATTGGGTTGGGCCCAGCAGGCCAACTTCTTTGTCTTTGGCGTTCTCCTCTGCCTCTTTGCCTGGGCGCTGCATCGTGAGTTGCAGGGCGGTCGCGGTGGACTGGCGATCCCGTTCTTTCAGGCCCTGTCAGGAATCGGTGTGTTTGCCGATGGATATTTCCTCTGGCCGACAGCAGCGCACAACGTATGTGCTTTGATCGCCTTCAATGCGGCATTATGCGTCCTGTTTCTTTTTGCGTGGCGCGTGTGGCACGACGCTCGCTGGCGCGGCTGGGCGGCGGGTTCAATCCTGACTGCTGTCGCCATGATGGGCTTTCTCTCCTCCTTCGGAATGCTGAACCACCTTGGCGGGCCGGCTGGTCTGATGGAGAAGATGGCGACGATGGTACGCACCCTTTGGTCAGTAGCGCTCACTTCAAGGCTTTTGTCGGGCGCAACGCTTGTGCCCGAAAGCGATACTTTGGCCACCGCTAACAAATAGCAAAGGGGCCAGCTCAAACCTGATCGTCTGGATTTAACTCTCCAGCTAAAATCAAACCAATGACCGACCACCGCGCTCAGCTTCTTCAGCTTCTCGCCCGTCTCTCCTTTAAGCTTGGAGACTTCACCCTTTCCTCCGGCGGCAAGAGCGACTACTACATTGACTGCCGCACCACCACGCTCCACGCCGAGGGCGCGCGCCTCACCGGACTCGCCGTCCTCGACCTGCTGCGTGAAAAAGACCTCGCGCCTGCCGCCGTCGGTGGACTCACGCTCGGGGCCGACCCGGTCGTCTCCGCCGTGGCCATTGCCAGCGCCAGCCGCGCCCAGCAGCAGCCCGGCTCACCGCTGATTCATGGATTCCTGGTCCGCAAGGCCGAAAAGGCCCATGGCACCGCCCGCCGCATCGAAGGTTTCTGCGAGCAGAGCGCGCCCGTCCTCATCGTCGATGACGTCTGCACCACCGGAGCCTCCACCATCGCGGCCATCAAAGCCGCTGGGGCCGCCGGAATGAAGGTGATTGCCGCCGTCTGTCTGGTGGAGCGCGAGGAAGCCAAAGGCCGCCCCGCCGTCGAGGACGCCTGCGAAGGAGCGCCCTTCTTCGCGCTCTTCACTGCGAACGACGTCCGCGCCGCCCACATCGCACAGTCAGCCAAATAAGAAAAGCCCCGAGGACATCGAGCGTCTTCGGGGCTTTCTTGCCAGCGAGCACAGGCCTTGCGCAAAGCGCATTCGCCAAGCGCATTATTGCGGCCGTGCCAGCATCCCTGTTTGCGCGGGAGCCGTCGGCTCCTGCCCCGTTGTGTTGCTCAGCAACTGCACCGTGACCCGGCGATTTTCCGCGCGACCCTTCGCCGTGCGGTTCGGTGCCACCGCCTGGTCCTTGCCAATGCCGATTAGGTAGAACTTGTGCGGAGGAATGTTGTACTTCGACGCCAGGTACTGCACCACCGACTCCGCCCGCCGCTGGCTCAGGTCGTAGTTATAGGTCGCCGAACCGGTTGAATCCGTCCCGCCCGTCACCTCCAGCAAATAGCCTTTCGCCCCGTTCAGCTTCTGGGCAAACTCGTCCAGCTTCTCCTTGTCCTTGTTGGTCAGCGTCGTCTTGTCAAAGCCAAAGTGGACACTGATGTCCGCCATCTGCTTGTAGTTGTCCAGGTTCGACACCACGCTGGCCAGCGAATCGGCGCGGTTCACGGCCTCCTGCGCGGACTGCTGGGCGGTCCCCGCCGCCTGCTTCGCGGTGTTCGCCTGCTGGGTGGCCTGGTTGGCGGACTGCTCCGCCTGCTGGATCCCGCTCTGCGCCCGCTGGTCCACATCGCGGATGTCGCGGCCGTTCTTCGCCGTCGCGTCATCCAGTTCGTTGGTGTGTTGGATAATTGGCGCCGTCTGGCTCCGGACGTACTTCTTGGTCGTGCATCCGGTGGCCATCAAAAGGCAAAGCGCCCCCACGGCGGAGGCAGCAACCATCGCATTCTTCTGGGTTCTTACGTAGATCATTCGTCGAACTCCTCGCTTCTTGTCCGATGCTCGTTAGAGCAACACGGATGCCAAACCCCCACACATTAGCTACATACGCGGAATCAATGGCTTACACCTAAGCGCCGCCGCCGTCGCAGCCGGCCACCAAACCCCGTCGAGTATTTTTTACCGCCCGTTAGGCTACCCGAGCACCACGCACGCTTCCGGATAAACTATAGATGGGCCTCACCCCATCATGGACCTCCAACAGAAGATTCGTTCCCTGCCCACCGGGCCCGGCGTGTATCTGTACAAGAACGCCGAGGACGAGGTCATCTATGTGGGCAAGGCCAAGAACCTTCGCTCCCGCGTCCGCTCGTACCTGCTGGAGGCCTCGCAGGCCAATGCCAAAACCGGCTCGCTCATGCGCGAGGCCGTCGATGTGGATTACATTCTCGTCGAAAACGAGCATGAGGCGCTCGCGCTCGAAAACAACCTCATCAAGCAGCGCAAGCCTCGCTTCAACATTCTGCTGCGCGACGACAAGACCTATCCTTATGTGAAGCTGTCGCTGCGGGACCGCTACCCCAAGGTTTCCGTGACGCGGCGACTGAAGAAGGACGGCAGCGCCTACTATGGGCCGTATTTTCCGGGGAACCTGGCGTACCGCCT
>JAICYR010000199.1 GCA_025934135.1 Acidobacteriaceae bacterium | reverse complement strand
TATCGGCCCGGGCCGATGGACATGATCGACGATTTCGTCGAGCGCAAGTGGGGGCGGCGGAAGGTGGAGTTCCTGCTGCCGGAACTTGAGGGAATCCTGAAGGATTCGCTGGGCGTGATTGTGTACCAGGAACAGGTGATGCGGATCGCCAACGTGCTGGCGAGCTACTCGCTGGGCGAGGCCGATCTGCTGCGGCGGGCGATGGGGAAGAAGAACGCCGAGGCCATGGCCGAGCAGCGGGACCGATTCATGACTGGGGCCGCGGCACAGGGGCATCCCAAGGCCGCTGTCGGAGAGATCTTCGATCAGATGGCGAAGTTCTCGGGATATGGCTTCAACAAGTCGCACTCGGCAGCGTATGCGCTAGTGGCGTACCAGACGGCGTATCTCAAGACGCATTATCCGGTCGAGTTTATGGCGGCGCTCCTGACGTCGGAAATTTCCAAGCCGGAGAACGTGGTCAAGTACATCAAGGAGTGCCGCGAGCTTGAGATTCCGGTCGAGCCTCCCGATGTGCTGTTCAGCGACGCGGACTTCACCCCCCATGGCAAGGCGATTCGGTTTGGGTTGACGGCGATTAAGAACGTGGGCCGCAATGCGATTGATTCCATCCTCTCCGCGCGCGCCGAGTTGGCGGCCGAAGGGAAGACCTTCGCCTCCTATTGGGAGTTCTGCGAGAAGATCGATCTGCGGCTGATGAACAAGCGTGTGCTGGAATCGCTGATCAAGGCCGGCGCGCTGGATTCGTTTGGGCGGCGCTCGCAGCTTATGGCCGCAACAGACAAGGCCATTGAGCGCGCGCAAAAGGCGCAGCGCGACGACGCGGCGGGGCAGGGCGGACTGTTCGGCATCTTCGATGGCGAAGTCGCGGCGGCGAGTGCCGATGAGCTTCCCAACGTGCCCGACTGGGATGAGAACCTTCGCTTGCAGTCGGAGAAGGAAGTGCTGGGCTTCTTTGTCTCCGGGCATCCGCTGGACAAGTACGCGGAGAAGCTCCGCAACCTGCCGGGAGTGGTGGACACGGCGACTGCTCTGGAGATGAAGCCTCCGCCATCGAACGGGCGCAGAGGGCAGGCCCCGGAGAATGAGATCGCGATTGCAGGCGTGCTGGTCGGCGTGAAGGTCGCGAAATCGAAGCGCTCGGGCGAGCTTTACGCGCAGGCTTCGCTGGAAGACACGGTGGGCAAGATCGACCTCATCTGTTTCCCGAAGGACTATGAGCGGGTGGCGCAGAGCCTGAAGATCGAGGTCCCGGTGCTGGTGCGCGGGCAGTTGCGCGCGGAGGAGGACGCCGCTCCCAAGCTCGCCGTGTCGTCGATTACCGCGCTGGAAGATGTGAAGGTCAGGCTGCCGCAGAATGTCCGGATTCGCGTGCCCTTGGAGCGGGTGAGCGAGGCGGGGCTGGCCGAGTTGAAAGACATCATTATCGGAGCGCCTGGCCCGGCCAAGCTGATGCTGAACCTGGAGCAGGCCGGCGAGTTCTGCGTGGTGCTGGAACCCGCGGGGATGAAGATCGCCGCGGACCGCGCCTTCATCGACCGTGCGGAGTTGCTGCTTGGGCGCGGCATGGTGCAGGCGCTCGATTGATACTGTGGTTGAGCCTTGCCTGCCGTTCTAGCCCTGAGCGGCGGCGGCCCCGGCGGCGATCAGGATGAAGATGATCCACCAGCCGACGACCACGACGGCGGCCTTGCCCTTCGAGACTCGGGCCACAATCGAGACTCCGATTACCGACAGCACAATCGACCAGATTTCAAAGATATCCAAATGGGCGCAGAAGGAGCGCAGCCAGAGAGGCAGGTCGGTGCTGAGGTAGTAGCCGACGTTGCTGCCGACGGGGTTCTGAATGAGGAAGGAATCGGGCGCGAGCCCGGCGAAGATGGCGATGATGCCGAGCAGGAACTTGATATTCATGACGAGGCTGGCGTAGAGGCTCACGGCGTAAATCTGGCTGTATTTGGCGGTGCCGCCGAATCCGAAGTTGATGGAGACCCAGACGAGAAGCGAAGTGATGAGCGTAATGAGCAGGGCGATGACAAAGTAGCCGTAGGCGGCACCCGCGGTGACTTTTGCGAAAATGGCCTTAATCGATGCGGCGTTCGGGTTTGACTCGATCTTCTCGGCTTTGGCAGGGGCCTGGTTGATGTTGTTCTGGAAGACCTGCTCCCATCCGATCTGCTTCTGCACGGTGTAGCTGAAGCCGATGCCCACGATGATCATGACCAGAAGCGGTCCCCAGAACGTGGCCTTGCGGCGGAGGTCGATGAAGGTTTTGGACGGCGCGACGAAGACATCTACGCAGCGCTGGGTTTCGGTTAACGGCGTCTGAATTGATGCTGCTGCCGTAAGTTCCGTCATGGTGGCTCTCCTGAAGTAACGTGCGATGCCTTGGGGACAATTTTGCCGATTTTACTCCCGGCGGGGCGCGGTGGGGAATGAAAGCGGGCGCTGTTTCAATTAAGTGCGGCGCGCTTGCATTGTTCCGAAATTGAAAAACGGGCCGGGGGAACCAGAATGTCCACTTACCCTGGGCTACAAAGTTGGCTACTCTGGAGAAGCTCTGAAATTGTTCTCCCGGCTGTAAGCATGATGTTTTTAAAGTCTGCCGTTTCCGTTGTGCTGGCCTGCGGGCTAGTTGTGACTCCCTGCGCTTTGGCGGCCGCCAAGCGTCATCACACCAGCGCTAAGACAACAAAATCAGAGAAGGCCCATCGCGGCGCGGCGCATAAGGCAACACGCCATCGGACCGTTCATCACACACCGCGTCATGCGAGACGCGTGGCGCGGCGGACGACGCGCCACTCCGCGCACACAGCTTCAAAGAGCACGGTGATCGCACGCACTGCCGATCCCGAGGCCGAGTCCAAGAATGTCGTCGCCAGCATTCCGCCAATTCCGATGAAGAACGGCCACCTTTATGTGCCGCCGCCGATGCGGGGTTCGCACGCGATCCTGGTGAGGCAGAACCGGCGCAATGATGCGGAGGACCTGTCGCGAATCCAGAACAAGTCGCAGTTGGTGGCGATGAAGAATGCGGGATACCTGGTGGACCTGCCGGAAAGCAAGGCGCTGATGGTTGACCAGGACCTGCCGGACGTGCGGAGTTGCGCCCGGCCCTGGACGGTCAAGTTTCTTGAGAACCTTGCCCATGCGCATTACGTGCGGTTCCATCGTCCGCTGAAGGTGACTTCGGCGGCGCGCACGGTCGCCTTCCAACGGCGGCTGATGCGGGTGAACGCCAATGCCGCTCCGGTGAAGGGAATAATTGCGTCGCCGCATTTGTCGGGCGCGGCGGTGGATATCTCGAAAAAAGGGCTGTCGCTGTCGGAACTCGCCTGGATGCGGGCCTATCTGCTGCCTTTGCAGGAAGAAGGCAAGATTGACGTGGAGGAAGAGTTTTATCAGGCTTGCTTCCACATCAACGTGTATCAGTCATATGTTCCGAAGCACAAGAAGACCCATCGTTCGACGGCGACCCTGCTGGCAACGGGCGTGAGGTAGGGCAACGCGCCGGAAATCACCCCTTAGGGGCTAAAGCCCCATTCGATTTAAGTGACTTAACGGACGGGCTAAAGCCCGTCCCCTTCAAAAGCCAGTCAGAAACTGAGTTTTCAGTAAGCTGTGGAGCCGTGCCCTCCCCTCTTGGAAGACTGTCGCGCTGCGTGAACGGCCAGTCCCGATTTACCATGATCGATAACGATGCGATCTGAAAGTGGTTCTCTTCCCGCGCGCGCGGAGTTTCTGAAGCTGGCCCGCACGCACACATTGGTTCCGGTGTACCGCACGCTCACGGCGGATGTGGAGACTCCGGTGACGGCCTTTCTGCGGCTGGCCGCGGATGAGCCGGAATGCTTCATGCTGGAGTCGGTAGAGGGCGGCGAAAATGTGGGCCGGTACACATTTATCGGCATTCGGCCCTACAAGCGGATTGTGGCGCGCGGGACCTCGATTGCAATTCGGGAGCGCGGGCGCACGCGCCGGGTCGAAGGGAATATTTTCCAGCTTTGGAAAGAAGCGATTGAGGGCCACAAGCCCGCGCGGGTAGGCGGGCTGCCTCCGTTTACAGCCGGCGCGGTGGGCTTCTTTTCGTACGACGTGGTGCGACAGATTGAGCGGCTGCCGGAGCAGACGGTGGATGATCTGGGGCTGCCGGACGCCTGCCTGATGTTCTTTGACGAGGTGCTGGCCTTCGATCATGTGAAGAAAGAAATTCTGCTGATCGTGACGGTGGACCTTCAGCGGCAGAAGCCCGCGTCGGCGTATGAGGACGCGCTGCGGCGGCTGGGGCGGTTCGAGCGGAGGCTGGCGCGTCCCCTGCCGGAGTCGGCGCTGAGGCCGCGTGCGAAGAAGGCCGCAGGCAAGCTGAAAATTGACCTGCGGATGAAGAAGGGGGACTTCTTGAAGGCCATAGAGCGGTCGAAGGAGTACATTGCGGCGGGCGACGTGTTTCAGGTGGTGGTGTCGCAACGATTCGATGTGAAGCCGGAGGTCGATCCGTTCGCAGTGTACCGCGCGCTGCGCATCGGGAACCCTTCGCCATATCTATACTTTTTGCGCTTCGGGTTGGAGAAGCCGGCGGACACGCATATTGTGGGGTCGTCTCCCGAACTGCTGGTGAGGGTGCAAGGGCGGAAGGTGGAGTACAGGCCGATTGCCGGGACGCAGCCGAGGGGCGCGAACGAGGAGGAAGACCTCGCGCTTGAGGAGCATCTGCTGCACGACGAGAAGGAGCGCGCCGAGCACGTGATGCTGGTGGACCTGGGCCGCAACGATGTGGGACGGGTGAGCGAGTACGGGTCGGTGCGGGTGAAGGACCTGATGTTTATCGAACGCTACTCGCACGTAATGCACCTGGTGAGCACGATTGAGGGACGACTGCGCGAGGGGCTTACCGCGATTGATGCCTTCGAGGCGTGCTTCCCGGCGGGCACTCTGAGCGGCGCTCCCAAAATTCGCGCGATGGAGATTATTGAGGAACTGGAGCCGACGCGGCGGGGCATCTACGGCGGCAGCGTGCTGTATGCGGATTTTTCTGGGAACCTTACGTCGTGCATTGGGATTCGCACGCTGCTGATGAGGGGCAAGCAAGGACACATTCAGGCGGGCGCGGGCATCGTGGCGGACTCGGGTCCGGAGCGCGAGTACGAGGAGAGCGTGAACAAGGCGAAGGCGGTGGTCAGGGCGATTGAAAAAGCGAGAGGGAACTGACCGAGGACTGCAACCGTCTTCGGCTATTTGGAAGAGCCATGGATGCTTTTGAGCAG
>JAICYR010000039.1 GCA_025934135.1 Acidobacteriaceae bacterium | reverse complement strand
GAGGTCTGCAAAACCTTTATGCGTCGGTTCGATTCCGACCCGCGCCTCCAAAGCTTCCCTCCGCAATCTGGATTTTAGTCCGTATCGTCAGGGCGTCATCACGCCGCGCGCGGCTTGATCTTTGACAGTTCAGGGGTCTTGACCATCCGCAGATCATAATCATTCTGCAGATTGAGCCAGAACTGCGCGGGCAGCCCAAAATACACCCCAAGCCTGAGCGCCGTATCGGCGGAGATGGACCGCTTGCCGCGCACAAGATCATTAATCCGAGGGACCGGAACGTGCAGTTCCTTCGCCAGGCGGTAAGACGTCAATCCGAACGGCTCCATGAACTCGGTCAGCAGAATATCTCCGGGATGAATGGCAAAGGGCTTGGACATGGTTCCTCTAGTGATAATCAACAATTTCGACATCGTGGGCGGCATTGTCGCGCCACAAAAAGCATATGCGGTATTGATCGTTAATGCGGATGCTGTGCTGTCCTTGGCGGTCGCCTTTCAACGCCTCAAGCCGATTCCCGGGAGGAACTTTCAGGTTGTCCAGGGCCACGGCCGCATTCAGGAGCGCCAGGCGCTTCCACGCTGTGTTGCGAATGTTTGCGGGAACGCGGCGGCTTCGTCCCGAATTCCAAAGCAATTCAGCGTCAGCATCGCGGAAACTAACGATCACCCAAATGATAATAACGAATCTCGTTAATAACGCAAAGTGTTATTATTTCGATTTCGACCCGCGCCTCCAAAACTTCCCTTCAAATCTTTCAAATAATGCCCGCACTTTTGCCTGTCCAGCAAAAGGCAGGCCGGTGCGCGCCTGACTTGACAGCCGTAGTATTCTGAGTCCTCTTAGCAAAACACATTATGTTCGGGGGCTTTCGTGAGCACCATTACGGTTCAAAGGGACGGTCAAATTGTCGAGCGAATAAAACGCTCAGCGGCGTATTTCGGTGGCGGTCTGCTTGTCCTCATTCTGCTGTTCGGCACCTACGTTACTATCCCTTCGGGTTTTTGCGGAGTAATGACGACATTTGGTGCTGCCAGCCAGAAGGTGCTTGCCCCCGGACTGCATTTCAAGATGCCCTTTGTTCAGGGAGTAGTGAAGATGAACGTGCAGGTCCAGAAAAATCAACTTACTGAGCACGCGGCCAGCCTGGATCTGCAGGATGTGGAGACGACCGTCGCCACAAACTGGAACATTAATAATAGCGACGCCTCCTGGATTTACCAGCAAATTGGTATGGAAGATGTTCTTAACGAACGAATCATTCAGCCCGTCGTATCCAATGCCATCAAGGCGGTGGTTGCGCACTACAACGCTGAAGACCTCGTGGAAAAACGAGATCTGGTCCGCGGCCAAATTGAGGATTTAATCAGAAAGAACCTGAAGCCTTACCACGTGAACGTGGATGTGGATGGCGTGAGCATCACAAATTTTTCGTTCTCGCCGGATTACGAGAGGGCAATCGAGCAGAAGCAGGTTGCCCAGCAGCGTGCTCAACAGGCTGAGTATGAACTACAGCAGGCGAAGGTCGAGGCGGAACGGCAAATTGCCCAGGCACAAGGCCAGGCCCAGGCGCAGAAGTTGATACAGCAAACGCTGACGCCCCAATTGATTCAGCAACAAGCCATCCAGAAGTGGGACGGACACCTGCCAAGCGTTGTTGGCAGTAACGGTGTTATGCCTATGATCGGCAACGTGTCCGGCAGCCGCTGAGGTTTTGCGCGCGCGAGGGTGGCCGCGCCTAGACCACAGCGGTCAGCGTGAAGTGTTCCGCAATGGCCTCCACGATTTGCACTCGGCCATGCCCCGGATTGCTGCGCTTTGATAGCCGCAGCAGACCGGCTTTGCTCAGGACCGTAATATCACGCTGCACTGATGAACGGTTCCGTGACACCGATGCGGCAAGATCGGTTACAGACTGTGGTCTTTGTCGGGCGGCCTCGATGACACGGAGACGGTGAGGTGTCAGGCACGCGAGCATGTCTTCCGCCGTCTCAAAGGTGATCCGCCTCTCAGGCTTGATCCGTTCACCTTTGTCGAGGAGCCGGGCCCGAGCCAGTGAACGATTTCGCAGATCATCGAAGCTTTCAACTCCAACGATAGTCTTCATGACTTCTCCTTCAGTTCGGCTATCTCAGCAAAGAAAGCGGCTTCGATCTGCTCGTACCCTGCAAATCCCTCAACCCTGCTCGCCCTGCCCATCCAATGCCGCTCATGAAAACCGTGGGCATTGTCGTAACCCAGAACTCGCCCATTGTCCACCTGACACAGTCCAAAATGAATGAAGGCCAGGTTGTATTTCGTAATCCGGCCTTTCTCATCCTGATAAATTTCTTGGCGAAGGATTCCGCTGACTCCTGACCTGCAGCGGACCTGATGGACTTCGTCCACCACCTTTATGTCGACGGGCGATTTTCGAGCCACACACCCATGTTAGGCCAGGTGCCTCGTGAAATGCAACACCTGGCTATTACCCCAAATAATCCAGAAAGCTCCCCCGCTCCACTCCAGCCTCGGGAAAGACCAGATTCAGGTCGCGCGCTCCCAGGCTTTTCCAGACGGCTTCGGCCAGCACGCGGCGGTAGTCCGTTGTGATGGCGAGGTCGCGGTTCTGGTAGAGCTGCTCGGGATTCAGCCCCGGCCACTGCCCATAGACCTTGCCGCCCTTCACTTGTCCGCCCAGAATAAACATCACGTTGCCGTGACCGTGGTCGGTGCCTCCGGTGCCGTTCTGGCGCACGGTGCGCCCAAATTCAGACATCGTAACCAGCGTCACGTTCTCGCCTTCATCGCCCATGTCCTGCCAAAAGGCGGCGATGCCCTGGGACAAGTCTCCGAGGCTGCGCGCGAGCTGCCCGTTCACATTGCCTTCGTTTACGTGATGGTCCCAGCCGCCGATATCGGCGAACGCGGCCTCCACCCCCAGGTTGGCCTTGAGTAACTGCGCGATCTGCCTCATGCTGTCGCCAAACTGTCCGTTGGGATACTGTGCTCCATTGGCGGGCGTGTAGTGCGCCGGATCGGTCGCCTTCAGCATCTTGATCGCCTCAAACGTCTCCGATCCCGTGCCCCGCAGCAGCGAGTTGGTGCTGTGGTCATACATGGTCTCGAACAGATCGCTGATGGGTGCCGCATTCGGGTTGAGCCCGCCTACTCGGAAGTTCCCCACGTTGCTCATGGCGACTGCCGGAACCTTTCCCCGCAGCGTGAGCGACACGTCGGCGCCCATTGAAACGGCCCGAAACGGTGAGTGCTTATGGTTCGAACACGGACATTCATCCTCGGCTTGCAGCGCGCGGTTCAGCCAGCCATCCTGCGTGGCCCTGTCGCCCGGAGTTCCCGCTTCCATATATCCCTGAGCGTCAAAATGCGAGCGCGAAGGGTCGGTTGATCCCGCCGCATGGACAATAGCCAACTGCTTCTGATCCCACAGCGGCTTGAACGGAGCCAGCGCCGGATGCAGCCCAAAAAAGCCGTCCAGATCCAACACCTGATCACGTGGAATGGCGATGCTCGACCGCGCCTGATAGTAATAGCTCTCCGCGTGAGGCACCACGATGTTCAGCCCGTCGGCCGCCCCGCGCTGAAACAGCACCACCACCCGCTGCTTCGCTCGCGCGCCCGAGGTCTCCGCCGCAAACACCGCCCGCGCCAGAAATCCGGGAACCACCGTCGTTCCCGCCAGCGCCATCGCGCCATTCCGCATCAGCGCCCTTCGTGTGATCGCCATCGTTCTGCCTCCCATTAGCCCATCGTCATCGCCGCTGAAAATCCGGCGACCCGATCAGCAGCCCCAACACAACCGAATCCCGTTGGTTCGCTGGCTCCTGTCTTTTGCGGCGGATGCCTGCAGCGAACGGGCTTCCGCCACGGTCTCCGGCCAGAACCACAGCCGCAGCCGCGCGGGTTTGCAGCGCCGCATCGGACAAGCTGGAAACCACAGCCTGGTGTACATCCCGGGAAGCATTCCCGTTCAGAACCAATTTCTCCAGCCGCGCCTCCCGCTGGATATCCGTCATCGCAGAGCCGTCCTGTCCCAGCAAATCTTCCGTCGAAACCGCCACTCCCGGAATCCGGTTCGTCGCAAGCGCGAGCGCGAAGTTCATGCGATTCACCAACTCGGACGAACTCGCCCATGCGTCATTCTTCATTGAATAGCCGTTCGGCTCCTGCGTGCCGGACATCGGCATGCCCATCACTTGCAGTTCCGATACCAGCCGAAATGGCTCCGACACATCGGCGTTCGTCGCTCTCACCGCCGACACGACATAGTCCAGAGGCGTCTTGACCTTATTCCCCGTATCGGGCGCCGCCCAGAATTCCGGAGAATCAATCATGGCGCGCAGCACCGCGCTGATATCCCCATCGCTCGACAGGAATGTCTTGGCCATGCGGTCCACCAGCGCCTGCGGAGGATCATCGCTCACGAAGCGAATCGCGAGCTTTCTCGAAATAAACTGCGCCGTCGAAGGGCTTGTGGCCAGGATGTGCAGCAGCTCCAGCCCTTCCTTCTGCCCGCCACTTTTGATCTTGTGACCCATCACCACTTTCGTTCCCGGCTCGTGCCGGTTTGCGGCATAGACGAAACCGCCTCCCATTTGCGGAGGAGCGACCGTCCACCCCGTCAGCACCTTCGCGGCCTCAATCACGTCCTGCTGGGTGTAGCCGCCGTTCACGCCGACGGTATGCAGTTCCATCAGCTCGCGGCCATAGTTTTCGTTGATACCGGGCGTGCTCTTCTTCGACTTTGCGGGAGCCTGAAAGCGCCCGTAGCGCGGATGCTCGCGCCGGTAGGCGAACTGCGAATCCGGACCGACACTCTGCTGATTGTCCAGATAGAGCAGCATGGCCGGGCTTTCCGCCACCGCGTCCAGCAAATCTTCAAACTTGCCCAGCGCATGAGGAGCGATCACTTCCCGCTCGAACTCCGGCAGATAGTAAGGCTCGATGGCGCTTTTTCTGGCCGAAATATTGAAGTGGTTCAGCCAGAACTCCGTCATCACGCGCTGCAACTGCCGCTCACTATATATGTCGCGCAGCAGGCGGACGGATTCAGTCTCGTTCACCACTACGAGCCGCGGGCTTACCAGCGCCACAACCGTCTCGCGCTGGGCTGGACTCAGGCCCTCAACCAGGGCCATCCGCTGCATCGGCTTAAGAGAGCGGACAAACTGCTGCATCGATCCCGGCGGCGTTTTCAGCAGTGCTTCGTACCGCTGCTGGGCCGGAAGTTCAATCAGGCTCGCAGCATCCATGTTTGCGCCCGCTGCCAAACCATCACCGCTTGCGGCGGGTGACATCATTCCATCAGGAGCCATCATGTCGTCCGGCGGGGGCGGTGGGTGCATATTTTGCGCCTGAGATTCGCCCGGGTGGTTTTGCGCCGTCTGCATTGCAGGCTGCGAGCGGGCCTGCTTCCGCTGCTCCTCCCGCGCCATCTCGCTTTCCCAAATCGCGCGCTCCGGCTCACGCGAGGGCGCGGAAATCCGGCCCTCCAGCGCCTGCCGAATCAGCGGCCTCGGTGGAAACTCGAACATCAACTGCTGCGCCGTCATAAATGGAGCAGCGTAGTTCGCAAGTCGCTGGTCCAGAGCGCTGTCGTTAATCTTGTTTGGATGGAGCTGCGCGTCAACCCAGCGGTCCACACCCATGGTCTCCACCGCTTCGACCTCTCCGGGACGTGGCCCCAACGCCAGCCGGTTCAGCACATGGATAGCGCGAGCGTGCTCGTTGGTTGAGGATGAGGAAGGACCTGCTTGCGGCATCGCCGGATTGGCGGCGACGACTGCCAGAGCGCCCACAACCAGCAGGATCATGGCTCCGCGGCGCGAATTGTGCATGGAACACCGCCTGAACAGCGAGTGGGGACAATCGCTTAAACATCAACAAAGCAGAAAAGTTTCGCGGGGACTACATTTTTAAGAGACGACCAGCCCCACTCAGGCGAGTGCCTTGGGGACGGCCTCTTCCCAGCGCCCTTGCGCTTTCAGGATTAGCTCCACCACTTCGCGGGCCGCTCCGTGGCCTCCCGGCGCCCGGGTAACGTAGTGGCAAAGGGCCTTCAGTTCCGGAGCGGCATCGGCCACGGCAATGGCCAGACCGGCACGCTGGGCCAGCGGCATGTCAGGCAGGTCGTCGCCAAGCCATGCCGTTTCCTCGGCAGTCACGCCCGCCTCGTTCAGGCATGCTTCAAAAGCCGCCGTCTTGGTCTCCTGCCCGAGGTGGACATAATTAACGGATAGCTCGCGAGCGCGGTGGCGCACCGCCTCGGAGCTGCGTCCGGTAATAAAGCCGGTGCGAATGCCCATAATTCCCGCGAGCTTCAAGCCGGCTCCGTCGCGGGAATTGAAGATCTTCAGCTCCGAAATTGCCTCAACTCCGGGCGTGGCCATGAGGCAGACGCCCCCGTCGGTGAGGGTCCCGTCCACGTCCATCAGGAAGAGCTTGATCCGGCGCGCGCGGGCATGAAGGTCATTGTTCTCGGACATGGGACGATTGTAGCTGTTGGCGATGGACGGGCCGCCAATTTATGCTCGTTCTATGCGTCTCCGATATGTTCTGGCCAGCGGCCTTGTTCTGCCGCTTTCTGTGTTTGCTTTTGCTCAGTCCGCTCCTTCAACCCCCTCCACGCCGCCTGCTCAGACAGCGCCCACCCAGCAGACCCCCGCTCCCGCGCAGCAAAAGAGTGCTCCACCGTTGCAGCTTCACGATCTTCCGCCGGCGGACCATACGCCGACTCCGCAGGAATTGGAGCAGCAGAAGGAGGCGCGTGCCCGCATCCAGCTGACCAACCTGGCGCGCGCGGAGGCAAGCTGGGGTCCCCCGGATTCTGCCAAAGGCATGTCGCTGGCGCTGAAGGAAACGGGACGCACAAAGAACGCCGCCGGAGCCACGGAGATTACTTACCAGATCACCGGCCAGGGCTTTACACCGGACATGCAGCTCACAATGCTTCGCTGGCCGCTGAACCAGAGTATCGCCCGAGTGATGTCCGGGATTGTGATGGACGCCTCCGGGACAGCCGTCTGCGGCGTGGCCGCGCCCGGTCCGTCCGCACCGACGGACGCGGCAAACGCGGCCGGCACGAAAACCGCCCAGCAGGAGCCGCCTCCTTCCTGCACCAAGACCATGAAGCCGGGAACGCCAATCAGCCTGACCACGACGGCCGCCAAGGGTGAGCCGATTCGCGTGGCGCTTGTTGCCGCGGACAACAAGCACGGCGCCGCCGTGACGGAAATTCCGTTTCCCATTGTGGCCTCGGACCGCGGCTGCAACATCAGCGTGGTTCTCGGTTCTAAGAATGCTGAACTGGTGCTGGTTGAGGGCACTGGCTTCAAAACGGACAAAACTTACACGCTGGGGACCGAATCTTACGGCGAGAAACATCCGCTGAAGGCGGCAGTCAACGGCAAGGGCCAGTTCATCGCAGCCCTCACTCCCTGGGCCCCGAACCACGACACCGGCGACACCGTCGTCTACTACCAGAGCGACTCCTGCTCGCCTACAGTGAGCTTCCACTGGGGGAAAGATTCGTACAAGCCGGAGTAAGCGGAGCCATACAATATAGGTTCTGAACCATTGCGGAGAATTCCCTGTTCCAACAACTCGCATCCACGCTGGCAAGCCTGAACGTCCACTTGCAGACGCTCGCTTTATTTCAGGAGAGGAGCGGCCTGCGGCACTATCTCCGCGACCATTACGGCGACCACACCTTCGAGCACCTCTACCGGTGGAACTGGTTTGACGCATCGCTGCTGATTCCTTATTTCGTGGTGCTGGTTTGTCTGGCGTTCTACGGAATGCACCGCTACCAGCTTGTCTGGCTCTATTACCGGCACAAGAAGAAGGCGACGAAGGAGCCTCCGCGGCACTTTGAGCAATTGCCGCGCGTGACGATTCAGCTTCCCATCTATAACGAGCAGTTCGTTATCGACCGCCTGATCGAGGCTTGCAGCCATCTGGACTATCCGCGCGATCTGCTGGAGATTCAGCTTCTCGACGACTCGACCGACGAGACGCAGGAAGTGGCGCGCGCCATCTGTGATCGATACCGCGCCGAAGGGCTGCCCATTGTTTACATTCACCGCACCAATCGCCACGGATACAAGGCGGGCGCACTGGACGAGGGGCTGAAGGTCGCCAAAGGCGAGTTCGTCGCGATTTTCGACGCGGACTTTGTGCCTCCGCCGGAGTGGGTGATGCAGGTCATCCACCACTTTGCCGAGCCGGAGATCGGCATGGTGCAGACCCGCTGGACTCATCTGAACCGCGACTACAGCTTCCTTACGCAGGTCGAGGCGATTCTGCTGGACGGCCATTTCGTCTTGGAGCACGGTGGTCGCTCGCGCAGCGGGGTCTTCTTCAACTTCAACGGAACCGCGGGCATGTGGCGGCGCAACGTGATTGACGAAGCGGGCGGATGGCAGCACGACACGCTGACCGAAGATACCGACCTCAGCTACCGGGCGCAACTTATCGGATGGAAGTTCAAGTATCTCCAGCACGTCACTTGTCCCGCCGAGCTTCCCATCGAGATGACGGCCTTTAAAACCCAGCAGGCGCGCTGGGCCAAAGGGCTTATCCAGACCTCGAAGAAGGTGCTGCCGCACGTCTTCAGGAGCAACGTGGACCTGCACACCAAGATCGAAGCTTGGTACCACCTCACGTCGAACCTCAGCTATCCTCTGATGATTGTGCTCTCGGTGCTGCTGATGCCGGCCTTGATTATCCGCTTCTATCAGGGCTGGTTTCAGATGATGCTGATCGACTTCCCGCTTTTCATGGCATCAACTTTTTCCATCTCGTCCTTCTATCTGGTCTCGCAGAAGGAGCTTTTCCCGGGCCGCTGGTATAAGACCTTCCTCTACTTGCCGTTCCTCATGTCGCTCGGCATCGGCCTGACCATTACGAACACCAAAGCCGTTCTGGAAGCCCTCTTCGGCATCCAGAGCGCGTTTAAGCGAACCCCGAAATACCGCGTGCAGAAGAAGGGCGAGAAAACCACAGCCGCCAGGAAGTACCGCAAGCGGCTGGGTATTGTTCCCTGGATCGAGCTGGCCATCGGCTGCTACTTCTTTATGACCATTTGGTATGCGTGGGTGAACGCGAACTACTTCACCATTCCATTTTTGCTGCTCTTCGTCATCGGCTACTGGTATACCGGCTTCCTCTCACTCTTCCAGGGACGCTTCGAGCGCTGGCGTTCCGGCGCAAACTTCGAGGAGTCGTCACCGAAGCCGTTCCCGGTTGGGGTCTGAGCGCGCTCACTCAACCTCACAAATCAGGCACTTCAAATACTCAGTTTCCGGAATCGTCAGGATGACGGGATGGTCCGCCGCCGCGCCCCGGCGTTCGATGAGGCGCACGCGGCGTCCCGCGTCTCCTGCCGCGGCTGCGACTATCGCGGTGAAGTCAGCAAGCGAAACGTGGTGTGAACAGGAGCAGGTGATCAGCGTTCCGCCAGGACGAAGCATCTTGAGCGCGCGCAGGTTCAATTCCTTGTAGCCGCGCAGCGCGCCTTCGACCGCCCGCTTCGATTTCGCGAACGCCGGCGGATCGAGCACGATGGTGTCATACATCACTCCGGACTGGCTCCAATCGCGGAGCAGGTCGAAGGCGTTGGCCTCAACCCAGTCCACCTCGGCACGTAATATGCCGCGATTTGCTACTAAATTCTTTTCGGCGACTTCAAGCGCGGCCCGCGAAACGTCGATCCCAGTCACGCGGTCGCAGACGCGGGCCAGGTGCAGCGAGAATCCTCCCTGATACGTGCAGACATCGAGCGCATCTCCGTGAGCATGGCGCGCTGCCGCGGCGTAGTTTTCGCGCTGGTCGAGAAAGGCCCCGGTCTTCTGCCCAGCAGCGGCATCGTAGTGGAAGTTCAGTCCATTCAGGCGAAATGTCGTCTGCAATTCCAGTTCATCGCGAACATAAAGCGGAGGTCCATCCAGCGGCGCGCTCAACTGCTCCAGTTCGCGAATGCGGGCATCGGGCCGCTCGACAATCACCGCCGGATGCAACGTCTCCTTCAACACGTTGGTCGCGACGATGCGGACGGCATCATTGTCCAAAGCTTTCGTGAGCAATTGCAGCACGACGATCTCGCCGTACTTATCGGCGATGAGGCCGGGAAGGTCGTCAGCTTCGCTGAAGATGAGGCGGCAGGCATTCGTATCGGTGCTGGCCAGCACGTCGCTCCTCAAGCCAATCGCCGCTCGCATCCGCTCCGCCAAAACCTCCAGCCAATCGGCCTCGGAGGCAATCTCTTCTCCCGAAATCAACCGCAGGGCTATTTCTGAAGTTGGGCTGTAGAGCGCGGTTCCCAGCAGCGCTCCGCGGGAGTCGTGAACCGGCAGCAGAGATTCCGGATTCTCCGGTAGGGCCGTCACATCCGACCGGTAAACCCACACATGCCCAGCACGCAGCCTAGCCGCCGCCCTCCGCGAGATGACTGCCGCGTCACCATACTCCGGAATCTGCCCCAAAGCCTCCGCCTCGGCGCCGCCATCCGCCGCTCTCCGCTCCTCACGTTGTTTGCCGGACCGTTTTGCCGCCATAGAGTCCATCGTCGCACACTGGCGCGGTCAGGCATAAAATGAGATATGGCAGCCACCCAGACCACTCCGGTCAAGCCCGGGCCTGACACAGGTCCTGGCAACGAGCTATTCGCGGAGAAGTTCCGCGAGTTGCTCGCGATGGTGCGCGCCAACCGCCCAACAGATGATCCCGAAATAATCCGCAAGGCCTGGGAGTTCTGCCTGGAACACCACAAAGGGCAGATGCGCGCGTCGGGCTCGCCCTACGCTTTGCATCCGCTGGAAGTTGCGTCGGTTTTGGCTGAGATGAAGCTCGACTCAACGGCCATTGCGGCCGGCCTGCTGCACGACGCCGTCGAAGACACGCCGGTGACGACCGAAGACATTACGGCGATGTTCGGTGAGCAGGTGGCCCACATTGTCGAAGGCGTAACCAAGATCGACAAAATTCAGTTCGCCAACCGCGAAGACCGCCAGGCCGAAAACGTGCGCAAGATGCTGCTGGCCATGGTCAGCGACGTGCGCGTGGTGATGATTAAGCTGGCCGACCGGCTGCACAACATGCGCACCCTGCAACATCTTTCGCCGGAGCGGCAACAGGCCATCTCGCGCGAGACGCTCGACATTTACGCTCCACTGGCGCATCGGCTGGGCATGGGCAAGGTGCGCGGCGAACTGGAAGATCTGGCCTTCCGCTACGTCGATCCATTTACCTTTCAGCAGGTGCATGATGCCGTGGAGGCGCGCCGCGCCGAGGGCGAGCAGTTTCTCGCAGGCGTGGAAGCGCTGCTCAAAGAGAAGCTGGCGGAGAACAATATCAAGGCGCGTGTGGAGTGGCGCATCAAGCGGCTCTACAGCATCAACCAGAAACTTCTTAAGTCGAAAATTTCTGTCGATCAGGTTTATGACCTGCTCGCCCTGCGCGTCATTACCGCCAGCGTGCAGGACTGCTACGCCGTCTTCGGGTTGATCCACAGCATCTGGCGTCCGGTGCCGGGGCGCATCAAGGACTTCATCGCCATGCCGCGGCCCAACCTCTACCAATCGCTGCACACCACCGTGATGGGCGAGGGAGGGCACCAGTTCGAGGTCCAAATTCGCACCGAGGAAATGCACCGCATCGCCGAAGAAGGCATCGCGGCGCACTGGAAGTACAAGGACCCGGGATCGCCCATCAGCCCGCGCGACGAGCAGCGTCTGGCCTGGATTCGCCAGCTTGTGGAGTGGCAGCGCGAGATGACGGACCCCAACGAGTTCCTCTCGACGCTGAAGATCGATCTGTATCCCGAGGAGGTCTACACCTTCACGCCAAAGGGCAAGGTCGTGGTCCTGCCCAAGGACGCGACGCCGCTGGACTTCGCCTATTCCATCCACACGGAAGTGGGAAACACCTGCGTGGGCGCCAAGGTGAACGGACGCATCGTCCCGCTGCGTTCGCGACTTCGCAACGGAGACATTGTGGAAGTGGTCACGCAGAACGGCCACACTCCCAGCCGCGACTGGCTCACGTTTGTCAAAAGCTCGCGCGCGCGCAACAAGATCAAGCACTGGCTCAACGAGCACCAGCGCGAGCGCGCCATCGACATTGGCCGCAAGCTGCTCGAACGCGAAGCGCGCAAGTACAAGGTTTCGCTGGCCAAGTTTGAAGAGACGGACTACGAGCGCGTCGCCGCCGACTACAGTGTGGCGACGCACAGCGACCTGATGGCCGCCATCGGCTTCGGGAAGTATTCCGCGCGGCAGGTGCTGAACCGGCTGAGTCCCGGCCTTACGCAGCCTGCGGCAGCGGAGCCGGAGCAGACAGCGGGCGAAATGTCCGACGCGGTTCGGCGCGTCTCGGCAACGTCAGGCACAGATTCGCTCCAGGTCGAGGGGCACAACGAGCTGCTGGTCTACCGCGCTCGTTGCTGCAACCCGATCCGCGGCGAGGAGATCATTGGCTACGTCACGCGGGGCAAAGGTGTCGCCGTCCACGCGCGCAACTGCCCCAACGTGCAGAACCTGCTCTACGAGTCCGACCGCCGCGTTTCCGTCGAATGGGCGCGCCCGGTGGATGAGGCCATAGCCCGGCGGCAGACCTATCCCGTGCGGCTCACCATTTTCTGCGACGACCGCACCGGAATGCTGAAGGAGTTGACCGCCGTCATCAGCGACGAGAACGCGAATATCCGCACTGTCGACTCGCGGACCGGGCAGGACGAGGCCATCGTCGAGTTTGTGGTGGACGCGGAAGACGTGCGGCACCTGGCGCGCCTGGTGCAGGGCCTGCGTCGTGTCCCCGGCGTCCGCGACGTGCAGCGCTCGCCCAAGCTGTAGGAGTAATTTTGGTAGAGCGATTGGTATAATAACCGCATGAGTCCCGAAGTGTTAGCGTTCGCGAAGAAGCTGGCCGAAGGCGCAAGGGCGAAAGCCCTAGAAGATCAGCGCCGCTATGAAGCGATCTGCAAAGCTCAGGCTGAAAAAGAGAAAGACGCCGCCCAACCAGCGCGGTGAGGGCCCCGTCCATCACATTTGTCGCCGGTCCGAACGGCGCTGGGAAAAGCACTTTAACGTCGGGCAATCTGGATTTTTTCTCGGCATTTCCGCTTCTTGATCCAGACGCATTGGCCAACACAATCCAGGCAGACAACAAAAATAAAAATCCTCTCGCTGCTGGCCGCGAGGTGCTTGAACGGATTCAGGAAAATCTGAAAAACGGGCGGACGTTTGCTGTTGAAACAACTCTCTCCGGCAAGCTGTACTTGCAGACTATGCTGCAGGCGAGGACTCTTGGCTTTAAAGTCAATTTGATTTACGTCGGAACGTCGGACGTTAGCATTCACCTGTCCCGAGTTGCCAAACGGGTTGTTCTGAAGGGGCACGATGTATCGGAAGCGGATATCCGACGCCGCTATCAAAGAAGTCTGGACAACCTGCTCGTCGCCGTGCCGCGCGTGGACCTTGCGTTGATCTTCGATAATTCCAAACCGATTCTGGAAAATCCTGGAGGGTCCGCATACCACCTTGCTGCGGTTATCGAGAATGGCAAAGCTGACTGGTTCGAGCCACTCCCCGAGTGGGTGCTTCCGTTGAAAGCCAGCTTCGACAAATAGCTTCCCCCATTTGCTCTCGCTCCTTCGCTCGCGGCACAATCGTTCTATGAAGACAGCCGTTTCCACTCCGAAAGCGCCTGCGGCAATCGGGCCTTATTCGCAGGCCGTAAGAATCGATAACCTCCTCTACACCTCAGGACAGGTCGCGCTTGATCCAGCCACCGGGCAGTTGATCTCCGGAGGCATTGCCGAGCAGACCGAGCGCGCGCTGGAAAACCTGAAGGCCGTGCTCGAAGCCGCCGGGTCGTCGCTGCGGGCCGTGGTCAAGACCGTGGTGTTCCTCAAGGACATGAACGACTTTGCCGCCATGAATGCCGTCTACGGACGCTATCTTGCCCCGGAAGGCGTGGTGGCCCCGGCCCGCTCCACCGTGGAGGTGGCGCGGCTGCCCAAGGACGCGCTGGTGGAAATTGAAGTCATTGCGCGGCTGTAGCGAATCTAATCAGCAGGGAGGATTGCGATGGAGAAGATCGAGAAGACCGACAAGGAGTGGCGCGAGCAGCTTACTCCCGAGCAGTACTACGTCATGCGGCAGAAGGGAACTGAGATGCCGTTCTCAGGCGCGCTCTACCAGAACCACGACGACGGGACCTACCACTGCGCAGGCTGCGGCGCGTTGCTGTTCAAGTCGGACACAAAGTTTGACTCTGCCTGCGGCTGGCCCAGCTTCTACCTGGCGGCGGAGCCGGACGCAATCGAGAACCATGAGGACGTGAGCCACGGCATGCGGAGGGTGGAGACCACTTGCGCCCGCTGCGGCGCGCATCTGGGGCACGTGTTTCCGGACGGCCCCCAACCCACGGGCCTTCGCTACTGCATCAACTCGGCGTCGCTCACGTTCGACAAAGCCTGACCCGAGCGCCGGCATAGAAAAGCCCCTGGAGCCTGCGCTCCGGGGGCTTTTGCCTTCAGCCAAAAACCTATGCCTTAACGACTTTGCCGCTCTTGATGCAGCTTGTGCAGACGCGAATCTTGCGCGAGCCGCCGTCCACCTTGGCCTTGACGGGGCGCAGGTTCACGCTCCAGCGGCGGCGCGTAATGTTGTGCGCGTGCGAAATGTTGTTGCCGAACTGCGGGCCTTTGCCGCAAATTTCACAAACCTGTGCCATTTTTGAAAGAACTCCCAACCTTGATTTGCGCTACGGGCACAATACCACGGGCCGCCGCACAGCGCCGAATCTCCAGTTTAGCCTACGGAACGGCTTTGCTTCAAGCCGCCGTCCGCGCTTTCTCGTCTGTGTGCAACACTCTAAGTAGGAGCAAGCATGGCCGATTATCTGAACCTGCCCTTGGGCGACGAAGCGCCCGAGATCGTGACCGCCGTGGTGGAGATCCCCCAGGGCAGCGTGAACAAGTACGAGTACGACAAGAAGCTCGGTGTCTTCCGGCTCGACCGGAACCTCTTTTCCCCGGTCCATTATCCGGGCGACTACGGCTTTGTGCCGCGCACTCTGGCCGAGGACGGCGACCCGCTGGACATCCTGATTCTGGGCGACTCGCCCACCTTCCCCGGATGCGTCTATGACGCCCGCCCCATCGGCCTGTTCGAAATGCTCGACCAGGGCGTCCGCGACGAGAAGATCCTGGCCTACGCCACCGGCAACCCCCGCTTCAGCCGCATCCACAACTACACCGAGGTCCAGCCGCACGTGCTGCGCGAGGTGGAGCACTTCTTCTCCATCTACAAGGACCTGGAAGGGAAGCGCACCACAGTTCTGGGCTGGAAGGACCGCGAGGCCGCCTACCAGATCATTCGGGACAGCCATGAACGGTTCGGGCCGAAGGGCGGGGATTAGGGGTTACGGATTAGGCAACAGCCATTACCCATTCGCCACCTCACAACTAAAAAATCCTGATCCTGCGAACAAAGGGCTTACCTGTAGTTGATCTGTAAACAAAGGACTTACGACAGGGCTCAGGGGGCACAGGGTATGGGTTTAAGGGCTCAGGGGTTCGTGCGCATCGTTCACAAAAAGGAATCACGGGGATCCTGCAAACAAAGGACTTACGAAATTCGATCCTGCAAACAAAGGACTTAGCTCGGAATCCAAAAACATAAGGGCGCAGTAGATAGCTGCGCCCCTTCGAGAATTGATCCCTATACCTAGTATAGCAATTTGCGGGAAATTACCTGCACGACTTAAGTTTCTGATTTCCAGCGGCTTGACGCAATTCGGCTCTTGACAGACTCCCACATCTCTTCGAGATGCTGGGCACCCGGCCATTGGCAAAGGCATTGGTATGCTGCCAAACCATGGTTCCGTGCTGCCCCGGAGTGAACTCAAAAACCCGGGTCTTGCGTTGTATGTTTATCATCCTGGTGAACCTCGTGTCTTTTCCAATATGCGAGGTTCAGAAACAAGGCGGCAACGATTTGAACCCAGAGGTGGTTGATCCACGTGAATGGGCTCAAGGCGATGGTGGCCACATTGGTCGCAGTGCACTGTCCTACCATACAGTCCCGCCATGTAGACAGGAAAAGCGTGGTATAAATTCCGACTGCGAGGAGCACTGACAGCAGCCTCCCAAGCCTATTAGAGAGGAAATAGACACCGAAGACAGGGAGGCTTAGAGCTGGAAGTATCCAGAAGAACGAAAAGAACACGGGATAGGGAGATTTGGAACCACCCCAGAGCCCCATGAATAAACCGAGAAGCGAAACGACCAAGCTGGCGACGCCTGATGCTGTCAAGGAGGCAACTGAGCGGATTTTAGGGGGCGAAATCATCCTATCTGCACCCGCACCTGATCTGTGGGCCACCCGCCAAAATGGCATCGCACACCCCAGAAATCAATTAGCTTCTCTCACTTCAAAGCCAAGTTCACAGCTTCCACAAAGCGGTTGGTGTCCAAGAAATAGTTTGGATACGCGCGCCGTAGCGAAGCCATAGATTCGACAGATACCAATACAGCATCACTGGTTGCGTTCAGGTTCTTTTCTGCTTCCAAATAATCCTTCGTCGCTTTCTCGATATCCTGTCGCTTGTATCCAAGGACATTTATTTTCATAGCAGATGGATCGAGTTCGAGGAGGTAATAATTGGTCTCTTTTCCAATATCAAGCCCTTCGACGGTTTGGAGAGCGGCCCCAAACGTCTGGAGCCTTTGAGCCACATCCAGTTTCTCGGCATATTCGCGCAATTCGGCCTTAAGCTCTTTTGCGTTTGATGGGGTGTTCGGAACGGGAGGACTGTTTTCTCGCTTGGCAATTGCTGTTCCCATCAAGGCAAAAAATCGAAGCCAGTCCTCCTCTCCCTGGCTGGACTTTAATGCCTGTCTGGTGAAAGTCCCAACGGTTTCCACCGCAGTTGCCCATGCGTGCTGCAATTGCGACCGAAACTGAAGCTCAACCCTCAGGCCGTTGTGGGTGGATTTCTTGTCACTGAAGAATTTGTAGATTAAGTGAACGCTTCTATAGCCCGAATCCTTAGGCTGTTTGATGTAATCATCCTGCCCAATCAGCTTGTGCTTAATGTCGCTGGATTTGTAATTCTCCACGAGTCGATTCACCTTCTTGACGTCCTCGACTACGGCACGACATCCGCCAATGTCCTGCATCTGCGACAGTTTCATGTTGGGAGAAAGTGTCAATTTCAGCCGAATTGAGGACAGTCGCTTGATTCTCTGCGCCACGAGAGCATTGGGGTCGATACGCTCCGCGTGCCTTCGAACGCCAAAACGAAACGTATAGAGGGGGCGGCTGTGAGACGAACGCCAGTTATTAATAACTTCCAGAGCGTGGTAATACTCTTCCGCGGGGTATTCCCACGGTTCGTCGCTGGCTAGGATCGCTCCCGCTCTGTCGACTTCGCCTCTTGAGAACTGAGGTGTAACCCAATCCATGAAATCCTCATCTTCCTCGACGGCGGGTGGCCCACTCAAGCCGGTTTTGGCCTGAGTGGGGGACATCAACAGTGGTGCGTTCTCGCCATGGCATAACGCAAAACGCCTTCACTCCTCCGGACAGTCGCACTTTATCACGTTCTCCTGCTGGTCACTCGGAGATTGGGCGCTGCGCTCTGCGCCCGCTTTGTATAATCGTCGCAGTTTGGCCGAGACATTCGATTTCAGGGCAGTTGTGGAAGCGTGGGCGCTTCTGTGGGCGTGCCGCGTGGGGCTGTGGATGGCTCCGTTTCCGCGAGTGCTGCGTGCGACGCGGTTTTGCGCCGAGCGGCTGCGGTCATCTCGTCCCATGGACGCGGCCGGAACGGTGGAGGCGATCCGCCGCGCGCTGCCGCTGACGTTGCGCGCCAGTTGTCTCACGCAGGCGCTCGCCGGATGGATCATGCTGACGCGGCATGGGGCGGAAAGCCGCATCAGGATTGGCGTGGCGTCTCCCCAGCAGCAGGGGTTCAAGGCGCACGCATGGCTGGAGGTCGGCGGGCGGGTGATTCTGGGCGACGTCGATGACGTTGAAGCGCCCGGCGGGCTGGATTCGTTCCACGTGATCTGGACGCTGCCCCCCGAAGATGGAGCGGCGGTCTGATGGCTGGAATTGCGGGAATTTATTGCGCCGATGGGCGTCCGGTTGACATGGCCGAACTGAAGCGGATGGTCGCGGCGGCGGAGCATCGCGGGCCGGACGGCATCGGCTACTGGAGCGACGGCCCGGTTGCGCTGGCGCATCTGCAATTTCATACCACTCCCGAATCAATTGATGAGCGGCAACCGCTGGTTTCACCGGGGGGGGAAGCTTGCCTGGTGTGGAACGGGCGGGTGGATAATCGCGAGGACCTGCTGCATGAGCTTGCGGCGGCAGGTGCGGTTCCCGCGGACCACACCGATCCCGGCCTGGCGCTGGCGGCTTATCTGGCTTGGGGCGAGGAGTGCGTTCAGCACATCGTCGGCGATTTTGCGCTGGCGTTGTGGGACCGGCGGCAGAGGCGGCTGTGGTGCGCGCGGGATTACATCGGCGTGCGGCCGTTTTACTACTTCTGGGATGGAAAGACGTTTCTCTTCGGGCCGGAGATTCGCGCGCTGCTGGCGCATCCGGCCGTGTCTCTGAAGATCAATGAGGGCATGGCGGGCGAGTATCTGGCCAACGCCATCACCAGCCGGGACGAAACGTTTTACGCCGACATTTGCCGCCTGCCCGCGGGGTCAACACTGACCATCGATGCCTCGGGGCTCAGCATAAAGACGTGGTGGCAGCCGGAGTTGGGCCTGATTGAGTATGGCAGCGACGAGGAATACGCGGAGCACTTTCGTCAATTGTTCGATCAGAGCATCCGCGCGCAAACTCGCTGCTGCGCGCCGTGGGGGGCCCAGTTGAGCGGCGGGCTGGACTCGTCCAGCATCGTGGTGAGCGCGCGGGCCGTGCTGGGGGCCAGCCGCATCCTCACGTTTTCCATGGCCTGCCCCGGCAAGCCCTGGGATGAGTCGGAGGACATCGCGGCGGTTGTCGAGAAGGCGGGGCTGACGCCGGAGTATGTTCTGCCCATGCGGGCTGATCTGGAATACTTCCGGCAGCGGGCGGCCTTCTGGCGAGATTTTCCCGGGAACCCGAATGGAGAGCCGATGTCGGTCCCGATGTCGAACGCGGCTAGGCGGCATGAAGCGCGGGTGTTGTTCGTCGGCATCGGCGGAGACGAGTTGCTGGATGGCAGCGCCGCGTATCTTTCGAGTCTGGCCGCCAGCCTTGTCCGGCCTCGGCAGGCCATTGAGTTGCTGGCCCGGTCCAGATTTGAGTGGCGAGGACGTGGAGGTCATGGCCTCTGGCCGCTGTTTCTCGCACGACAGCTGCTTGCTGCGTCAGCGCCTGATTGGATCCATGCGCGGAGAAGGGCCTTGCGGCTGGAGCGGCACAGGATTCTTTCCCGCGAGTTCCTGCGTCGCAACCATTTTTCGGAACGCATTGCCGCGCCACCGGAGCGGGGACCCCTCCATTTCGCTTCCCGCTCGCAAAGGGGCATTTACCGGCTCATCACCGGAGGGTTTGAGACGCAGGTACTCGAATGGAACGACCGAGACGCGGCCGGCGCGGGAGTGGAATTTCGGTTTCCGTTTTTTGACCGAAGGCTTGCGGAGTTCTGCCTCCGCATTCCCGAGGACCAGCGCCAGCGCGGGGCCATCTGGAAGCTGGCGCTTAGGAATGCAATGGAAGGACGGCTGCCCGATCGCGTTCGTAACAAGACTTATAAGGCGGAGTTCTCTGAATTGTTCGAGAACGTTATCTCCGCTCCGCAATGCAAGGCCCGCCTGGCCAATCCTGCCATACTGCGGCATACGGACTGGCTGGATCCCGAGCGCTTTGCTGCGCATAGGGACTCCATGGTCGAGTCCGGCAGGTTTCGGCCTGTGTGGCTGATTCTAGGAGTTGACCTCTGGTTTGAAAACGTCTTGTCTTGCACCGGCCAAAGTGGTGAGGCCTCACTTCTGTTGCACCAGAAAACACAAGTGTAAACAGTAGTTTACTGCCTCAAATCCAGACACATCTGAGGCGATTTTTGCCTTGACACTCATCTCCGCGCAGGTGACTATTGTAAGTAATTCCCCCAATCTGCTAGGAGCACCTAAATGAACGGTAAACAGGTCGAAATGTCTGTACAGGATTCCGCAACACGAAATGAACCGTACGAAAAACCCGAGGTAACAACGTTTGGCTCGGTGGCAAAGCTGACTTTGGGCGGAAGCGGCACACGCAATGATGGCGGGAACGGCTTGGGCGATCAAGGAAAGGGCCACCCCTAACCATCCCAGCCTCTCATGGTGTGTGGCGTGATCCCCCGCCACACATGGATGGGCCGAATAAGTTGTGATCAGGTTGGGTGTTTGTCGTAATTGTGATGAGAGGCGAATTCATTCAATTCGCCTTTTGTCTTTCGCCTTCGCGTATCTCTCGTTTGCTCGAACTCGCTCCGAATTAGGGCCGGGGTTGGGCCAACGGTCTTGTTGATTGGCTTGTGGTAAGGTCCATCGTCCAGCGGTTTCCTCTATTCGAGGGGCGCGCCTTATCCCGTGTCCAGGATTCACAGAAGATATGGGACCGGTATTGAACCCATTGCGCCGGACAGCTTTTCAATGTCACTTATGGCAGCATCGCCTGGTCAGCGACTTCGACTTGGGCGTAGTCGAAGGCGCGTCCGAAGCGTGCGCTGACCGCGCGATTCACATTCAGATGTCGCCGGAAAATAGCTGGCCGCAAGCTCTCGGCGGGCCTGTGTTTGAAGACCCCTTCGAGAACGGCGATCCCTGGTTCACTTCCTGGAAAGCCGGGGACGGCTACATCATCCGGTTCCCGGAGTGCGGCTTTTATATTCAGCCACGCGAAATGCGGATTGAGTGCGACCCGGCCCCCGGCGTGGCCGAGTCCACCATCGCGCACCTGGTTCTCGATCACGCCATTCCACGGCTGCTGTCGCTTACGCCGGGGTTTGTGGTCTTTCACGCCAGCGCCGTTCAGGTTGAAGACCGGGTGATTGCCATTTTCGGCAAAAGCGGACAGGGCAAATCTACGCTCGCATCATGGTTCGCCTCGCAGGGCCACCCGCTGTTTACCGACGATTGCCTGGTGGTCCGTTGGGATGAAGGCGCGAGGCAATGGCTGGCGCAGCCCAGCTATCAGTCTGTTCGGCTGTGGCCGGACAGCGTGGGCGCTTTGGGCCTCGCCGATTCGGATCTGCGCGAGTTCGCAGGCTACTCCGCCAAGAAGCGCACGGGCAGGGAAGTGGATTTCCATTTTGCCTCGGCGGGAGCGCCGCTCGCGGCCTGCTTCGTGCTGCCCGATCCCGCGACTCCCGCTCCAGCCCATTCGGGCCCGCCCGAGGTGCTGCCCCTTTCTGTGAATGAGGCATTTCCCAGGCTCGCCGGGGCTGTGTTTCGCATTGACCCCGCGGACCCGGAGATTAATCGCCGCGAGTTTGAGGTCCTCACCAGCCTCGCATCGACGGTGCGCTTCTGGTCGCTCTGTTATGAGCGCGACTACGCGCGGCTTCCCGAAGTGCGGGAGGCTATGCTGAACGCCGTCGCCGCCGATCACAGCGGTTTCAGAATTACTGCGTCCTGAAGCCACTTCCATTAAGCGGCCTTTTCCTTAAGAAAAGGCCACACTGTACGAACTTGGAAACGTGTACGCAAATTCTGAAACCGCTTTAAAATACGGTGATGAGCGCCTCCGCCCCCGAAAAATTTCTGGTGCCTAAGAATGTGCTTTCGCGCACGGTTGGCGCGGAGACCATCCTCCTGAACCTCGACACCTCCACGTATCACTCGCTGAATGCCGTTGGCGGAAGGTTCTGGGCGCTCGTCCAGGCGGGCAGCGATTTTCAGCAGGCGCTGATCGTGATGCGCGGCGAGTACGCGGTTGATCCGGCACAGCTTGAAGCCGACCTGCGCGCTCTTTGCGCGGAGTTGCAGAACCTCAGCCTGCTTCAACCCGCATAGGGCAGCCCGAAACGGGGTGCCCGGCGGACGGCCCTAGAGAATCGCTTCAAACCCCTTGTGTCGGATGACATTGAGCAAAGCCAATGCCGGACCTTTTGGCTGTTTTGCCCCGCGCTCCAACTGCGAGACATAGCCAGTGGTCAAATTCAGGTAACGGGCAAAGACCGCTTGACTGAGGTGTTCCTGTTTCCTCAACCTGCGAATTTCCGGCCCGCTGATTGGCTCGGAAGTGCTCAGGACTTTTTTCCCCAGGTGGCGCATGGTGATCTTTTGATAGGTCGAATTGTCCATGATCCCGCTGCGATGCATGTCATCCGCCATCTCAAGGATGGCTTCCGTCAACTTGCTAGGTGCTTTTTTCTTCTTCAAGGTAAACCTCCTGTAGAGCGCCATTTCGGATGGCCTCTTTGATCTTCGCTGAATCAGCGGCCAGCAAATCTACCGCAATGTCCCTAAGGTTTTCCAATTCATAGGATTCGATATTTTCTTTTCGCGAACCCATAGAGAAACACGGCCCGACTTCGGCTCTGGTAAGCGACAATCATGCGATATCCACCGGACCGCCCTTTCCCCTTCCGGGCCACCCGTTGTTTGATAAGTCCGCCCCCGAGATCGGCATCAACAAGGCCCCGTTCGGCCCGTTGGATTGCTTCACGCAAGCTCTTGTCGTCAATTGCCTCGCGTCGAGCAAACCGCGCGAGCCATTTCGTTTTGAAAATTCGCAAAAGTCCACCCCATGAACTATAGCACACAGAACGATAGTTGAGAAATTACTCTCGGCAAAACCCAGTCGCATCTGCGATGATGATTCGGTAAACCGTTTTATTCGAGGCTCGGATGAAGTTCAAAAAGGTTTCCCTGTTTACGGCACTGGTCGCGCTGGTATTCGGCAGCACGGCTTTCGCTCAGGTCCACATCACGCAGCAGAATGGCAGCGTGGTGGTCAAAACGCCAGCCGAC
Organism: Acidobacteriaceae bacterium; assembly: GCA_025934135.1. Taxonomy (GTDB): domain Bacteria; phylum Acidobacteriota; class Terriglobia; order Terriglobales; family Acidobacteriaceae; genus Silvibacterium. Next base: position 2,144 of record JAICYR010000039.1, on the reverse strand, counting down.
ACGCTCCGGCTCACCGTTTGCAGCCCGACGTCGGTCCATGTGGTGGCCAGCCCCGACGGCTCGGCAAAGGACGCGACTCCGCAGCAGCCCTGGCTCGTCGCGCAATGCACTCCGCAGAAGTTCACTCTGAGCATGCCTCCTGCGCAGACGAAGCCGCAGTCCGCGAACGACAAGCTGTGGAACGCGGCCGCCGCCACAGTCGATACCGGCGCGATCAAAGTGAAGATCCCGCTGGCCCGGGGCAATCTTGAATTCGAGGACGAGCACGGCAACCGGCTGTTGCAGGAGTTTCAGGATTCTCCCCGCCGATACGAGAAGACCACGGTAAACGGCGAACCACTCTACAGCGTGGAAGACCAGTTTTATCCCGAAGTGCGCGAAGCCATTTACGGACTCGGCCAGCACCAGAATGGCGTCTTCAACTATCGCGGAACGGTGCTGGAACTCGCGCAGGCCAACACCGATGTGACGATCCCGCTGATGCTTTCGACCAAAGGTTACGGCATTTTCTGGAACACCGCCGCGCTGTCGTACTTCGATAATCGCTTTCCGTCGGAGCTGCGCTTCCGCTCGAACGCTTCGCACGCGATTGACTATTACTTTCTCTACGGCCCGAGCTTCGATCAGATCATTCATCAATATCGCGGCATGACCGGCCACGCGCCGCTGTACGGCGAGTGGGCCTATGGCTTCTGGCAATCGAAGGACCGCTACCAGAGCTCTGCCGAGTTGCTGAACATTGCCGCCGAGTATCGCGCGGCCCACGTCCCGCTGGACGACATCGTGCAGGACTGGTTCTGGTGGGTGCATCAGGGCGATCCGGAGTTTCGCGCGGACGCCTATCCCGATGTTCCCGGCACGCTGAAGAAGCTGCACGACGAACACGTCCACGCCATGATCTCCGTGTGGGCGACGATGGACCCGCAGTCGAAAAATTTCCAGCAGATGAAGTCGCTCGGCTACATCATTCCCGGAACCACGACCTACGACGCGACCAATCCCAAGGCTGGGGATTTCTACTGGAACAACCTCGTGGGCAAGCTGTTCGCGCAAGGCTGGGACGGCTTCTGGCTGGACAGCTCCGAGCCCGAGGTCGCCTATCCGCATGGCGGCGAGAGCGATGCGGCACTGTATCACCGGCAGATACATATTGGTAACGGCGCGCTCTACACGAATGTTTTTCCGCTCATGCACACGGGCAACATCTACACGCACTGGAGGGCCACGACGGACCAGAAGCGGGTGTTCATCCTCACGCGTTCAGGCTTTGCGGGCGACCAGCGCTACGGAGCGACCACCTGGTCAGGCGACGTTTACAGCACCTGGCAGGCGTTCGCGCGGCAGGTGCCGGCGGGGCTGAACTTCGCGCTCTCCGGAATGCCCTACTGGACGACGGACATCGCGGGATACGGGCCGCCCTACGCGCGCGACACGCACGACCCGGCGTATCAGGAGCTATACACGCGCTGGTACGAATTCGGGGTCTTCTGCCCCATCTTCCGCACGCACGGGCATCGCGCCAACAACGAGAATGAGGTCTTCAGCTACGGACCGGCCACGCCGATTCTGGCGAGTTATGACAAGTTGCGCTACCGGCTGATGCCTTATATCTACTCGCTCGCGTGGCAGGTGACGCATGATGATTCCACCGTCATGCGCCCGCTGGTCATGGACTGGCAGACGGACCCGAAGGTCTGGAACATCGGCGATGAGTATATGTTCGGCCCGGCGATTCTGGTTGCTCCGGTCACACAGCAGGGGGCGAACCAGAGAGAGGTGTATTTGCCGCCCGCGCAGTGGTACGACTTCTGGACCGGCAAAACTGTCAGCGGGAAACAGCGAATCGAAGCCGCGGCGCCCATTGACCGCATTCCGCTCTACATCCGCGCCGGATCGATTCTTCCGATGGGGCCGGAAGTCGAGTACGCGCGCCAGAAGCCGGATGCGCCGATCACGTTGCGCATCTATCGCGGCGCGAACGGCCACTTCACGCTTTACGAAGACCAGGGCGACACCTACAACTACGAGAAGGGCGAGCGCTCCACCATTCCCATCGAGTGGAACGAAGCCGCGCAGACGCTGACCATTGGCGCGCGCCAGGGCAGCTATCCCGGAATGCCCGCGCAACGCACCTTCAACATTGT
>JAICYR010000066.1 GCA_025934135.1 Acidobacteriaceae bacterium | reverse complement strand
CGTAGGTCCGGTCCCAGTTCTCCTGCGGCGTCTCAAACTCCTGCCCCTGGTAATAGAACCGCAGCATTCCCGCCGCCGCTGACGGATTAATCGCACCCTCCGCCGCGCTGATGGCCCGCGCCGCGCCTTTTTTTACAATGTCCTGCTTGGCAACGAAGTCCGGGTTGCCGCCCAGCAGAATATCGGTTCCGCGACCGGCCATGTTGGTCGCAATCGTCACCATGCCCAGCCGCCCGGCCTGCGCCACAATCTCCGCCTCGCGCTCGTGGAACTTCGCGTTCAGCACCACATGGCGCACGCCCTTGCGCTGCAAAATCTGCGACAGCAGCTCCGATTTCTCAATTGAAGTCGTGCCCACCAGCACCGGGCTGCCGCTTTCGTGCAGCTCCGCAATCTTGTCCGCCACGGCAAAATACTTTTCCTTCGCCGTGCGGAACACCACGTCGGGATTCTCTTTCCTCAGCAGCGTCTTGTTCGTCGGAATTACCACGATGTCCAGGTTGTAAATACTGCCGAACTCCGCCGCTTCCGTCTCCGCCGTACCGGTCATGCCTGCCAGCTTCTTATACAGCCGGAAATAATTCTGAAACGTGATGGTCGCCAGCGTCTGGTCTTCGCGCCGCACCGTCACGCCTTCCTTGGCTTCCACCGCCTGGTGCAATCCATCGGACCAGCGCCGCCCCGGCATCATGCGGCCCGTGAACTCGTCCACAATGATGATTTCGCCGTCCTTCACCACGTATTGCACATCGCGCTTGTAGAGCGAATGCGCCTTGATGGCCACCTCAACGTGGTGCTTCAGTTCCCAGTTGTCCACATCAGCGATGTTGCCGATGCCGAGCAGCTTCTCAATCTTTTCCCAGCCCTCGTCCGAGACTGAAATTGTCTTGTGCTTTTCATCGACAACGTAGTCGCCGGTCAGAATCTTCGTCTCGCCCTGCTCAATCTCCTCGCCCTGCTCCAGCGACGGGATGATTCTGTTCACGCGCACATACTTGTCCGTCGTCTGGTCCGTCGGTCCCGAAATAATCAGCGGCGTCCGCGCCTCGTCAATCAGAATCGAGTCCACCTCGTCCACAATTCCGAAGTAGTGCCCGCGCTGCACGCAGTCCGACAACTCAAATTTCATGTTGTCGCGCAGGTAGTCGAACCCAAACTCGTTGTTCGTTCCGTAGGTGATGTCCGCCCCGTAGGCCTCGCGGCGTGCCTCGTCGCTCAGGTCATGCACGATTACGCCGACCCTCAGCCCCAGGAATTCGTAGATTTTGCCCATCCACTCGGCATCGCGCTTGGCCAGATAATCGTTCACCGTGACCACGTGCGCGCCGCGCCCTACCAGCGCGTTCAGATAAACCGGGAGCGTGGCGACCAGCGTCTTGCCTTCGCCGGTCTTCATCTCCGCAATTTTGCCCTGATGCAGCACGATTCCGCCGATCAACTGCACGTCGAAATGGCGCATGTTCAGAATGCGCCGCCCCGCCTCGCGCACCACGGCGAAGGCCTCTGGCAGAATCTCGTCCAAAACCTGCCGCTCCGTCTCCTGGCGGTACTTGTCGTCTGTAATGCCCTCAAGGGCCTTCGCAATCCGCGCGCGGAACTCCGCCGTCTTGGCCTGCAACTGCTCGTCCGTGAACGCCTGCATTTCGGGCTCCAGGGCCCCAATCCGGCGCACCATTGGGACCAGGCGCTTTACCGCCCGGTCGCTGCGGCTTCCAAATATCTTGTTAAAGGTGGACTCACCGATCAAAACGCAATTCCCTCAATTACCAGTGTAAATGGTGGAGGGAGCTTTTAGTGGCTGACGGGGCTGTTGCCGATTGCCCGCACCACCCGCATTCCTGAGCGCATCGCCGCATGGACAGTCCCCCACTGTCCGGTCGTGTCCGTGTGTTCGCCGCAGAAGTACAGCGTGTCCTCAAACGCTTCCGCCAGCGCCTCGGAAGCCTCCACCGCCCCAGCAGGTACATAGCTGTACGCACCCAGGCTCAACGGGTCCCGCTGCCAATCGTGCGAGTTCCAGTCCAGCAGGAGCGAACCCAAATCTTCCCGACCGAAAATCCTCCCCAGCGTCGCCAAGCCCGCGTGTCGCAGCGACTCGCCCATGGGTCCCCGCGCCGCCGATGGTCCGCCAATCCAGCCCGTAAGCACCGCACTATCCGCAGCCGGATTCCACCACACCGGAACCACCTCTCCCGCCGCGAAAAGAAAACTCAGCCCCGGTGCGTCCTCATCCCAGAACCGCTCCCGAAACGAGAGCGTGACCCTAGTCGCTGCTCCCATGACCAGCTTCCGGATCGCCTCCGCCGCCTGCTGCGGCATGGGCGAAACTGTGACCGTTCCAGCCTTCAGGACCCCCAGTGGAAGCGCAACCACAACCCGCCGCGCGCGAAGCTCCATCACTGCCGCATTCGCAGTCCGGACCAGCGCCTCGCCGCGCTTCCATGTGATCTCCGTGACCGGCGTCTCCAAATGCACGCGCCCGCCGGCGGCCAAAAAGCGGTCCAGCAAAAACAGCGGCACGCGATCATACCCCTCCAGAACGTGAAAAATGCGCTCGCCCTCAATCGCTTCCTCGGCCTGCTGCTGCTTCCGCAGCGCCGCCGTACCGATCACCCGCGCATCCGCCGCGTTGAAGCCTTCCACATAATCCGTTACGCGCTTCGCGGTCTTCTCCGGAAGCTTCTGACTGGCAAGAAATTCCGAAAACGGCTGGTCGCCCTCCTCCGGAAGCTGGTCCAGCACCTCGAAGGCGGAGTCTTCCCACTCCGCCTCGTCCAACCGCCCATTTTCAAAGGAATAGAACTTGCCTTCGCGCTCCACCAGCGTCAGTCCGGCTTCGTGGGCCAGCGCGATCAACTCCGGCGGACGCCCATGCACAAACTCCGCGCCTGTTTCCACCGGGAGGTTGCTTCCGGCCAGCCGCACCGTATGCACACGCCCGCCAACCCGCTCCGCCGCCTCCAGCAGGACAACAGAAGCGCCTGCTTCAGCCAGCCCGCGCGCCGCCGTCAGGCCAGCAACTCCGGCCGCCACCACAACCACATCGCAATCGAACGCACGCGCCATGGCTCAATTTTCGCAGGGATATTTTGTCGGCGCATTTGCGCCGCAATGCTTGCCACTCTCATTTCCAGCGAGTCTCTGCTGGGGGACTACGCAGCCGCGGCAGCCGCGCCCCCGGGCATCATCTTGCTCACAATGGCGGGCAGCACCTTGGCCAGCTTCGCGCACACATCATCCGCGGACATCCCGAACTTGGACGCCATGCGATTGATGCGGTCCTCTCCCAGCACGTTCTTAATTTGATCCGCCGTGATCGTATGGCTCCCGCCCGGACCCACCCACGACTCCACGGTATCGCCCAGCCCGTTCTCTTGAAACTTCTTCATCAACCCGCTCACCCCGCCAGTGGACGGGTCCTTCACCATGTTGATCGCTTCGCCCACAAATCCCGGATCTTCCCCGGTATCGCTGGCCACCATCTTCTTCAACGTGTCACTGTCCGCCAGGTTCTTTACCGCATCGCTGCTGCCCAAATCCTTCGCACGATCAAAAATTGACATGGCTTTCCCTCCCCTCGGTTCGCTTGCTCCTTTGTTGACGCCACTCGAGGAACAGCCGTGCTTCCCCTACTTCTTTGCTTTGGCGATGATGCTGCTTTCAATCTTCTTGTAGGCCGACTCGGGAATGATCTTCTTCCGCACCAGATCGGTTTTTTTCGCGTAAGGACGTCCGCTGATGATCTTCTGTGCATACGCGCTGCCAATCCCCGGCAATGTCTCAAGTTGCTGCGCACTGGCGGTGTTTATGTCAATAAGATGCGTCTGCGCCCCCACTGATGTTTTGGCCGCCGACTGCGCCATTGCGCTTCCGCTTGCCACGCCCAGACCAACCACCAGCGCCAGCGCGCACACCACGGTGGCGAACCACGAAAGTTTCCGCTTCATTGCATCGTCTCCTTCAGATTGGGAATTCCAGCCACCTTCATGCTCAGGCGGCTGCGATCAACCGCTTAGATGCAGGAACTACGGCATCGCGTGTGGCTCTACGAATGTTCGCCGTCGGGCCCGACAATCTTCACATCTGCAAACACAAAGACGTCCCGCTCCACCACGTCCCCATTCGCCAGCGCAATAGGATCGCCGAACATCGGCCCAGCATACGCCACAGTATGAAACTCGCCACGCTCCGCGCACGGGTCGCACCCCTCCGGCAGCGCGTCGAGTACGGATTCGTCCAGATCACACCCGGCAAACTCCCGCGGAAGCTTTGCCGGGTCCAGGCAGACAATCCGCGCCCGCAGCCCGGTGGCCAGCATCTCCCGCGCCAGTGCGTCCGTCGGCAATCCCCATAGCGGAAACACCGGCTCCAGACCAGTCCCCTTCAGTTTCTCTTCCCGATACGCTCGCACGTCCTCCAGAAACAGATCGCCAAACGCCATGATTTCGATGCCCTCTGCCACGGCCTGCGCGCACGCTCCTCCCATCGCTGCTTCGTACTGCTCATTCGAACACGGCCAGGGCAGTGGAATGGTTCTTAACGGCAGACCCGCCGCCTTCGCCTGCGCCTCCACCACCGCGCGCCGCGTGCCGTGCATCGCCACGCGGTCAAACGCGGCATTCATCGTCGTGAGCAGGCCGGCGATTTCGTACTCGCCGCGCTGCCGCATCACATGCAGCGCCCACGCCGAATCCTTCCCGCTGCTCCATGAGACCAACGCCCGCTTCTTCATCCAACCCCATCATCGCATTCGCGCCAAAGAAAAAAGGGCCTTGTCAGGCCCCTGGTGGTCCCTTCCGAATCAGGCGGATTGGGCCATTCTCATGCGGTTTCTGAAGTCGCCGGAACGCTCCCGCCAGGGGTCAACTTGTCAATGACGGTGGGAAGATATTGCGCGAGCTTCGCGCTCGCCTCCTCCGGGGGGATGCCAAATTTCGAAGCGATGGCGTTGATCCTGTCTTGTCCAACCACCTGCTCAATCTGCTCGGCGCTGATCCCCTGGTTTGCGCCTCGTCCTATCCACGAACTCACGACGCCTCCCAGCCCCTTCTCGTGGAAGCGCTGGACCAGCCCCGTCAGGCCGCCCGTCTCAGGATTGTTGACCATCTCCATTACATGGCCGAGCAGGCCGCTTTCCAATCCGGCGTTGCCGGCCATTTCCTTTACGGTGTCAAAAATTGACATGGAATTTCCCTCCTTTTCGGCTATAGGCAAGCGAAGCGTCGAATCGGGGACCTGTCGCCTGTCGCCCCCGATGGTTTTACGGACCTATCTTTTGGCCAGCTTGTATCCCGCTCTTTGCGCCTCGGCTTCAGTCATCCACTTGCCTGATTTTGTCTTTCCATACCACCGCGATCCCGCCTTATGGTAGACCTTGGTTTCGGTGTTCACCCACACCATTCCTGCGGACGGAGGCGTGGCCGGCTGGGTGGTCGCGACAGGACGGGTCCTCCCACGCCTTGCGGCGGCTTCGTTCGCGGAAGGAGCAGCCGGAGCAGCGGTCGCGCTGGTGTTCGCAACGGCGGCTTTGCTGGCCTTCTCTTGTTCCGCGCTGGCCTTTTCTTGCTCCGCGCGCGCCTTTTTGGCTTCTCTCGCGGCCTTCCGCTTGTCGGCCTTTGAACTCGAATCTGTTGCGGAGGCGGTCGCCTGGTTCGCCTTCTCTTGCTCAGCATTGGCCTTCTTTTGCTCCGCGCGGGCCTTTTTCGCTTCCTTCTTCGCCTTTTTCTTTGCCGCCTTGGTTGAGTTGGTGGATGTTGCCGTGCTCTGGCTTTGCGCATGGAGTACGCAAGGGGTCATGGCCACGCCGAGCAAAACGGCCAGCACCAGAGTGAGTACCTTACAGCTCTTTTTAGCTTTCATGGAAATCGCTCCTCGTTCATCTGAGATGCTTGCCACGTAACCGCGGCGCGAACAGCCAGGAGAGCAAGTCGCGGCTTGTCTTGCGCAGGAATCCTCTTCCGGCCGACAAAGGCTTGTCAAGCAGCGCACCCACAAGCTCCGCAAGCCAAACGGCAGATAACCGGGAACAAAAGAGATCGCCCAACTATACTGACGGTTGGCCCTCCTCATGCGAGTCTCCTCCAAATTCGTCCTCTCGGCCCATTCGCCCGCGCAGTTTCCCGCGCCGTCCATTCCAGAGGTCGCCTTCCTAGGCCGCTCCAACGTAGGCAAATCCAGCTTGCTGAACGCGCTCCTCGGCTCTAAACAGGCCAAAGTATCCTCCACCCCCGGACGCACCCGAGCCATCAACTTCTTTGCCATCACTGACCGGCCCGAGCGCCAGCAGCCGCAGATCTACTTTGCCGATCTGCCCGGATACGGTTACGCCAAAATCTCTAAATCCATCTCCGCCGAGTGGCCCAAATTCATCGAGCCTTATCTGGCCGAACGCCCCACGCTCGCGCTCTGCCTCTGTCTGGTTGACAGCAACATCCCGCCGCAGCAGCCGGACATCCAGCTCATCGAGTTTTTCAAGCAAACGGGGCGCGACCTCATCGTCGTCGCCACCAAGTCCGACAAACTCTCGGGCAACGGACGCGCCAAGGCGCAGGCCGCTCTCAGGAAAGGCTTGCAGGTGGAAGACGTGTTGCTGTGCTCCGCCAAAACGGGTGCCGGGCTCAAAGAACTCTGGGCCGCAATCCGATCCGCCGCCGGGAATGAGATTTAAGGAAATGGTGCTTCGCGCAAGCTCTACTCAGTGAACCGCACCAGCACGCACGTCACGTTGTCTGCCGCGCCCTGCTGCAGCGCCGTGTCAATCAATGCGCGGCAGGCGCCCTGCAAATCCGGAGCGGCACGCATCACGCTGGCGATCCGTTCACGGTCCGCATAGCGCGACAGCCCGTCCGTGGTCAGCAGTAGCGTATCCCCATTCCCAAGCTCCGCCGTAAAAATGTCCGGCTCGACCGCGTCCGCCGTGCCCACGGCGCGCGTAATCAGCGATTGCAGCGGAGACGCCCCCGCCTCCTCCACTGTCATTTTTCCCAGGCGCACCTGCTCGGCAATGTACGAGTGGTCGTGCGTAATCTGGACGCACTCGCCACCGCGCAAAAAGTAGGCCCGGCTGTCCCCCACATTTCCGATCACCAGCTTGCGCCCATCTACGCAGGCCGAAACCAGCGTGGTTCCCATCCCGTTCAGTTCCTCGCGGCTCTGCGCCAGCGCGCGCACCTTGCTGTTCGCATGAAGAATGGAATCACGCAGCCGGTGTTCGCAGTCGGCTTCCTGAGCGGACGATTGCCGGAAGTGCTCCAGCAGTTCCGCAACTGCCGTGCTGCTGGCCACTTCACCCGCCGCGAGTCCGCCCATCCCATCGCAAACAACAAATATCCCGGCCTCAAGATCGTAGCCGAAGGAATCTTCGTTGTTGGAACGCTTGCAACCTACGTCGGATAGGGCCGCGACTTCAACTGTCAGTACACCTTGGGTTTCCATTCCTGAATTTTCTTCTCGTGTTTATTGGCATCAGAGGGTGACAAAACTGTTTCCGGGTGCGCCGATAGACTGCCAGACCTCGCGCTCCAATGTAAAGCATATTGCGCCAGGGCGTTTTCATCCTCGGACTTCGAAAATTGCCGCGCTTGCCGCCGGGACGAGTGTCGCATGCCGGTTCGCAGCAGACCCCAATATGACCTTCGTCGACGTCAGCTTTGGTGCGGTAAGCGTCTCAACAGTCCGCCACTTGGGTTGATCGATGCGGAGGTCATTCCTCGCATCCTTATTGATGATCGCAACCAACGTGCGCCCGTCCGTCAGCCTTGCCGCATACGCGGTGGCGTTTACCGCGCCAGGATCGAAATCGAGTTCCAGCAGCGTGGCGCCGGCGAACCGCTGGGCAAACCGCATTCCGAACGAAACCGGCTCGGCGACGTAGCGGCCGTCGATATCGGCAATCGGCGTGTAGAAAGGCCGAGGGTGCGGGATATTGGGGTTGGGCATCAGCGCTTCACCCGGAAGCGTGCCTCCCAGTGAGTTGGCAACCATCTTGCCCTCGCCTCCATGTAGGTTGGCGCCGGAATAGCCGAGCGAGGCAAGCTTGAGCAGGTAGTCAGCAGCCCACAGCGATGCGGCAAATACATCCGACACTCCGGGCTTGCCGCCGCGATAACAGGTGTTGCCCTCGGTCATGCGATAGGGGACCCTGCGATGCTTCGCTTTCCCGAGCCGGGCAGCGGCGGCGCTGATATCGCTGGCGAGTTTGTCAACGTGCGGGTCCGGATGAAGAACGGCGTTGATGTTCACCTTTGGGTTGGAAGGCGGGCCGCCGAAATAAGAATGATGCGTCAGCGCACCGACCCTCGGCGGGTTGGAAAGCGCGATGAGCCGGTCGACAACAACCGCATACCATTCAGGATTCCCGGAGGTATCCGGCAGGCCGAACTTTGCGTCTGGAACACGCGCGCGGATGGCATCGGCGAATTTCAGCCATTCATCCATATAGGTGTTCGCGTTCCAGGTCCTCGGGTCACGTATTGTTGAGCCGAAGCGGTCAGCCTCGTTACCGATCTGGAAATACTCGAGCCTTTCGCCAAGGGTCTTATTTACGAAGACAGCTTCTTCCGCCGCAATGTCGGGCGTGTTGGTGCCGAGATTAATGCCATACAGACAGGTCCATCCCGTTGCATCGAGAAAACCGCGCAGATTGCGAATGGCCTCAGGCGTAACGTCGTAGGTCAAGTTGGGATTGGGATCACCAACCTTGTAAGGCCGCTTGGACCGGGGCGGCGGTGTTGCCTGGGGTGAAGACTTAAAGAATGCGTAGTCGGAAGTGTTGCCCCCGAGGCGAAGAACCCCATGTGGCGCGAGGGCGCGAAATTGCGTCACAAGTGCTCTGTTTGAAGGGGAGAAGAAACTTGAATTCGAAAGTTGCTGCGTCTCATAAGATAAACCCACAAAGTTTGCTGGAATTGTGAATCCCGTTTTGTCGGTATGAAGAGTAAGGGTCGCTGAATGAGCGCCGGAAGCGGCTTGGGCGGAAGCATTTGCAAAAGATTTGAGAGTCAACGCGGCAGCGGCACTGGTCATCAAAAAGCGGCGGCGGTTCATAGTACTCCTGGAAAAAGCGGGTGAAGATCATACTAATGGATTATCAACGCACCCAGGATCGCCACTAATGCATTTGGATATCCGATCCAGCAGCATCACCCTGATCGCGGGAGCATTCTTCACTCGTCACGCTCGCCGTCTTCATCTCCATCAGCGGCAATCGGCCTCCAGCCTATACTGAGGTGTGACAGCAAGGCCATCCACACTCTCCAAAAGCCTATTTCGGGCAGACTTCCTCCGATCCATTCTTCGATTGCTTCTCATCGGCGTATTCCTTCTCTGGTCGCTTGCCGCGCTGCTTCTTGTTGCGGTGCGGTGGATCGACCCGCCCACAACGGCAGTTCATATGCAGCGCCGCGTGCAATCCTGGATGCACCGCACGCCCTATCAGAAACGGTACAGATTCATTCCGCTCCGCCAGATCTCGCCCAACCTACAGCACGCTGTCATCGCCGCGGAGGATGCGCGCTTCTACCAGCATCATGGATTTGATTGGCACGAGATTCGACTCGCCGCGGCGGAAGATATGGAAGGCGGTCGCACGCGCGGAGGTTCCACAATCACGCAGCAGTTGATCAAAAACCTGTTCTTCGGAACGGGCCGCTCCTTCCTCCGCAAGGGTGCGGAGGCCACCCTGGTGCCGGTGGCCGAACTCGTCCTCGGCAAGCAGCGGATCCTCGAGCTCTACCTCAATGTCGTTGAATGGGGTCCTGGCATTTATGGCGCAGAGTCGGCGTGTCGTTACTATGACAAAACCTCGCCCAAGAATATCGGCCGCCAACAGGCGGCACGGCTCGCCGCCATTCTCCCGGCTCCCCGCAAGCGAAGGCCCGAGCGCATGAATAGCTACAGCGCGGTCATCCTCAGACGAATGCAGCAGATGAACTGGTAACCGTGAACCATATCGGATCGTCAGTTCATGTCTTTTCTAATCGTGTAGCCAACATTCAGAGGTATCAGGCCACAAACGGGCGCTCCTTGGCAGCTTGCGCCGTTAGGGTGAGCGTCGCCGAAACGATTTGAGCCCGGCGCTCGGGGGTCTTTGCCTCGATCGTGATCTGGCCGGGTGTCTTGGTCGCCTGCACGATGACTTGCGCAAATCCGTTGAAGAGGCTGCGCTTTGATCCCTTGTCGGACTGGTGGCAGTTTGGGTCGCCGTTCCCTACGCCGATGATCGATCCGGACCCGGAAACGGTGAACTCAATCAAGTCGTCGGCAGTTGGAACCAATCGGCCCTTCTCATCGAGGGCTTCGACGCGCAGCACTGCAACGTCTTCACCATTGGCGTTGATGGTATTGCGGTCGGCGCTCAGTCGGATCGAAGCGGGCTTGCCGGTGGTCTCACGCTTCTCGGTCATCACGACTTTGCCATTTTTGGTGCCACGCGCCTCCAGAACACCTGGTTCGTAGTTGACCTTCCACTCAACGTGTTTGAGCCGCGGGATGCTCTTGCTGCCGAGGCTCTTGCCATTGAGGAACAGCTCGACGGAGTCAAGGTTGGAGTGGACCCAGACGGAGATGGGTTCACCCTCTTCCCCCTCCCAGTTCCAGTGCGGGAAGAGGTGAAGCACCGGCTCCTTGCCCCACCAGGACTTGTAATAGAAGAAGGTGTCTTTGGGGTAGCCGCAGGTATCGGCAATTCCGAACTGCGAGCTGATGGAAGGCCATCCGTAAGGTGTGGGCTCGCCGCGGTAGTCAAATCCCGTCCACGCAAAACCGCCTGCAAGCCACTTGCGCGCGGCGTAAAAGTTCCACCAGTCCTCAGCTAGCTCTCCCCATCCGGGCTGATTGACGTCGTAAGCGCTCAGCCAATTGCGCATGGGATCGGTGCGGTAGATGCCCCGCGTAGCGATCGCGCTGGCGGTTTCGGACCCGATGCAGGGTTGAGTGGGGTGCGACTTGTGATAGGCATCGGGGGCATCAAGGTTGTAATTGAATCCCTCTACATCGAGAGATTTTGAAATCCCGGTGTAGAAGGAGCCATTCACGGCGGCGGTGCAAAGGCGCGTGGGGTCGAGCTCGTGGCTATGGCGCACCATGTCGGCCATCACAGCCGTGCCGGAGGGGTCCTTCTGCAAATACCACTCTTCATTGCCCATGGACCAGAGGATGATCGACGGCGAGTTACGGTAGCGCTTGATCATGAGGGCGAGCTGTTCCAGCCCTTCAGGGTTCGAGCTCATCTGGCGCGTCTCGCACATCATCATCATGCCGAGGCGGTCGCATGCCTCCACCCACTCGGGAGTAGGCATGTTATGCGAGGTGCGGACACCGTTGCAGCCCATCTCCTTGAGCACGGCCACTCGGAAGTACTGCAGGCGGTCGGGAAGCGCGGCGCCGACACCCGCATGGTCCTGATGGTTACACGTACCCTGCACCTTCACCGGCTCGCCATTCAGAAAGAAGCCGTTATCGGCGTCGAATCGAATGGTGCGCACGCCGAAGTTCACCTTCTCGCCGTCAATCGTCTTGCCTTCCGATTCGATGGTGACAATTGCCGAGTAAAGCCTGGGCTCCTCGAGTGTCCATAGTGTGGGATTCGTGAAGCGGGCTTTCGCGGTGAAAGTGGCAGAGCCGTCGGGATTGACGCTCTGCGCGGGAGCGGAGGCAGTGGCTATCGCTTTTCCGTCAGGATCGAGGATCTGCCAGCGGACGCTCCCGCCTTCGGCCTTTGCTCCGGAATTCATGACCACGGTGCCCAGATCGAGAGTCGCGGTTTGGCCATGCACTTCGGTGCGAACATAGCTCTCCCACGCGCCGAGGTGTAGTGGGTCGTGCTTAATCAGCCAGACGTGACGGTAGAGTCCTGCGCCCTCGTAGAACCATCCATCTCCGAAGGCTGCGTCCATGCGGACCACGACGTAATTCTTTTCGCCGTAGTGGAGGAAATCGCTGATATCGAAGCGGAAGGGAGCGTAACCGTTGTCGTTGCGGCCAATAAAGCATCCGTTTACAAAAACGAGCGCGTCCCGGAATGCCCCGTCAAACTCCAGTACGATCCTGCGGCCCTGGTCGCTGGCGGGAATCTCGAAAACGCGGCGATACCAGCCAACGCTGGTTTCAGGGTAGCGGCGGCCGAGCGGCTTATAGCCGTGCGATTTCTGCTCTTCGTCCCACACAAAGGGCAGTTCCACCGCCCAATCATGAGGCAGGTTCAGCGAGCGCCACTTTGAGTCATCGAATTTTGCCGTTGCAAATTCGAAATCGCCGGTTTTCGCAAAGTCGCCTTGCCCCATTCCGAAGCCGAGATCTTTGGAAGGATCATTTCCGTTGCCGAGGGTGAACTTCCATCCGAAGTCGAAGAGGAGTTTTTCCCGGGGAGATACCGCGCCAAATGGCTGGCCGGCGAAGCTCTCCAGAGCGGCGTTGGCTTTTGCGAAAGCACTTGAGGTAATTGCGGCTGATGCGGATAGAGCCAGCCCGGAGAGGAGCAGTTCACGGCGATTCAGAGTCGGCATTCTTCAACCTTCAAGATGAATCTGGAAGCTATTTTGAAGCTCACCGCAGTATAGTGCATGGCTGCTTTTATCTGTCATAGAGCAACTGCAACCGCGCGCATTGCTGAATCTATCGCTTTAAGAAGACTTGTAGCCGTCCATGTACTTGAAGTCCATGAGCAGATTGGTGGAGGCGGCGGGAGTCGAACCCGCGTCCGAAATCGTTGGCAACAAAGAGAGGCTCCATGCTCAGTCGTGTTCCGGCTGGTTTCGCTTTGCGCGCTCAGAACCGACAAGATGCGCGCATCGCTAGTCCGTAGATCTCGCCCTCGCGGCCCGTACCCAGCCATGAGGACCAGCCTGCTGTGCGACGCCTCTCCGAAAGCCCGCAGGCAAAGCCCCGGGAGACGGCTACTTAGTTAATTAAGCAGCAAGTGCGAATTGAGGTTCGGCACTTAAAGTTTTGTGAGCGATTACGGGTGTCCACACCCCGGCATGCCTCTTTGCCGCAATCGATCCCGTCGAAACCGTGACGCCCCCATTAAGAGGAAAGACCTTTCGTGGCTAGCTTTATTTTACTCCGTTTGACGCAAGCAGGTCAGCGACGAGTCAGCGGAGTTAGTTGCGTTCGGAGACGGACCAGGCGTCGTTCTTCTTCATGAAGTGGAAGAGTATGTCGTGAGCGCTGAGCCAGAATCAAACTGGCTCACCACCAAAACTGAGGCTCGCTTGCGGCAACGGCGAGCGCCCATTACCTTAAGAGTAGCCATGTATGAAGATTTTCAAGTAACTGACCGCTGGACCGGAGAGTCCCTGCACTGCCGCTGGACGGCCAACGTTGTCGCCATTTCCACCCGTCACGCCGACGCCGTGGACATTCTTTTTGACGTGAATGAACGTCCCGTTTCGATTGCTCTGCCCTGCATCGCCTGGGTGGAGTACAAGAAGCGCACCGGCAACGCCATCACCGACGCGCTCGCCGCGCAGATTGCAGGTCGCTACTTGAAGCAGGCCGTCGAGACCGGCTACGACAACGGGCGGGAAATGTACACCATGACCGTCGACGAAGTGCTGGAACACCTGGACGCCGTGTTGCACGAGGTGGGGCACACGAGCAATTTGCCGACGCTTGTTCCTGGCACCGCAGCCGAATCTCAGCCGAACCTGTAGGCTCAACCCACGACGGAATCGAAGAAGCGCCGCAGCATCCTGCCCACCATCTGCGGCTGTTCCCACGGCGCGAAGTGCCCGGCGTCGCGCAGTTCTGTATATTCGGCGCCATAGCCGCCGTTGCGAATCGTTTCCGCCAGCAGCTTCATGTCCGCCGGAGTCGATGCCGGGTCTTCGCCTCCAGCCAGCACAAACGCCGGTACGCGAATTCCCCGCGCTGTCTCCACCGAGTCCGGACGCGCCGCCAGCCCCTGCTGCACCGCGACGACTGCCGCCGGAGTCATGGCCAGCATCATCTCCCGGGCCTCGGCAATTCGCTCCGGATGCCGCTGCCGCGCCGTGGGCCCGATCAGCTTCTCCAATTGCGTCTCGATAAAATCAGCGGTGCCGCGCTCGCGAATTTGCAAAATCATCTGCTCGCGCTGCGCGCGCCCGACTTCGGTATCGGCCTGCGGTTTGGAGCAGCAAAACGCCAGCGCCTGCACTCGCGCCGGGGCGTTCCGCCAAAGCTCATACAGCGTATAGCCGCCGATAGAGCAGCCCCCGAAGAGCGCCTTCTGGACTTTCAATTCATCCAGCAGCCTCACCACATCCGCGCCGAGTTGCTCAATGGTGATGGCGCCTTCTCCCGCCTCCGATTGGCCGTGGCCGCGCAGGTCGGGCAAAATCACGCGGTACTTCCCTGCCAGCGCCTCTGCTGCGCGCAGCCAGAAACGATGGTCGCAGGGCGTGGGATGCAGCAGAACCACCGCTTGCCCCTCGCCAATGACTGTGTAGAAAAGCTTTACGCCGTTGGAAACATAGTCCACAACCAAAGTGTAAAAGATTGCCGGTCTTCGATGAACTGAAAGCCGGCAATCCTTGGTCTTCTGACTACGCGTTATCCGCGAACTTCTGCAACTGGTCCAGGCATCCTGTCCAGCCATGCTCGTGCCGATCCCGCATTTCAGCCGACTGGAAGTTCTGGTGGGTAAGCGTGACCTGCGTCTTCTCTCCCGCGTCGCCCGCCTCGAAAAATTCCACCGTCACCAGCGTGTCTTTTACCGGCTCCATCGCACCCTCGGCGTCCCATGTGAACACCAGTCGCTGCGGAGGCTCAATTTCGCGATAAATTCCCGTGGCGACGTAGACCTGACCATCCGCGTTGCGCATCTCGATCCGGTACGCGCCGCCCACGCGCACGTCGAGCGACGACTTCACGGCTCTGCCGGGCGCGGGCGCGAACCATTGGTCCAGTTGGGCGGCCTCCGTCCAGGCGCGAAAGACGCGTTCACGAGGCGCGTTGAAAGTGCGGTTCACGATCAATTCGAGCGGTGCGATTGCTTCTGCTTGCGGCATGACTTCTTCTCCTCGGTTGAAGGTTGTGGTTCCGCCAGAAAGCGGTCGAGAGCGTCAAACTGCCGCTCCCAGAATTGGCGATACTGCGCGATCCAGTCCGATGCGGGCTTCAGCGCGCCCGCCGTCAGCCGGCAGCGGCGCTCGCGTCCGATCTTGTTCTGTTCCACCAGCCCGGCCCGCTCCAGCACGCCCAAGTGCTTCATGACTGCGGGCAAGGACATTTGGTGCGGACGCGCCAAGTCGGACACAGTGGTTTCCCCATGCATCAACGCCATCAGCATCTCCCGGCGAGTACCGTCTGAGAGGGCGGAGAACGTGGCATCGAGATTTCCGAATCGCTTAACCATTTGGTTAAGTATTGGACGCGGCAGGGCCGCTGTCAAGATGCAATTCTTTTTGTGTTTTTTATTGTGACCTGCGAGAGGTCCGCTTCCAAAGAAAAACGGGAGAGCCGATTGGCCCTCCCGTTTCAACAAGCCGTCAGAGCTTAGACCGCCTGAACGTTCTCCGCCTGCAGGCCCTTGGGGCCCTTGACCACGTCAAACTGCACGCGCTGCGCCTCCTGAAGGCTGCGGAAGCCGTTGGCGCTGATCGCCGAGAAATGGACGAAAATGTCCTCATTGTTGGCGTCGCGGGTGATGAACCCGAAGCCCTTCGCATCGTTGAACCACTTAACAGTGCCTTGTTCCATAATGGAGTAATTCCTTTGGTGTTGGTATTCGCTAATTTCGAGGAAGGTGTAGCGGCAGGCAGTGCTAAGGAGCATTACGTGCGGTGATAAACCCACTCAAGTACGAGCGTATGTTTAGTATACCTCAACTCCTGCCCTGAAAAACCCCCACCATCCAAATAATGGAAAGCCCGCTGACCACAATGGCGGTGATCCAGGCGATCGCGTTGAACCAGCGTGAATTGGTGTACTTGCCCATCAGGTCGCGGCGGTTGACCAGCAGCAGCATCAGGACAATCACGATGGGCAGCAGAACCCCGTTGAGCGCCTGCGACTCAATGGCCCAGTGAATGAGGGGAAAGCGGGGAACGAGCACCACCGCCGCTCCTCCCGCGATAAGCGCCGTATAGAACCAATAGAAAAACGGGGCCTCGCGGAACTTCTTGTCCACGCCGGACTCAAGCCCCAGCCCTTCGCAAACCACGTAGGCCGTCGAAAGCGGCAGCACGGAAGCGGCAAAAAACGAGGCGTTAAACAGCCCGAAGGCGAAGAGCAGAAATGCATACTCGCCAGCCAGCGGTTTCATGGCGGCCGCCGCGTCGGAGGCATCGTGGATCGCGCCCATTCCGTGCGTAAAGAGCGTGGCCGCGCAGGCGACTATGATGAACCATCCCACCACGTCGGTAAAGATCGACCCCACGATCACGTCAAGCCGCGACGCCGCGTAATCCTTCACGCGCACGCCCTTCTCAACAATGGAGGACTGAAGGTAAAACTGCATCCACGGCGAAATGGTGGTCCCGATGACGCTGATGACCAGAAAGAGGTAGCCGGTTTGCTGCCATGAATGGCGAGACGGCAGCTTGACGGTGGCGACAAGGGCCGTATGCCAGCTCGGCTCCGACAGAACGCCGGCAATAATGTAGGCGAAGTAAAACATCGAGCCCACGAGAAATATCTTTTCGACCTTCTTGTAGTCTCCGCGCACCGCCAGCAGCCAAACCAGCACGGCGACGATCGGCACCGAGATGTACTTGCTCAGGTGGAACAGCTCCAGGCTGCTGGCCGCGCCCGCGAACTCGCCCACCACATTGGCGAAGTTCACCAGCACCAGCAGAAACATCACGATCACGGTCACGCGCAGGCCGAACTCTTCGCGGATGAGGTCGCTCAAGCCCTTGCCCGTGACCACGCCCATGCGCGCGCACATTTCCTGCACGACGATGAGCGCGATGGTGATGGGAATAATGGTCCAGAGGAGCGAGTATCCGAACTGCGCGCCGGCCTGCGAATAGGTGAAGATCCCGTTGGGATCGTTATCAACATTCGCGGTGATAAACCCGGGCCCCAGCACGGCGAGGAACAGAAAAATCCGGGTTCTCCAGCGCTTCAGCATGAGTAGAAAACCGTTTCCAGGACAAATGGAGCGAGGGCTCCAGACTGAACATATCAGAGATGGTGATTATCTACTCTGCCGCAGAAATGCGATGACATGGTCTGCTTCGATCACGCCTACAAGATGCCCTTCGTTATCGACGATGGGCAATGCTCGCAAATTGTATTTGTCAAATAATGCTGCCGCGTATTGTTGCCGTTCGTTCGCTGGACACGAAATCACACGAGCTTCCGCCAATGACTCCAGCCTGGTTTCCGGCTCGGCAAGCACGATGCGCGCCAGAGGGACGACACCCTCCAGCATGTCCTTGTCGTCGATCAGATAAATCTCCGTGACGGTTTCAATATCGCCGTCGAACTCGCGCAGCGCCCGTACCGCGTCTGCTACCGTCGCCGCCTTCGATACGGCCACATATTCCGTCGTCATGCGCCCGGCAGCCGAGTTTTCCCGAAACTCCAGCAGTTCCTCGACGTCCTTCCGCTCGTCCGGGCTCATTTCTTCCAGAATCGCTTCGGAGCGCGATTCGGGGAGCTCGGCCAGAAGGTCCGCCGCGGCCGAGGGATCCATTTCCTCGACAATGCCCGCCGCTGTCTCCGAATCCAGGCCTTCCATCAGGGACTTTTGCAGCTTCGGCTCGACCTCCTCCAGAGCGTCCGCGGCCAACTCCTCGTCGAGCGTGGTCAGGACTGCCTCGCGCTCCGCAGGAGCAAGGTCTTCCAGAATGTCCGCAATGTCGGAGGGATGCAGTTGCGCCAGCCGCTCGTGCTCAATCTTGAGCTTCACCCGGCGGGCGGGGTCCACCTCAATCAGGTCCACAAACTCCCAAGGGATAACCCGCGCCGGGAGCCGCATTGCCATCGCGTTCACGGCGGCCGCCGGAAGCACCCCATGCAGCAGCCTCCGCACCGCGCCCCGCAGGCCCACTTCCACTTCGCGCACGCGCAAGTCTTCCACGCCATCCTGCGCGAACCATTGCAGGTCCACGTCATTCACCCGGACCACTTTGCGCCCGTGGACGTCAATGATCTGCTGGTCCAGCACATCCTGACTCAGAAAAACGAAGTCTTCCCCGCCCCGCAGCGGCTCCGGCGCGGTGCCGTCGCGCATCTCCAATGCGCCGCTGGCGGTCTGCCGCAGGCTGGTAGCGGCCACCAGTTGCGGACCCTGCCGCGTCTTCAGGACCAGGCTGGTGATACGCCCCGCCTCCGCGCCCGTGCCCACGGCCAGGTCTTTGACGCGTCCGCAGGGGCGCCCTCCGGCATCCATTACCGGAGTCCCCAGCATCATTGTCAGCGTTGGTTCCATGGCCCTTTGCCCGTTCATTTCCGTCCTGCTCCCGGCTGAAGTCTACTCCAGAACGCCTGCCGCCCGCCCGCCTCCGCGCCGCTCCGCCTCGTCCTCCGAACGCTGGTTTCG
>JAICYR010000119.1 GCA_025934135.1 Acidobacteriaceae bacterium | reverse complement strand
CGAATGGGGGCATTTCCGTTGCTGAACCAGAGGGCGGGGTTCTGGTCGAGGAAGTCGCTGGAGACCTCGATCGGCATCCAGTCGGGTGCGGGCAGTCCGGCGCGACGAATCAGCGCGGTCCCCACGACCTCATTCGCCAGGGCCTGAGAGCCGGGAAAGCCGTTGAACTTGACGACGTAGAAGGCGCCATCCGAAGCCTGAAGGATGGAGGGCTGGCTGCTTCCACACAACTTATAAAAGAACCTGACTGCGGACACTCCAGGACGCGCGTGTCCTGAGAGAACGTGCTCGAACTTCCTCATTGAAACCTCGGCAAACAGAACAGCAAAGATCAACCCGAAAAAAGTGAACCAGTGACAGCAGTTTGGAATTTCCCTGGGGACAGCCCTTCTTTCTTATCATTTGGGGGCGGAAGGCCAACAAGAAAGTCACGCGCGGGGGCATGATTTGTCTCGAAAGTTGACACTTTAGGAATAATTCCGGCGAATCTGTTGCGGAATAGAACAAAAGCAGAAGCAACCCTTTGGAAAACAAGTTCCACATCTGGAAAGCGAGGCTGTTCGGCAAGCTCAGGCTGGTTATGGAGCATCCGGCACCCGGCGATGGGCCACAGATCCCGGGAAGGAGATGGCGAGTTGCGAACGCTTTTTATCTTAGCTAGTATATTCCTAGCAGTTTTTGGAGGGGCCATGACCATATCGACGATGTTTGAGGCCAAAACCAGGCTGTCGGCCCTCGTAAAAAAGGCCCAGCATGGCGAGAAAATTGTATTGACCACCGGCAGGAAAAAGATACCTGTTGCGATGATCGTTGCCCTGAAGCCCGTTAAAGAGCGGCCCTTCGATCTGTTTCACCACTCTGGCTTCAATATTCCCGCCGATTTCGATGAGCTTCCAGAGGCTGATATGAAGGCATGGCGCGGGGAGAGTGAGTGAAATTCTTCGTTGATACGCACTATGTTCTGTGGGCTGCGATCAATTCAAAGCGCATCGAGCCGTGGGCGAGGAAGATCATCGCCGACCTCAACAATGAAGTTCTTGTGTCCTCGGCGACGCTCTATGAGATCAGCTTGAAGGTGCGGCTGGGCAAACTTCCAGAAGCAGAGGATTTTGAGAACGACCTGGTTGCGAATATCGAAGATGGCCTGGGCTACACACTTATGCCACTTGAACCAGCGGTAATGCTGCGCGCCGCACGTTTTGATGCCGACCACGCCGACCCCTTCGACCGAATGATTGCCACTCATGCGATCCAGCACAATCTCCCGCTCCTTACTACAGATACCCGGCTTGAGGTTTTTGGGGTCCGGCGCTTGAAAAAGTGACCTGCTGTGAGCCAGCACAGCCTACACGTTAGCTGACCCGTACCCACATCTCAAAATCGAGATGTGGGGCACCCGCACCCTGATCAAATAATTTGGTCGCCAAGCAGCCGACAGGCATAGACTGGTACGCGCTGCGGCGGTCAGGCAAAAATCCTCCCTCAATTGCGCCTGGCCAAGGCAAGGTGCGGGATGAAGAATTTCTTCGGCGAAATTGGGCGGGACCTGCGGTTCGCTCTTCGCGGCCTGAATAA
The DNA here is from genome assembly GCA_025934135.1 of Acidobacteriaceae bacterium. Lineage (GTDB taxonomy): Bacteria > Acidobacteriota > Terriglobia > Terriglobales > Acidobacteriaceae > Silvibacterium. The sequence goes on along the minus strand of JAICYR010000119.1, from coordinate 9,477 downwards.
AGACAGGAAGTTTACGCTGATGGCGGTGCTCGCGCTCGCGCTGGGCATCGGCTCCGTCACGGTAATCTTCAGCGCCATCTATGGCGTTGTTATCGATACCTTCCCCTATGTCCATTTTGACCGTATGGTCAGCTTTTCCATTGATCCCATCAAGGGGCAGTCCTCCGGGTTTGGGCGGGAATACCTCTCCATCCCTGAATTTCTTGATTACCGCAAGGACAACAACGTCTTCAGCGACATGGAAGGCGGGACGATTATTCCGGCGCTGCACTGGACGCATGGCGGCCAGACCACACAATGGACCGACACCGACGAGACCGCTAATGGGTATCAGTTTTTTGGAGTGAAGCCGCTCATCGGCCGCCTGATCACCCCGGCGGACACCGCGCCGGGCGCGCAGCCCGTGTTCATGATGACTTACGCGGTCTGGAAGAACCAGTTCAACAGCGATCCCAAAATTGTGGGCAAGATGTTCGACCTGAACGGCACGCCGTATCAGCTCATCGCCATTATGCCGCCCCGGTTCAGGCCCGGCTGGACAGACATCTTTATCGCCTTCCCGATGGACCGCGCCGCGGTGGCCAATGACCCGAACCTCAGGGACAACGCCGTCTGGCCGCTGGGAATGCTGAAGCCCGGAGTGACGATTCAGCAAGCCGCCGCGAACCTTAATATCGTCGCGCATCAACTTGCCAAGGCCTATCCGAACCAGTACCCGAAAAATTTCCGGGTCACGGCGCGCTCGTTCCAGGACCGCGTGACGCCGATGTTCACGCATATTCTGCCTCCGCTGCTGGGGGCGGTCGCCCTGCTGCTGCTGATCGCCTGCACCAACGTTGCGAACCTGCTGCTTTCCCGCGCCACCGCGCGCGACCGCGAAATTGCTGTGCGCGCATCAATGGGTGCATCGCGTTGGCGACTTATCCGGCAGTTGCTGACGGAAAGCTTTGTGCTTGCCGTGGCTGGGTGCGTCGCCGGGTGCTTTTTCGCCTGGCTCGGGATACGGGAACTCGTTCCGCTGATTCCCTACAACAGCTTTCCGCAGGAGTCCGTAATTAAGCTGAACGGAATCGTTCTGGCCGCTTCGCTGGGTATCGCGTTTGTGGCGACGATCCTGTGCGGGCTGGTGCCCGCGATTCACGCCGTTGTTGGGCCGCTGCATCCGCGACTTTCGGGCGCGGGCACCGGATCAGCCGCCGGGCTGCGTCACGCCAAACTGCGCTCGGGCCTGGTGGTCGCGGAGATTGGGCTGGCCATCGTACTTGTCACGGGCGCGGGCCTCATGCTGCGCAGCTTCTTCACCATGACGCACCAGGATCTGGGCTACGATCCGAAATCTGTCCTCGACCTCAGCATGAGTTTTCCGGGGAACCAGTACCACTCGGCTGCGCAGCGGAAAACTTTCTTTCAGGAATTGCTCACTAAAACGCGACAGATGCCCGGCGTTTTGTACGCGAGCCCGCAAGGTGGCGCTTTTACCGCAATTGATGTGACCGGCGGCGAAAGCCACTCCGAGCCCTGGCGCTCGGTTGTAGCCCTGGTGGGCGATGGGTATGTCGGAATCCATAACCAGCATTTGTTGCGCGGGCGCACGTTGTCCGCGGAAGACGTGTTCGCGGGCCGCAAAGTGGCGGTGGTGAACCAGGCGTTCGCCCAGAAGTTTCTGCCGAAGAGCGAGCCGCTGGGACAGAAGGTCGACTTCGCCGCCTATGACATGTATCTTCGGCGATCGGCGATGCAAAAGACCGCAAACGCTTCCACGGATGCAAAGCCGCCCGCACATAGTTGGTTTGAGGTAGTGGGGATTGTTTCCGATCAAAAGTCACCTTATTTCGGACGCGGCAATGCTCCGCCGCGGCCGGAGGCGTTTGCTCCGTGGACGCTCATGCCGGAGATGGTCGGCGGGCTGTCCGTCCGGACCAGCGGAAATGCCGACCGCTACTCGAAGGCCCTTGTCCAGCAGATATGGTCGATGGACCCGGATGTCGAGACAGGAGACTCACAATCGGGACAAACCGTCTCAGAAGCGGACCAGCTCAGCGAAAATCTTTATGCCCAGCCTGAATTTGAGTTCATCATGCTTTCGACCTTCGCTGTGGTCGGGCTGCTGCTGGTGATGATCGGCGTCTATAGCGTGATGGCGTATCACGTTTCGCTGCAAACGCATGAGACCGGCATTCGCATCGCGCTTGGCGCGCAGCGGGGCGACATTCTGCGCGGGGTGCTGCGAAGAGGAGGAATCCTGATCCTCTGCGGCGTGGGGGTCGGGGCGTTCAGCGCGTGGGGCGCCACGCGGCTTATCCGCAACGAGCTTTGGCATGTGAATCCCACTGATCCTTGGACGTTCGCCGGGGCCATCCTGATCGTGATTCTCACCGGCCTGTTCGCCTGCCTCGGCCCAGCGCGCCGCGCCACGGAAGTTGATCCGCTGACCGCGCTGCGGCATGAGTAGGCCCTGTTCCCACATCTCAAAATCGAGATGTGGGGCCCCCGCGCACCCGCGCAGTCGCATATCCCGCGCTCGAACCCGATAAACTAGAAGTAATGGCCTTTCCGCCGAAACTTATTGCCATCGACATTGACGGCACGCTGCTTCCGTCGGCTGGAACGGTGATCAGCGAGCGGAATTGCTGCGCGCTGCGGGAGGCCGAAGCCGCAGGGATCCAACTGGTGATTGCCACGGGGCGGCGGCAGGCGTATGCTGCTCCGCTGATTGGCCCGGTCGGGCTGAAAGCGGAGACGGTGATGATTACGTCGAATGGGTCCATTACGCGCACCATGGGCGGCGAGCCGATGGACAGGTTTTTTCTGCCGGTGGAGACGGCGCGGGAGCTGTGTCCGGCGCTGCGGCGGTTTGGCGGGACTTCCATTTTTACGTTTGACCGCGAAGGGCCGGGCGAGCTGGTGCTGGAGTCGCTGGCGGAGGTGCGGTCGCGGATTGCGGCCTGGATTGAGGCCAACCGGCAGTGGATTGCGGAAGTGAAGCCGCTGGAGCGGGCCTTCGACGGGGGCGAGGCCCCGGTGCAGGGCATGGTGTGCGGGACGGTGGCGGGGATGCGCCGGGCGGAGGAGTGGCTCGAAGCAAGCGAGATGGGGCCGAAAATCGAGATGCACCGGACGGAGTATCCGGTGCGGGACCTGGCGATTCTGGATATTCTGCCGCCGGGCTGCTCGAAGGGCGCGGCGCTGCGGAGGCTGGGCGAGTCGCTGAGGATTGGGCCGGAGGAGATGATGGCCATCGGCGACAACTTTAATGATGTGGAAATGCTGGAGTTTGTGGGGCAGCCGGTGGTGATGGCCAATGCCGCTCCGGAGCTTTTGCGGAGCGCGGGCGAACGCGGATGGCGGGTGGCGCCATCGAATGATGAAGATGGCGTGGCGAGGGTGCTGGAGCAGATTGTCGAGAGCGTAGCCGAGGGCAGCATCGTCCAGTCAGCAGGGGAATCCACGCATTGAAAATGGTATGTTTGGCCTGATGCCGGCGTTTTGTCGCACATTCGGATGGGGGTTGCTGGCGCTGCTGGGTGTGGCGGCGCTCGCGTCGGTTTCGGCCCACGCCGCCGAGCGGGTGACTCTGAGGAATGGCTACGACCTGATCTGCGACCACCGCGCTCCGGCGGGGGTTCCGCTGGGCAGCCGCGTGCGGCTTTATATGGATGCGGCGGGGAAGAACTTCATTGAAGTCGCGCCGGAGCAAATCGCTTCTAGCGAGTTTGTGGATTTGCCTAAGGCGATTGCCACGAAGGCCGATGCTCCGAAAGACGTTAGAAAAGTTGATGAAACGCTGACGCCAGCGGAGCTTCATCAGATGCTGGCAAGTGCGGGCGAACAGCACGATCTGAATGCTGATTTGCTGGCGAGTGTGGTGCGGGCGGAGAGTGCGGGCAATCCCAAGGCGGTGAGTCGCGCCGGGGCCGAGGGCCTGATGCAGCTTATGCCGGGAACCGCAGCGAAGCTCGGCGTGAATGACGCCTTTGCGCCGGGGCAGAACATTCGCGGCGGGACGGCATATCTGGACAGTCTGCTGAAGCGCTACCACGAGAATTTGGCGCTGGCGCTGGCCGCGTACAACGCGGGACCGGCGGCGGTGGACCACTGGCATGGGATTCCGCCGTATCGCGAAACGCGGCAGTATGTGGCGCGCGTGATTCATGAATTCAACCGCCGCGTGGCTGCACACCGGGCGCACGCGCTGGACTACGCGCTTAACCAGGTGGCTAGCAAATAGAGATGGAGATGATGGCTTGAAAAAGAAAACCTGGATTCTCTATCTGGTGCTGGCTGCCGCGGTGGTGGCGCTGGCGCTCTATGCGCGGAACCACATCACTTTCAACTGGGCCGTTTTTGTCCAGCAGATTAGGCTGGCAAATTGGGGCATGATCGGCGTGGGCGTGGGGCTGATCTCGTTGGGTTACGTTGTGCGCGCGATGCGCTGGGTTTTGTTCCTTAAACCAGCCGCGAAGATCGGTCTTTTCAGCCGGAGATGGTTCGATGTGTTGGGCGCGCAGATTATCGGCTACACGGGAGTCGCGCTGCTGGGACGTCCTGCCGATTTGATGAGGCCGTATCTGGTGGCGCGGAGGATCCGGCTGTCGCTGAGTTCGCAGGTGGCCGTGTATGTGGTCGAGCGGATGTTTGATCTTTGCGCCATGGCCCTTCTGTTTTCTACCGTGCTGATCTTCGCGCCCGACCGGGGAACGCTTCCGCATCCCGAGGCCCTGCGGCACATTGCGGTGGTGGGGCTGGTGGGGACCGCGGCGCTGGCGATTTTTGCCACGATGATTCGTCTGAGTGGCCATGCGGTTGCATCCGGGGCGGAAAAGGTTCTGGGAAAGCTTTCGGAAAGCTTCGGCCGTTCGGTGGCTGCGAAAATCACGTCGTTTCGCGACGGGCTGGACATGCTGGCTTCGCTGCGCGATGTGCTGAACGCGCTGCTGCTATCGCTCTTTATGTGGGGGCTGATTACCGGCGCGTATTGGGTCAGTCTTCGCGCATTTGTGAATTCGCCGCCGCTGCACCACCTGACGCTGGCTGAAGTCATGGTGCTCATGGCGGTGGGCATGGCGTCGAGCGTGGTGCAGTTGCCCGTCGTGGGATGGTTCACGCAGATTGCGTTCATCGCGGCCGCGCTTCAAGGGCTTTTTGGAGTGGCGTGGGAACCGGCGCTCGGTTCCTCGACGGTGCTGCTGATCGTGACCTATCTCAGCATCCTTCCGACGGGGTTGATCTGGGCGCGCGTGGACAGGGTATCGCTGAGGAAGGTCACGAAAGAGACGGAAGGCGCGAGCGTGGACGGCCCGGTGCTCAGCGTTCAGGAATCAGCGGTGAGGGATTGAACAGGGCTCAGCGGCCAAGCAACAGACAATAGCAACGTTCAGTTTTCCACCTTTGCTATCCACTGAACCACCCCACAGAGGAAGACCCATCCGTGGGGCCTCCGGTGCGCGGCTGTCAAAGATGGGGCCCGGAAATCAGTGTTCAGTCCAACCCTTTGCGGACGCCTCGGCGGACAGTATCGGTGAAGACCCCGTAGACGGCGTGGGAGACCCATTCGCTGATGCGCTCCTGTGCGGGCTGCTCTTTTTTGGGGCGGGTAAGGCCGAGCCTGGGCAGCACGGTTTCGTGAGTGAATTTGTTGAGCGTGATGCCGAAGGCCGCGCCCTTCCATGCCCCCAGCGACGGCTCAAGCTCGACGGCGGCGCCGTAGAAGGCACCGGCGGCGGCGCCGAATCCCCAATGGATGAGTTGCGTGGCTTTCTCGCGCTTCTCGTCAGGCAGCTCGTGCCCGGTCACCTGCTGGACGAGCGCGACAGGCGGCGGGGTCTGGCCGTCCACGCGCGGAGGAAAGATTTTCTCGGCCAGCATTTTGGCGCCGGCCCCGGCAAGGCCGCCAACCAGGCCGGCGATCATGCCCTTCACAATGGAGCGTTCCCGTCTCGTCATACTCATGGCAATAAATAGGATGCGCCGAGTTGGAGGGAAACGGGTAGCTTTGTTTTGGGGCGGCCAATGGTGAAAAGGTGATGAGCGTCCTAGAATGGGTGTTCTCCGGAGCGGGGGAGTGGATAATGCCGAGAAATTTGGGAAATTCGGAAACGTGGCGCGGGGCTTGGGGAAAGCGCTGGGTGAAGATCGTGGGCGGAATCATTATCGCGATCCTGATCCTTCTGCTCATCGTGCCGTTTTTTGTGAATGGGGACACGTTCAGGCCCACGGCCGAGGCGCAGATATCGAACGCGCTGGGGCGCAAGGTGACGCTGGGGCATCTGAGCTTTTCGCTATGGTCGGGCAGCCTGGTTGCGGACAATGTTTCGATTGCCGATGACCCGGCCTACAGCACAAATCCGTTCTTTCAGGCGAAGTCGCTGCATATCGGAGTGAGCGTGCCGGCGCTGCTGTTTGATCACCAGGTGCGCATTGAGAAGCTGCAGGCGGATTCGCCGCAGATTCAGTTGATTCAGAAATCAGACGGGCAGTGGAATTTTTCCAGCCTTGGACAAAATGGGAAGTCCGCGAGCGGCCAGAAGGGCGGCACGCCGGATGTTTCGATTGGCGAGCTGCGGATCAGGAACGGCAAGGTCCTGGTTTCATCTCTGCCGGTGACGAACAAGTCCTTCGTATACAGCAATGTGGACCTGACGGTGCATCACGTTTCCTACACGACGCCGATGGAGTTCCAGATGACGGCGGACCTGCCGGGGGACGGTTCGCTGAAGCTGGATGGGACGGCGGGGCCGGTGGCGCAGCCGAATGCGGTGAATACTCCGCTGCGGGCGAAGCTTGAGGTGAAGCATTTTGACCCGGTGGCGCCGGGCGCGGTGACTCCGGCGGAGGGTGTGTCGATGATCGCTGATATTCATGGGCAGGTCGTGTCGGACGGCAAGACGCTAAAGGCGACGGGGCAGATCAAGGCGAACGACCTGAAGCTTTCGCCGCATGGCTCTCCGGCGCCGCATCCTGTGAATGTGGACTTTGCCACGACCAGCGACCTGGGAGGGCGCACGGGGAAGGTTTCCGATATCGCCATCCATACCGGGTCGGTGGCGGCGCACGTGACGGGCACTTACCAGATGACAGACCAGGCGGTGGCGCTGGACTTGCGCTTGTCCGCGCCGAAGTTGCCGGTGGATGGGGTCGAGGAGCTGCTTCCGGCGGTTGGCGTGAAGCTGCCCAGCGGGTCGTCGCTGCGCGGCGGCACGCTGACGGCGAACCTGGCCATTACCGGACCGGCATCGGCGGTGCGGATTGCGGGGCCGGTTGACATTGAAAATACGCGGCTGGAAGGCTTTGATCTGGGGTCTAAGATCAACGGGTTGGGGTCGCTCGGGAAAAGCGTTGGGGGCAGCAGCGGCGGGACGGCGATTCGCACGCTGCGCACCGAAGTGGACTCCACCGCGCAGGCGACCGATCTGGAAAACATTTTTGCTGATGTCCCTGCGATTGGCACGGCAACCGGTCACGGAACGGTGACGGGCTCAGGTGCGCTGGACTTCAAAATGGTGGCGAAGCTGAACACCGCCGGCGGAGTTGGCAAAACTATGAACAATGCGCTGGCTTCGCTGGGCGGCATGGCAGGAAACGTGCTGCATACGGCGGCGAGCAACGGCGTTCCGCTGACGATTACGGGAACCACGTCCAACCCGGTAATTCGCGCCGACGTGGGCGCGATGCTTAAGCCGAAGGGCAGCGAGTTCGCGGGGCAAAATGCCACTTCGAAGAAGAAGGCTGGCAGCTTGTTGAAGGGGCTGCTGGGACACTAGAGAGGGCTGGGTCCAGCGATTGGCGGCAAAGTGGGCTGCGAAGACATCCCGGTAAGGGTATTTACCCATCCATCCCATTGAATCCATTCTGCCTCGCGCACGCGCATCCTACCTGGCAGATGCAATCTCAATGGGAGGGAATCAGATGAAACGCATTTTCGCAGTTGTTTGCTGTGTGGCACTCTGCGCAGTTCCTGGTCTTGCGCAGAAGAAGGCCGCCGGGGCCCCTATGACGGACCAGCAGTTTGTGAACATGGCGGCGCAAATTGACATGGTGGAAGCCAACCTGGGCCAGCTTGCGCAGGACAACGCATCTTCGCAGGACGTGAAAGATTACGGCCAGATGCTGGCGACCGACCACACGAACGATTTCAGCCAGTTGCACGCCGCCGCGCAGAGCGCCAACCTGAGCGTGCCGGACGCGATTGACACCGCGCACAACAAGGCGATGATCGCCCCGTTCCAAAAGCTGAAGGGATCGGCCTTCGACCATCGCTACGTCAAGGAAATGGTGGCGGGACACACCAAAGCCATCGCCATGTACAAGAAAGAAGCGGCGGATGCGCAGAACGACGCCATTAAGACCTACGCGCAGGCGGCGCTGCCTGTCTTGCAAAAACACCTTGACCAAGCCAAGGAGCTCGAAAAATCGGGCATGAAGAAGAAGTAGGGCCCCTCCTGAATCTCCATTGATCGTGCATAAGCGGGCGCCGCGCGGCCGGTCTCCTATGGATCCGGCCGCGTTCGTGCGTCTGTTGGGAGCGTATCCTAATGGGTGGTGAGAGAGTCTTATGGTGTGGGACTTTCACCACTTACTCATGATCGACCGTTGTCCGGCCGACCCTGGAACGAGGAGCAAGCATGGCCGACCACTCCAGCTTCACCACTCATCTCATCAGGCGCGAGGAAATCGCCGAAGGTACGATGGCGTTTCATTTCGCCAAGCCGGCGGGGTTCGACTACCGGGCGGGACAGTCGATTGATCTGACTCTGCTGGACCCTCCGGAGACGGACGCGGAAGGCAACACAAGGGCATTTACCCTCGCCAGCTCGCCCTTTAACGATGATCTGATGATTGCCACGCGAATGCGGGACACGGCGTTCAAGCGCGTGCTGCGCAATGCAAGACCGGGACTGAAGGTGAAGATCGACGGGCCCTTCGGGTCGCTGACTCTACATAAGAATTCGGCGAAGCCAGCGGTGCTGGTGGCGGGCGGCATCGGGATCACGCCGTTCCTGAGCATCGTTCGGCAGGCCGAGCACGACAAGGCTCCGCATCCAATCTATTTGTTCTATTCAAACCGGCGGCCGGAAGACGCGGCGTTTCTGGAGATGCTGCTGGGCTCCGTGGAGCGGAACCCGAACTTCCACCTGATTGCGACCATGACCGGAATGGAGAAATCGCTGAGGGAGTGGAAGGGCGAGCTAGGGCTGATCCGCGGAGAGTTGCTGACGAAACACCTGCCCAGCCTTCAGGGGCCGATTTATTATCTGGCGGGGCCTCCGGCGATGGTGGCGGCCATGCGCGAGATGGTCATCAAAGCCGGTGCCGATGAAGACGATGTTCGGACGGAAGAGTTTTCAGGTTACTAATTCATTGCTCAAAAAAAGGAGGAACTGCTGCCATGGCTGATTCAAATGCGAAACGACCGAAGGCGAAGATTCTGGTGGACGGGGGCGATCCCGAGGAGACGAAGCGGGTCAAGCAGCTCATTGG
>JAICYR010000248.1 GCA_025934135.1 Acidobacteriaceae bacterium | reverse complement strand
CCAGGACCATCGCGGTTCCGCGGAAAAGTGATCGGGCGTGCAAATTGAGGAAGGCGGGGCGCATCGCAAGCTGATAGTATTTGGGGTCGCGAACTTATGTCTCTTAATGTATCGAACCTTCCGAATGATATATCGTTGCCAGCGGCGGCGAAACGCGAGCGGATTGTGCGCCGCGTGGCGCGCGAGCTTCAGGACGGCTTCTATGTGAATCTGGGCATCGGAATGCCGACGCTGGTGGCCAACCATGTTCCTCCGGGCGTGGAAGTGGTTCTGCAATCAGAGAATGGAATGTTGGGCGTGGGGCCGTATCCGGCGGCTGGCAGCGAGGACGCGGACCTGATCAACGCGGGCAAGGAAACGGTGACGGAACTGCCCGGCACGGCGTACTTCTCCAGCGCCGACTCGTTCGCCATGATTCGCGGCGGGCACATTGACCTCAGCATTCTGGGCGCAATGGAAGTGGACGAGCGAGGGAATCTTGCCAACTGGATGATTCCCGGCAAGATGGTCAAAGGCATGGGCGGGGCAATGGACCTGGTAGCCAGCGCGCGCCGCGTGATCGTCGCCATGGAGCACACCACCAAGGACGGTAAGCCGAAAATTCTGCCGCATTGCACGCTGCCCATCACCGGCCTTAAGGTGGTGGACACCATCGCGACCGAAATGGCGTGGATTCGCGTCACGCCCAAGGGGCTGGTCGTGGAAGAGATTGCTCCCGGGCTGACGCTGGAAGATGTGCGGCGCGCGACGGCGGCGCGGCTCATCGCAGCCGACAACATTCGCGAGATGACCTGCTGATGCCGGGGAACAATTCGCTGGTCCATCCAAAATTTCCTTACCGGCTGCTCATTACAGGACTCCTGTGCGTTGGAGTGCTGGTGGCGTCGGCGTGGTTCACACGGCCCGGATCGGGCATTGAATGCGACCGTCTGGCTCCATTGACCGTGCTGGCAACAATCGCGGCGTTCCTCATGGCACTTTGCTTTCGCCAGATGGCGCGATTTAAGGAGCGCCCGCAACGCTGGTTTCTAATGGTGTGCCTGCTGCTGGCCGTCATCAGCCTGTTTACTGATTTCCGCTACGTACGGCGCTATCGCGGTATCTGTGATTCGGTGCAGCAGATGCAGGGACAACCGGCCCCTACGCGACAGCCGTAGCAGTCACCCTCACCGTCCTTCGCTCGATGCGCCGCTCATAGTGTTTCCCTTGCAGAATGCGTTTAACGTAGACGCCCGGCGTGACGATGTGGTCAGGGTTCAGCTCCCCGGGCGCGACCAGCTCTTCAACTTCCGCAATGGTGATCTTCGCCGCCGTGGCCATCATTGGATTGAAGTTGCGGGCGGTCTTGCGATAGACAAGGTTCCCCTGCGTGTCGCCTTTCCAGGCCCTTATGAGGGCATAGTCGGCGCGGAGCCAGCTTTCCAGCAGGTAGGGTTTGCCGTCGAAATCGCGTGTCTCCTTGCCTTCGGCGACCAGCGTTCCCGCTCCGGCTGGAGTGAAGAACGCTGGGATCCCGGCCCCTCCCGCGCGGATGCGCTCGGCCAGCGTGCCCTGAGGCACGAGCGTGAGGTCGAGCTTGCCTTCCAGCACCAGTTTCTCCAGCAGCTTGTTCTCGCCGACGTAGCTGCCGGTGTGGCCGGCAATCATTCCGGCTTCCAGCATTCGGCCCATTCCAAAGCCATCGATGCCCATATTATTGCTGATGGTGCGGAGGTTCTTCGGCCCACGCCGCACCAGCGCCTGGATCAGGTTCTCCGGAATTCCGCAGAGGCCGAAGCCCCCAATCATGATGGTTGCGCCGTCGGGAATATCGGCCACGGCGGCATCGGCGCTTTCCGCTACTTTTTTCAAAGCTGAATCTCCGTGTGGATGGGCGAACGAAGCAGGATACGCCCAGCAAGGACGGGGAGCCAAACCGCGCCCTGTGAGCAAGATGCTCCCAATATGCGATAGGATAGCTGCGTTTCGTCCCCGGCGGTCGCCGGTGTTCAGAAAGCTATCTCAGTTTTGAGGAGCGTGTCTCATGTTAAAGGGCTTTCGTGATTTTGTCCTGCGCGGCAATGTCGTCGATCTGGCCGTTGCCGTAGTGATCGGCGCTGCATTTACCCACGTCATAAATTCGTTGGTTAGCGACATCATCAACCCGCTGATTTCGGCGATCGTCGGTCAGCCGAACTTTTCCTACCTTGTGGCCACTGTGAACGGCGGCAAAATAACCTACGGAAATTTTGTCAACGCGGTCATTCAGTTCATCATCATTGCGGCGGCCATTTACTTCTTCATGGTAGTGCCGGTGCAAAAGCTGCTTAAAAAATTCCAACCGCAGAAAGCCGAGCCCCCCAAGACCAGGCCTTGCCCGCAGTGCCTGAGCGATATTCCGATTGCGGCAACGCGCTGCTCGCAGTGCGGCCAATTGGTTACAGCCGCAGCCTGACAGGATTTGCTCGCGGAGAAGGAAACTGAAAACCTGCGCGTCGTCCTGGTGGCGGCACGCAATCCGTTGAACATTGGCGCGGCGGCCCGCGCCATGAGCAACTTTGGATTCCTGCGTCTGCGTGTGGTCAATAGCTATGACGTGAGCTTTCGCGAGGCGCGCTCCGCTGTGGGCGCGCCCAATTTGCTGCGAGAGGCCGAAGAATATTCCACCGTAGCCGAAGCGGTTTGCGACTGCGGACTGGTGGTCGGCACTGTTGGGGCAGGGGCGGCGTCGTCGCGTCGGCCGGAGCATCCGCTGCATCGTCTGGAAGCGGGCGGGGAACTGATCCGCACGCGGCTTGCTACCGAGCGCGTGGCCCTGCTGTTCGGGTCGGAGAAGCGCGGCCTGTCCAATGAGGACTTCAGCTATTGCCATTGGCTCATGCGCATTCCCACGCGGGAAGAGCATTCGTCGATGAACCTGGGGCAGGCGGTGGCTGTCTGCCTCTATGAATTGATTCGGGTGGAGCGCACGGTTGCGTTTCCAGAAGAAGCGCGGGCAAGCGGCGCGGTTTTGGAGCGAATGACGACGGCTCTGCTTGATGCGCTCAAAGAATCCGGCTACACAAAACCCGGAACCGAGTCAGCGACAGAGGAGAAAGCCAGGAGGCTAGTCCGCCGGATGCACCTGAGTGCGGCCGACGCGGAGCTATGGACGGGAATGCTGGCGAAGATGAAGCACGGGAAGCCGAGATAGCCATACTCCACGACTGAAAGCGGACACGCGGGAGCAGATAGCCTGGACGGCCCGGCTCACTTTACTTTGAATGCTTTGACCGCGATGCTGCTGGGCCGGTTGCCGGCGGGTAGCATGGTGAAGAGCGATCCCCACCGGAGAGGGCCAATGTTGCTGGTGCGAATGGCAGAGACATCGCCGGACTGGGCATCAACGGCGAGAAGCAGGTATCCGCTGTCGGAAAAGGCGAGCGCGTCGGGGCCTCCGCCAACGTGAACGGAGGACCTGCTCAGGCGTCCGTCGTCAATGGAATACACGCTTATCCCATCGGCGTTGAAATTGCTGATCCAGAGCAGGGAATTGTCGGCGCTGGCGACGGCGTAAGCCGGGTGCGCGCCAACCAGATAGGCCCCACCCACCTCATTCGTGTTGGTGTTAATTTCTGAGATTGAGTCGCTGTTGAAGTT
>JAICYR010000114.1 GCA_025934135.1 Acidobacteriaceae bacterium | reverse complement strand
TTGGCCGAGATCATGCGGTTGACGGCGTTGCCGCCGCCGCCGCCCACGCCGATCACCTTGATGCGCGCGCCGCGCGGAACCTCGTCCTGGTACTGAATGCGAATTTCATCTATTGGCTGCATCGGCTATGGCTCCTATAGGCTTCCGGCAAAAATGGCGCGCAGTTTGGCGCGCAAGCTGTGGTCTTCCGCCGCACGCAACACGCTGGTGCGGTGGGTATAAAGTAAGGTCCCGATCAGAGCGGCGCACTCGGGCTGTGCCAGCTCGTCGGGCATTCGTGAGAGCGGAACGGGTGTACCGATGCGCGCGGGGACGCGCAGCAGGCTTTCGGCCACGTCCAGCAGGCCATTGAGACGCGCTCCGCCGCCGGTAAGCACGCAGCCCGCGCCCAGCGCCTCCAGCACGCCGCCCTGGCGCAGGTTGTCACGCAGCATATGGAAAAGCTCCCGCGCGCGCGGCTCCAGAATTTCGCTCACCAGCCGCTGCTGGACCATGCGCGGCTCGTAGCCGGGCATTCCGCGCAGCTCGATTTCATCGACTTGCGAGACGGACGTCACGACGGCGTTGCCGTATTCGCACTTGATCCACTCGGCCTCGGGAGGCGTGCAGTGCAGCCCCACGGCAAGGTCGTTGGTAAAGTGCTCGCCGCCGATGGGAATCACCGACGTGTGCGCGACCGAGCCTTCAAAGAAGACAATCAGCTCCGTCGAGCTCGCGCCAATGTCGATCAGGCAAACGCCAAGCTCGCGCTCATCGGCGGAAAGCGTGGCCTCGGCAGCAGCAATCGCCTCGAATACGGAGTCCGTGACTTCCAGCCCGGCCTTGTTGACGCAGGTCACGATGCTCTGGATGGCGCTGGCCGAGCAGATGGAGATATGCAGATTGACCTCAAGCCGGCTGCCCACCATGCCCACCGGATCGTGAATCCCCGGCTGCTCGTCGAGAATGAACTGCTGCGGCAGCAGGTGCAGGACCTCGCGGTCGTGGGGCAGCGAGACCGATCGCGCGCGGTCCACGGCGGCGCGCACGTCCTCGCGGGTGATCTCGCGCATACGCGCGCCCAGGCTGATGCCTCCACGGCTGTTGACGCCGCGCACATGCGGCCCGCCCACGGCGATAACGCAGCGCTCAATCACGGCATCGGCTCGCGCTTCGGCCAGCTTCGCGGCCTTGTCAATGGCGTCCGCGGCGGGCAGCAGCTCCGCAATCAGGCCCTTGCGCATTCCGCCTGAGTCCACAATGCCGTGCCCGCGATAACGCAGCGCGCCCTCGTTCAACTCCGCCACCAGCACGCGGGTCTTGGAACTGCCGGTTTCAAGCACGGCGATCAGGTTTTCCGGCTGCTGGCTCATCTTCTCTTCCTCGCGTGTCTACGGGTGGAATACACGTGTTTTTTCGCCGCCGCTTTTTTTGCCGGTGCAGCCTTAGCCACGGTGGCAGGCTTGGCAGGCGCTGAAGCTGATGGAGCGTTTGAATTCTGGCCCGCAGACTGACCGCTGTTCGCTGATCGCTGATCGCTGTTTGCCGCCATCTTCAGCACCACTTCGTTCTCGTATCGCAGGTCCACGCCGGCAAGGTTGGGATACTGCTGCCGCCAACCGCTCAAATGCGACTCGTAAATACGATAGCGGGCCAGGAAATTTGTATCGCCAAAGTGCAGCAGCAGGTCACTGGAGCTGGAAGGCACCGTCGCGCGCACATCTTCCGGGTCCGACAGGTCCACTTCGCTCAGGTCCGCGGAAAGGTGCTCGCCGCTCGAATCGAGCGCGTGAATAAATTTCTCGTAAAGCTGCATCCGGGCCGCGCGTGTCGAAAGCGGGTCGGTTGGATTGATCCCGGAAACCACGGGGAAAGAAAACTTGCGCGACGCCATCATGGCCGGGGAAAGGTCAAGAATTACGCCTGCCGCATCGACCAGCTTGATCTGGTCGCCCACCCGGACAAAGGCGATGGGAACCCGCTCGCGCACGGTGACGCGCAACTGGTCAGGCAGGAGCCGCATGACGGTCGCATGTTCCACCCAGGGAATCCGCTCCAGTTCCGTGCGCCGCCGGGCCATCGGAATGTAAAAGATGTTGCGACCAATGTCGGCTCCGAAAATTGAAAGCAATTGGTCACGGGTGAGCACGCTGTTGCCCACGGTCTGAACGGAAGCCGCCGAATCAATACGAAAGCGGGGGTCGTGCTCAAAGAAATCTCTTACGGCCAGCGCGGCCACGACCACAGCGGCCAGCGCCGCCAGCACAAGCCCAGCGAAAAGCACTCGTCCCCAGCGCGTTTTGGTCCAGGCTGGCAGAAGGCCCTTCCGCACCGGGCCGCGGCGGCGAACGCGCACATCGTTTCCAAAATCGCTGGAGCGCCGCGCGGACATTCCCCCGGCGAAGCTGTCGGGCAGGAACTCCTTCTCTATCCGCGAGCGGCCCGGCGAGGATGAACGCGGCGCATCGCGCCTGTCATCGACAAGCATCGCACCACGGCTGTTGGACCCATCAGTTTTAGGCACGCCCGCGCCAGGTCGTGAGATTCGCCATGTTTGACTATACTTTGCGCGCGCCTGTGGATCAGGCCCGGAAGTGGAGGGGGAATCAAGTCAGGAACCAGCGCGCGGGCCGCGATGGGGCTCAAGCCACCGTCGCCGCCGGTTCAATCTCCACCAGCGGATAACCAAGCCGCTTCCACTCGTCGAACCCGCCCAGCAGCGGGCGCACGCGATACACGCCCAGCTTGCGGATGGCCAGCGCCATCTTGGCCGACGTGGCCTCGCTCGGGCAGGTGCAGAACAACACCACGTCGCGGTCGCGGGGAAGCTCGGAGCAGTGCGCCACAAGATCATCGGGAGTAATCAGCACGGCGCCGGGCAGAGTGCGGGGATCAGGCATGTAATCGAGCGGGTGACGCAGATCGACAATGTAGACAGGCTGGCCGCGGTCGAGCATCTCCTTCAACTCGCGCGGTTCCATGCGGGCCATGCGCAACTCGCGGAGAAAGGCCCGCTGGCGGAAGAACCTCCATATGAAAAAGCCCAGCAGCAACAAGACGAACAGCACGAAACCAAAACGACCCATCCATTCCAGCGCGCCGGGATGCCGCTTGATCACATCGCCGAAGAAGCGTCCGCCCAACGTGAAGGTGACGGCCCACAGCAGGATTCCCGCCGTGTCATAAAGCGCGAAAAGACGATAACGCATCCCGGTCTGTCCCGCGATGGGCGGGGCGACGGTGCCGAGTCCGGGAATGAACTTCGAGACCACCAGCGCGCTGGGCCCGCGCTTGGCAAAAAAGTTCTCGGTGCGGCGCACGCAGGTATTGCTTTCCATGGAGAGGCGGCACAGCAGCTTAACCACCGCCCCGCCATATTTGCGGCCCATCCAGTACCAGGCGCTGTCGCTGATCAGGCTGCCGAGCAGCACCGAGAGCAGCACCAGCCAAAGATTCATCTTGTGGGTCGAGGTCAGGGTCCCGGCGGCGAGCAGCAGCGGCACGCTGGGAATCGGCACTCCCAATTGCTCGATCAGCACCCACAGAAAGAGGATCGAGTAGCCGTATTTTAGGAAAAAATCTATTGCGACGGGCATGGTGGGGTTTACCGGGCGTTACTCAAGAATAACTGGAGAGAAGATGCTGGCGGGAAGTGGATCGATTCCCGAATGAGCGCCTTATTTTTGGCGCCGTTGAACTTTCTTTCGCGGCGTCCGCTTGGTGGATTCCCGGGCCCGTTCAATCTCCTGAATATCAAGCAGATCGCGAGGCCGCCCGGCGGCACTTTTGTTCTGAATGAGGTGCTGGCGCGAAATGACCCAGATGGGGGTGTCTTCCTCAATGACCGCCTGCACCCGGTCTTTCCATGCTTCCGCAAAGGTGATTCCGCTGATCCTTTGCAGGATGTCCACCCGGTGCGGCTCCCTGCCAAATTCCAGGCCGCTCTCGCCGTCGTGGAAGTCCTTCGTCGTCATTCCATAAAGAGGCGCGCCGAATTCGCATAACGCCTTGAACACAGCCTCACTGTTGGGCACGCTGGTGCGGATGAAGAGGTCCAGGTCCTTGGTGGCGCGCGGTTGCGCGTAGATGCTCAACGCATAGCCGCCGACGAGCAGGTATTCCACTCCGGAGTCGTTAAAAATCCGAATCAGTTCTTTGAAGTCTTTGGCAAACACCCGGCTCACTTCCTCTTGATCGAATATGCCGCTTCGGTGAGTTCCCAAGTCGCCAGAATCCGGTCGCCGGGAGGAAGGCCCTGCCAATACCGGTAAGTCCGGGCTTCCTGCTCCTCCACGCCGACTCCTTTTGTTACCGTCCAACCGGCGCGTGCGGGTACCGGCTTGCCCCGTTTGCGGCAGGAAGGAAGATGCGCCCGCAGATCACGGGCGCCAAAAGCCTGGAGGCAATGAGGGCATTGTCGAAAAACTTTTGCACGCGGCGCTGACGTTTGGCGGGCGCGCAGCCGAACAGCGCTCTCCCGCAAGAGCACGTCCTCCGGCACTGTGGATATGTCGAAACCGGGGGCCCAGCGGGCCGCCTTTTGCCGATGGTCAGCCATCGGAATGATTTTAGCACATTGCGGTAATGTGAAACGAGGCCAATAATAATCAGGCGGGCCCCTTCAGCCCGCCTGAACGCTAATCTCTGACTACTCTTATCGCGCGTTGACCAACGGCATCTCCACCAGATGCTCGCTGAGGAACCAGACCTGCATTTCGTTCGTCCGGATAACGTCGCTGACCAAAATGTCATTCGTGCCGTCATCGCCCAGGTCATCGGCCTTCTTCGCCAGCGCGCGGGCATTTTGCAGGATCGACTCGTGCGCCTCCAGCAGACGCGAAATCTGCACCGGAACCTCCTCGCGGTCGCGCGGCGGGCGCTCCAGCCGAGTCAATTCGGCAATGTCGGGGGCCATGGCCACGGTCACGCCGCCCAGCGTCTGGATGCGCTCGGCCAGCAGGTCAATCAGCGCCGACTGCTCGGTATAGTGTTTGTCAAAAAGCAGATGAAGCTGATAGAAGGTCGGCCCACCAACCTGCCAGTGCGACTTCTTGTACAGGTCGCGCATGGTGCATGTATCGGCCAGCATCAGGTTCAACTGCTCGCAGATCTGGGTACGGGTCTTTTCGTCTATCCCGATGGATAGCCTGGGGATGACGGTCCCGAATTTCTGAATGCCCCGGGCGCTCTGTCCCGCCTGCGGGGTGATGTAGTCATGACCTTTGGATGGGACTTCCTTCAAGGCGCGATTGCTCATTACAAATTCCTCCAATCGTTACTTGGATGCGGACAGAGGCTTCCGATTTGCGCGGACTGTCCTCTATGTCCCTAGTTTTTCACCCTCACCTTTGGCTCGACCGACATGCCCGGCCGCAGCAGATGATTCTCAATCTGCTTGTGGTTGGTGAAGTCGATCCGCACAGGAACCCTCTGCACCACCTTCACGTAGTTACCGGTGGCGTTCTCCGGAGGAAACAGACTCAGCATGGACCCCGTCGCTCCGCCTATCTGCGTGACCTTGCCGTCGTAGTCGCGTCCGCCGTAGGCGTCCACGCTTATGTCGACATGCTGGCCGGCGCGCATGTGGTCAAGTTGCGTCTCCTTGAAGTTGGCCGTCACCCAGATGTTGTCGAGCGAAACCAGAGTCGCCATGTTCTGCCCAGCGCTCACGTTCTGCCCAACTTCCACTGATTTGCGGGTGACGATTCCGGCTTCAGGGGCGACGATTTTGGTGTAGCTCAGGTTCAGTTTGGCCGCGTCCAGCTTGGCTTGCGCCTGCTGCACCATGGCCGCCGCCTGATCGGCCTTCGCTTTTTGGATCGCAACCTGCTGCGGGCCGGTGTGCGCGGTTTGAAGCGTGGCTTCCGCCTCGCTCACGCGATCTTTGGCCATTGTCACACCTGCCTGCGCGCCTTGCAAATTGGCCTGCGCCTGGGCCAGAGCCGCCTTAGTACCGGCGGCCGTGGCCACCGCCGCGTCAAACTGCTGGCGCGAAATCACGTCCTTTTCCACCAGCGGCGTGTAGCGCTCAAGATCAAGCTGCGCCTTTGTATTATTCGCCTGGGCCTGCGCCACGGCGGCCTTGGCGGCCTCAAGCTGCCGCTCCGACTGGGTCACGGCCGCATTCGCGCCGGATACCGTGGCATTTGCCGTGGCCAGCGTCGATCCTGTGTTGATGTGGATCACCGGCACGTTAACACGCGCGGCCTCGTAGGCGGCTTGGGCGCTGGCCAGGTTGGCCTCGTCCTGCTGCACCTCAGTCTGGAAATCCTTCGGGTCAAGTTCGGCGATCACAGTGCCCGCTTCGATCGCCTGGTTTTCATCCACGTTGACCTTGATGACATGCCCGGCGATGCGCGAGCTGATCTGGATGATGTGCCCGTTGATCTGCGCGTCATCAGTGCCTTCGTAAAAAGTGGAGTGCCACCAGAAGAGCAGCGCAACCACAATGACGACAGCCACTACGCCGATGATGATGTACCGGCGGCGCGACCTCGTTCGCGGATCGGTGGGTTCCGGCTCCCCCGCGGCTTTGGGCGCTTCGCCGGCCACCGCCGTCTGGTTCCTCTGTTCGGGACTTTCATCCGCCACGGTTACTTTCCTCCCACATATGTCTTGTAATCGTTTCCTGCCACGCCCAGTGCGCGCGCCAGCGAAAGCTTCGCCAGATTGTGCTCATAAAGGCTGTTCACATACTGGTTATTGGCCTGGGCCAGTGACGAGAGCGCCTGCGACACGGCGAGATTGTCCGCCACTCCCGCCTTGAACCGCTCCTGCGACTCGGTGAGCGCCTCGCGCGCCAACTCCACATTGCTGTGCGATACCTCAACCTGCTTCTGCGCTGCCTCGATATCCAGAATGCTGTCCCGCACATCCGCGCTGATCTGGCCCGTCAGGTCGCTGAGCCGCGCGCGCGCCTGGTCCAACTGAGCCTGGGCCTGTTTCGCATCGCCGCGCAGCTTTCCTTCTTCAAACAACGGAACATCCAGCGTTGCCGCCGCGTTCCCCGTGCCGTGCGAATTCGCCGGATTCACGCCAATATCGCCGTAGTCTCCGCTGAACCCAATCACCGGCAGCCGCTCGTCTGTCGCTGCTTTGCGGGCATGTTCTGCGGCGGACACCCTCTCGCGCATGGCCTTCAGATCACTGCGCAGGGCCAGCGCTTCTTTGACCGCCGCGTCCGCATCCAGATGGTCCAGCGGCGCGTAAGGCGCCTCAGTCGTCAGGCTGAATTTCTGCTCCAGCGAAAGCCCAATGGCGCGGGCCAGAGAAATGCGGTCCTTGTCGTAGGCGTTCTGCGCCGTAATCAGCGCCTGCTGCTGCGCCTGATAATCCACCCGGGCCCGAAGCTCATCCAGCAGCGGCGAGGTCCCGGCCTTGTGGCTCTGAACGGCTTGGTCCAGCGAAACCTTGGCCGTGTCCACCTGCGCCTGCTCGGTTTCAATCCGGCTCTTATCGGCGATGCAGGAGAGATAAGCGTTACCCACCGTCAGCACGACAAGGTCGCGCGCGTCCGCCAGCGAAAGCTTTGTACCCTCAAAATCGTGCTTGGCGGCCAGATAATTCTGCAACGCCGAAAGGTTCAGCAGCGACCACTTGAGCGAGGCGCGAATGTCCGTATATCCGTAGGGGCCAATAACTGTCGGGAACCCGGAGATGCGAAGCCCCTGGGCCTGAAGATCGGTCTGCTGCACAGCTGCTTTGAGATTGGCATCTACAGCGGGCAGCAGCGCCTGAAGCTGCGCAAGCTGCTGGCCGCGCGCCGAAAGCCCGCTCTGGCTGGTGAGGATAAGTCCCAGATTATGTTTGAGGCCGCGCGCGATAGCGTCGTCCAACGACAGCGGAAGCACGCCGCTGACGGGCTTCTCCGTCGTCACGCTTCCCCGGTAGGTGCTGCTGTTGATCTGCGGCTGCGTCACCGGCAAGGGCGAGGTTGGCTGGACGACTCCCCCGCCCTGCTCCATTTGCAGAGCCCGGGCCGACGGGACCGCCGCGACCAAAAGAAACGCGGCGAATAACAAGCAAAACGCACACTTCCTCCGGCCGTCAACACTTGCCTTCAACACAAACTAACTCCATTACGGGATGGCGGGAAACTAGCCCGCGTCAATAAGCTAAATCATTGTTTTCAGGTTACGTCGTTTTGGATGCCCGAACGCCGGAAAGTATTCAAAAAACGGTGGCTGACTCTCAGCCACGCTCTCCAATTTCCCGGGCCATTATCCGCCGCAGACTAGTCCCACTCCAGAACAACCAAATGAGCGAAAACGGCACGCCACCCGGTCGCGAAATTGGCAATTACGGGCGCGAAACGTCCGCTCGCGATACACTGCTTCCCGATTCGGGAACGTGCAATTCGCCCAATTTAACAAGGGCTTTGCCGCTAAATACAGCTATCCCATGATGTTGCGAAACAGGACACATAAAAAATAGTTGAAAAAAAATGGTGCGTTTTCACTCAGGTCATACTAAAGTCATCCTCATAGCACAATTCTGCGTGCAAAATTTCTTAACTCGTGATATAGCGAACGCATACCACCAACCGCGCAAATTGCGCCATCTTTTCTGGAGAACTCCTTCAATGCAAAAGTCTTACTCTCGCCTCATCCTTCCCATTGCCGTCGCCTTGGCAACGTTTGCACTCCTGCTGGTTCTTACTGTGCCGGGTCTTCAGGTCGCCACTAGCGGCGTCCCAGGACCCATTTTGCCGCCGCCGCCCTCTGGCAGCTTTACTAGCGGTGTTCCAGGACCCATCCTGCCGCCGCCTCCCGGTAGCCTCGTAGCCACCAGCGGCGTTCCGGGACCCATTTTGCCCCCGCCGCCTTCGGGCAGCTTCACTAGCGGTGTTCCAGGACCCATCCTGCCGCCGCCGCCTCCGGGTAGCCTTGTAGCCACTAGCGGCGTCCCGGGACCCATTTTGCCGCCACCGCCTTCGGGCAGCTTTACTAGCGGTGTTCCAGGACCCATCCTGCCGCCGCCTCCGGGTAGCCTTGTAGCCACTAGCGGCGTCCCGGGACCCATTTTGCCGCCACCGCCTTCGGGTAGCTTTACTAGCGGTGTTCCAGGACCCATCCTGCCGCCGCCTCCTGGCTTTGTCGCATAGCTGGACATGATTCGACCATGCGAGCAGACCACCTGCCTTGCGCACTTCCTGTACTGGTATGCTGCTGGCAGGTGGGACTTGCATGCACACTTGGGCTGTAGACGACTTCCTATGGATAATAGGTGATACCGGAAAAGTCGTTCTCCTGGCCATACTGCTCGGTCGGCGGCTATACCGGACATTTCCCATTTTCGTGTCGTATGTTTTATGGGATCTGATTTCGGATCTCTTTGTAATCTGGGTACAGCTATCAAACCATGGCTTTTTTAGCCGCCACTACGCCGTGGTTTACTATTCTGCAAGCATCATCACGTACTTGCTGGTCACTGCGGCTCTTTTGGAGATAGCCGCCAACGTCCTTCGCCCGGCGGCAATGGTTTTTTCGCGGCGAATGCTGTACGTTTTGTTGACTGTCATTTTGGCCGTTAGCTGCTGCTCCTTCTTTCTTGCGAAGTGGATTAATCCAGCCCCATTTTTGGGACTTCGCGTCTTTCTTGTGATAAGCACAATAGCAACCCTCCTATCCTTAATCACATTTGTGATGATCGCCGGCTTCTCCCAAATCCTCGGACTGACTTGGAAAAACCACGTTCTCCAGTCGACGACGGGGCTTGCCTTCTACTCTGTCGTGAGCCTACTTACTATACTTATGCTGAGCAGACTGCGCGCTGGAGCTTCCTACGCAGCTCAATATCGGTTTTGGACTCGATTTCAGGTGGTCGGTTACTTTTGTACTCTTTCCTTCTGGTGTTACGCCTTCCTGAAACAAGAGGCGCCCCGAAAAGAATTTTCTCCACAAATGCAGAAAATTCTGGTACAACTATCCGGAAGTGCAAAGAGGCAAACTGCGGTACTTGCCCGTTCACGTGAACCGTAAATGATACTGCCTATTCTCTTGGTCACAGCAGTAACAGCAGTTCCGGCGGCCTACGCCATCCACTGGCGGCGCAACCAGGCCCGACGCCGCAACGCGGACTGGGACTCCATCCTCGCCCGCTTCCGCTCCAATAGCGAGTTCGGCTTCGCCGAAGTCACGGAGCGATATCTGTACAGCCCCGAAATTCAAGCCACGCCGGAGAACATCTGGACGCGCATTCATGGAGCGGCGGGTCTGTGGGCCATGTTCGTGAATGCCGGTGTGTTGATGGAGCTTGTCGACTACGCTTCCAGACACCGCGGCGAAGCGATTCCCGAGATGCTGATCGAGGAACTTCGAAGCGACGCGCTCCAGTTGCGGATGGCCGTCCTTGTGGCCCTGCTTCGCTACGGCGTTTCGCGCTCCGGGGTCTCTGCTTCGGTAAACGCGCACCGCGCGGCCTGCGCCTACGGCTCCATGCTGGCCCATATGACCTCGCTGTTCCAGGAGCACTCGGCCCTGTTTTTCCCGCGTTTCCTGGAAGCGATGTAGCGCATCGCCAGCACCCAATTTTCAATCCGGGTGGCCCACGCAAACCCCTTTTGCTTGTGTGGAGAAACATAAAGAGACGCCCCTCCCGCTTTTCACTCTGCCAGCATCCTGGCTGCCAAGCATTTCGCCCTAGCACTCATCTTGCGAAGCGAGCATTGAGCAGCAGGCTCCATTACTATAGTTTTTTCTTTTTCTTCGCCATCCCGCATTTAGTGCTAAGATTCACTCAAACCGCGCTGCCCAACTTTGGAACACCCGTTGCGGACCGCGCGTGTCCACACCCTGGAGATCAACATCGTGGCAGATGACCGTACCCGCGCCGTGGAACTGGCGCTTTCGCAAATTGAGAAGCAGTTTGGCAAAGGCTCCATCATGCGCCTGGGCAGCAAAGAGGCGGTGGTGCCCATCGCGACCATCTCCACTGGCTCCATCTCTTTTGACGCCGCGCTCGGCGTGGGCGGCGTGCCGCGCGGGCGCGTAATCGAAATCTTCGGGCCGGAGTCCTCGGGCAAAACCACCATCACGCTCCAGATCATTGCCGAGGCTCAGAAGGCCGGCGGCATGGCCGCCTTTGTGGACGCCGAGCACGCACTCGATCCCGGCTATGCTCAAAAGCTCGGCGTCGACGTGGACAACCTCCTCGTCAGCCAGCCCGACTACGGTGAGCAGGCCATGGAAATTACCGAGGCCCTGGTCCGCTCCGGAGCCATCGACGTTCTCGTCATCGACTCGGTTGCTGCCCTTGTCCCCAAGGCTGAACTCGACGGTGAAATGGGCGACTCGCACGTGGGCCTGCATGCCCGGCTGATGTCCCAGGCACTTCGCAAGCTCACCGGAACGGTCTCAAAATCGCGCACCTGCCTCATCTTCATTAACCAGCTCCGCGAGAAGATCGGCGTCATGTTCGGCAATCCCGAAACCACCACCGGCGGCCGCGCGCTCAAGT
>JAICYR010000260.1 GCA_025934135.1 Acidobacteriaceae bacterium | reverse complement strand
CCTCGATGTGGTCGACATCGGGCTTTTGCATCAGCTCCAGGAACTGCCGCGCATAGGCGGACAGCGATTCCACATAGCGCCGCTGGCCCTCGGCATAGATTGTGTCGAACGCGAGCGAGGACTTGCCCGAGCCGGAGAGCCCGGTCATCACCGTCAGCCGGTCGCGCGGAATTTCCACATCGACATTTTTCAGATTGTGCTCGCGCGCGCCGCGAATGGAGATGTTCTTCAGCATCGTGCTCGGTCAGGTTCTTGGGCCCAGGGCAATCGCGCACTTTGCAGCCCTGGCCCGAAGGGAGCAACGGCCCAAATGACATAGCCCGGTGGGTAATCCGGTCCTTGACGGATTCGCCTGGCCGGAACCCGTGAAATGGTGATTTCTGAGGCTGTTCTCAAGTCCATCCGAAGGAGGGAGACGGGAGGGCGGTTCCGGCGTTAGAAGGGGGCCACGCCACCCGAATTTTCGAGGAGTCCTGTGCGCCGCGCACTGAGCTACCGGCCTGACATTGACGGGTTGCGGGCGCTGGCGGTGCTGGCGGTCGTGCTGTTCCACTACCGCGTGCCCGGATTTAGCGGCGGCTTCGTGGGCGTGGATGTGTTCTTTGTCATCTCCGGCTATCTGATCACCGGGCTGATCCTGAAGGAGATGGACGACGGCCGGTTTTCGCTGCGGCATTTTTACGAGCGGCGCATCCGCCGCATTTTTCCGGCGCTGTTCGCCATGCTGGCCGTGGTGACAATCGCCGCAGCCTATCTGTTCTTCCCGATCTCCTTTGCCCGTTTCGGGAAGTCGCTGCTGGCCACCGCGTTCTTTGCCTCCAATTTCGAATTCTGGCGCGAGGCGGGGTACTTCGATGTGAGCGCCGACCAGAAACCGCTGCTGCATCTCTGGTCGATTGCGGTCGAAGAACAGTTCTATCTCGTCTTTCCCGCACTGCTGCTGCTGATCGGTTCGCGTTCGAAATCCCGTCTTGCGCTATGCGTTGCCGCAATTTTCGGCGCGTCGCTGATCTTCAGCATCTGGAGCACCCATCATGCGCGCACGGCCGGCTATTACCTGCTGCCCTCGCGCATGTGGGAGCTGATGCTGGGCGCATTGCTCGCAGTGGGCGCCCTCAACGTCCCCCCCAGAGCGAGACTAAATGAATTCGCCGCCGCGGCCGGCCTCGCGCTGATCGGCTACAGCATCTTCCGCTATTCGTCTGCGACGCTATTTCCCGGTGCTGCGGCACTGATCCCGTGTGTCGGGACTGCACTCATCATCGCCGCGGGCGAGGGTGCATTTCTCAATCGCACACTGAGCCTTAAGCCGGTCGTCTTCGTCGGCCTGATTTCGTATTCACTATATCTCTGGCATTGGCCGATCTACGTCTTTGGCCGCGCGGTGCTGTTCCGTGCGCCCACGCCTTTCGAAACAGTCCTCCTCATCGCCCTTTCCTCTGCGCTGGCGGTGCTGTCGTGGCGCTACATTGAACAGCCGTTCCGCAACCGCAGTTTCCGTTGGCCGCGGCCGGTGCTGTTCCGCGGCGCGGGAATGAGTATCGCGGCGACCGCGGTCTGCGCCGCTTTGCTGGTGTTCGGACAGGGATGGCCGCAACGGTTCAGCCCGGAGATTCGCACAATCCTCGCGGAAGCCTCCGATCATGAACCGCGCATCCGCGAATGCTTCGGGTTGAACGCCGATGATGTCCGCAATGGACGGCTATGCTCCATCGGTGCAAAGGTGGAGAAGGCGAGTTTCCTGTTGTGGGGCGACTCCCACGCGGATGCGCTGATCCCGGCTGTGCAAAGCGTTGCAAAACGTCAGGGCCGCTCAGGCTTGTTCGCTGGAACAGACAGTTGCCCGCCCCTTCTCGGCGTGAAGCGCGCAGATACGGCAAAGTGCGCCGCCTTCAACGACGCCGTGGCGAAGATCGCCACAAGCAAATCCATCAGGGACGTCATTCTCGAAGCCCGCTGGGCGAAGAACGCGGAAGGGAGCTCGTTCGGTCAGGAGCCAGCCGGACGCGTCCGCCTCTACGATGACATTTCACCCGGCCGCACGGAGAAAGAAACGCGCGACGTGTTCTATCGCGGGCTCGACCGAACGGTTACCGCGCTCACCCACGCCGGCAAAACGGTAATTCTGGTCGCGTCCGTCCCGGAGGTCGGGTTTCCGGTGCCTGCATATCTGGCCCACGCCCGGATGGCCGATCCGGATGCGAAGCTGACAACCAGCACCGCCGCCTATCGCGAACGCCAGAAATTCGTGCTGTGGGCTTTTGCCCAAATGCACCGGCGATACGGCGCAGAGGTGGTGTATCCTGATCGTGTGCTGTGCTCGGCCAGCGTCTGCAAGGTCGCTCTCAACGGCCGGCCGCTGTATCGCGACGCGCATCACCTGAGCGTCTTCGGCGCAAAACAGCTCACGCCGCTGCTCGCCGAAGTCTTTTAATCGGCTTGACTCATCCGGCAAGAACACAATAAGAACATTGTGGAGCGAATTGGAGCGGCTGTGGCGGGTCGGGCAGACGTGCAGGTAGGGTGCGTGGAGGCACCCGGGAAGGACAACATGGCTGGCAGCGTCAACAAGGTAATTTTGGTCGGAAATCTGGGCCGCGATCCGGAAACACGGCGCATGCCGAGCGGCGACGCGATGGTGACGTTTTCCGTCGCGACTTCCGAAAACTGGCGCGACAAAACCTCCGGCGAGCGCAAAGAGCGTACCGAGTGGCACCGTGTGGTGATTTTCAACAAAAACCTTGCTGAGGTAGCGGAGAAATATCTCCGCAAGGGCTCCAAGATTTATCTGGAAGGCCAGCTGCAGACCCGCAAATTCACGGACAAGGATGGCCAGGAACGCTCCGCGACGGAGGTGGTTCTGCAGAACTTCCGCGGTGAACTGGTGATGCTGGATGCCCGAGGCGACGGCGGCGGTGGTGCGCGGATGGGTGGCGGCGGCGGCGCAGAGGCGCCGCAAAGCTTCGACCGCAACGACATGGAAGACGAAATTCCGTTCTGATTTCCAGTTGCTGAAACCAGCCAGAATCCCTATTTCTTGCTCATTCCATCCGGCTCATTCGGCTGGTGGAATTGCCCCTAAAATGCTACGCATTTCGTGACTCGTCCGGCCGGTTTCCGGCACCCACGGCCGGACGCCTGAAGGATCGGTTTTGAGCGAAGAAGGACAACTTCCGGCGCCCCCATCTGCGCCCGGCACCAGCCCCATCGCCATCGAGGAGGAGCT
>JAICYR010000293.1 GCA_025934135.1 Acidobacteriaceae bacterium | reverse complement strand
GAGGCCCCAAAGAATCCCGCCACCACGGCATCAATCCCGCGCGTAACTGGCGTGCGCTCTCCGGGCAAGTTCGTTTCGACCACGCCGAGATGCCGCCGCAATTGCGACACATCCCAGCGGTCGCGCCCCAGTAGCCGGATGCTCATGCCGGGCGCGTGGATCGGGTAGCACTCGCAGGTAATGGCCTTAATGAGCGTGGATTTTCCGCAGCCGTTCGGCCCCAGAATGGCCACGTGCTCGCCCGTGCGGACCGTGAGATTGATGTCATGCAAAACAACTGCCTCGCCGCGTGCGACGTTGACGTTTCGCATGTGGAGAAATTCAGAAGGAGTAGAGGAAGCTTCCATTGGGTCTGTCATCTACACTGTAAATAAAGTAAGAGCTAACCATGACGCAAACTTCTCCGCTCCCTGTTCAGGAAGACGCGCTCCCGCGCGGCTTTCGTTTCGCCGCCGTCAAAGCCGGAATCAAGCCCAGCGGCAAGCCTGATTTTGCCGTGGCGGTGGCTGACAAGTCCGTCAGCGCCGCCGCGCTTTTCACCGCCAATAAGGTCAAGGCCGCGCCGCTTACCGTTGGAGGGGAGCATCTCGCCGCCAGCGGAGGGCAGGTGCGCGTCGTCGCGGTCAATGCCGGCAACGCCAACTGCGCCACCGGAGAAGCGGGACTTGCCGCCTGCCGCACCGTTTGCGAAGCGGCCGCCAAGATTTTCGAGGCGGCGCCACAGGAGGTCTTTCCTTCCTCCACCGGAATCATTGGCGTCCCGCTTCCTGCGGAAAAGCTGGTGAATGCGTTACCCGAAATCGACCGCTCGCTCGCTGCCGACGCCGCCCACTTCGCCGCCTTTTCGCAGGCCATTCTCACCACCGACACGCGGCCTAAGATCGCCGCCGCAAAAATTGACGTAGACGGGAAAGAGGTCCGCATCGCGGGCGTCTGCAAGGGTGCGGGCATGATTCATCCGCAGCTTGTGCCACACGCCACCATGCTGGTCTACATTTTCACTGACGCTGCCATCGCCCCGCCCATCCTGAGCGCCCTGCTGCGCGACGCTGTTGAGGTCAGCTTCAACCGCATCTCCATCGATGGCGACACCTCGACCAATGACACAGTCCTGCTGCTGGCCTCAGGCGCGAGCGGCACCAAGGTTGATGTGGAAAACGCGGCCTTCGCCTCAGCCCTGCGGGAGGTCTGCACCTCGCTCGCGAAACAGATCGTCGCCGACGGCGAAGGCGTGACCCATGTGGTTGAATTGCAGATTGAAGGGGCGGCCAGCGATGCCGACGCGCTTAAGGTGGCCAAAGCCATCGCGCATTCTCCGCTGGTGAAGACCGCCTGGGCCGGGTCCGACCCAAACTGGGGACGCCTGATGGCAGCCACCGGCTACTCCGGCGCGGAGGTCGAGCCTGAGCGCATCGCCATCTGGTTCGGCGACCAACAGATTTGCATCCATGGAGGTCGCGTGCCGGAGTTCGACGAGCAGCGCGCCCACGCTTATCTGAAAAATCCAGAATTCAGCATCCGCATTGCGCTCGGTATCGGTGCGGGTCAATGCCGCTTCTGGACCACCGATCTCACCACCGAATACGTCCACATCAACGCCGATTATTCGACATAGAAACGCAGGTCATCCCGCGAGGGCCGGAGCGTATTCGTCCTGTCTGTGTTTGGAGCTTGTGTGATACACGACGAGGTCGGCTCGCGCAATGTCAAACGCGTGCGTGTCGATGAGGTTCCGCGTGCAGTGGCAAAGCTCGGCCAACTGTAGATGTGACGCCCGGCTGAGTTCCAGCCCGGTGGCGACCAGCACGGCGTAAATTTCCACGCACGAAGCGCGGGCGAACTCAAAATCCAGTTCGGCGGCCTGGTCTCCCTGCGTGCTGCGGGTCAGCACCCATCCGCCGCAGGTCAGCAGCGCTCCGGTCAAAAAGCGCACCAGCCGCTCCGGCTCGTCCGAACTCAGCGCGGTCAGAGTCAGGCTCCATCCGTCCGCATCATCGCCCGGATGCCCGCAGACCGGATCGCTTCGGCCCGCCATGTCTCGTGGGTCGCGTGTGTGAATCACATGGACTTGATCGGACCGGCGCGCCCGTCAATTTAGGTTGTATCAAGCTGGTTCAGGAGTTGAAGCAGCGGCAGGCCTCAGCCCTCCGAATCCAGCGGCAGATGGACCGTCACTTTGGTGCCGTGGGTCTCCGCCGCCGTGTT
>JAICYR010000106.1 GCA_025934135.1 Acidobacteriaceae bacterium | reverse complement strand
GCTTATGCAGGATGCTTCAATGCGCTGCTACTCGGTGCGAAATCGCCAAAAACAGACTCAAAATCCGCCGACCCTTGCGGTCATGGGGGTTCGACCCCCCCTCCCGGCACCATGGCTCCTACCGCAGACTCACCAGATCGGTCAGGTAAGCCGGTTCCACACTGGCCTTCGCCCCGTATTCACGCGAGATACGGTATTGAATCAACTGCGCCACGGTAATCATTTTCAGTCCGTGCTCGTCGCAGAAGCACGCCAGGTCGGGAACACGCGCCATGGTGCCGTCGTCCTTCATGATTTCGCAGATCACGCCCGCCGGTGTCAGCCCGGCCATCCGGGCAAGGTCCACAGAGGCCTCCGTCTGGCCAGCCCGAGCGAGCACTCCGCCTCTCCTCGCCCGCAGAGGGAACACGTGCCCGGGGCGGGCAAGATGGGACGGCACTGTCGCGGGATCGAGAGCGCAGTGGATCGTCGCCGCGCGGTCGTACGCGGAGATTCCGGTGGTCACGCCCCGGCCCACCGCATCAATTGACTCGGTGAATGCAGTGCCGAAGGGAGCGGTATTGTTCGCGGTCATTGGCGCCAGATCAAGATAGTCCAGACGCTCCGGCGTCATCGCAAGGCAGATCAGCCCGCGCCCGTACCTGGCCATGAAGTTGACCGCGTCCGGGGTGATCTTCTCCGCCGCCATCGTGAGATCGCCTTCGTTCTCACGGTCCTCATCATCGACTACGACGATCATCCGCCCAGCCTGGATTTCCTCGATTGCGGTGGGAATATCAGCGAATAGAGAATGCACAGCCATGACGGGACCTCATCGACCAGATTCACGAACACTCTCTACACGCTACCGTTCGGCTGATTCGGACTTGTCAGCGGGCTGTCACCGCTTTGTCATAAGAATCAGAGGAGTTAGTTATGGAGACTAATAGGGAGTCTGCGGGTCCGTGTCGTAGGCCTTGCCAAATTTGTTGGCATGCGTGAGCGTCCGGGGCCGTGCTATCGGCGCGCGCACCTCGCCAAGATTCACCACGGATGGCGGAAAATGCACCGTCCGCGACAGGCCTGCAAGAACAGACTGGGGCACACCCTCGATCCACATGTGAAGCCTGTAGTCGCCGGGCGGGATATTGCGCAGGTCAAACGAGTCGCCCGCGTCGGCGACCGCATAGAGTGGCGTGGAGAGGGCCACTACGACAGCGCTCATCTCCGGATGGATATTGCAAAAGATATAGGAGACGCCCTCGCGCGAAAACGTCACCGATTTGCTTGACCCGGCTTCGTAGAGGCCCAGATCAAACCGCTTGCCTTCAAACAGCGAGAAGACATTGTGGAAGAAAGGATCGTCATTGGGAAATCGCACCACACTGCCCACCGGAATCACCTGCAAGTGCGGAGTAAAGGTCCGGTTCTTCTGTAAGAGTCTGTAAGGCCCGTCGGGAACGAATGGGAGCGCTGGGGTCCCCGGACGCGGCTCCAGCCAGACCACCGCTGGGACGGCGCGATGTTTCCCCGGCAAAGAGGAAATTACCCGCAGACGCAGCTCTGCGCCGGAATTTGCATGGGTCTGCGCAGCAGCCGACGCCGGGAACGCGCAGAGAAACAACAGCGAGAGCGCGAGCGTGGGCCGGGTCATCAAAATTTGTATCCCGCCCCCAGCCCGACGATGTTGCTCTCAGCCGGCGGGCCAATCACGGGAGAGCTTTCCAGATGCCGGTATTCCAACGAGAAAAGCAGGTACGCGCTTGGGCTGTAGATCACGTTGCCGGTGTAGGTGCGGTTCCGCGCCAGGTTCCGTGCCATGGAATTGCCGGGATCGAAATATGGACGCAATTCGGAGGCGAACACGTTGTCTATTCCAAACGCCGCGTTGAATTCCAGACGCTCATTCAGCTTTTCTTTCAACTGCGCCCATCCTCCCACATCATCAAGGGGGCGGAAGTAATAGCCGCCGGTGTCTTCGTCGCGGCGATAGGCGAAGTCCTTATAGGCTCCGCCGCCAAGACCGCCAAGAGCGAGGCCCCGGTAAAAACTTCCGGTAAATTGCAGCCGGGCCGGCAATGAGAAATTCGCGTCGAGCGTTCCCGCCCAGGAATCGAAGCCGTAACCCAGCGAGCTGCGATGCGGTGCGAAGTAGCCTCCAACTCCGAAATGATTGCGTTCGCGTTCCAAGTCGCGCTCCGTCCCCAGCAGGGCAATCCGCGCCTCCACCCCGGGCCAGCGGCTGCGTTCAGCACCGCTGGAGGGAATAACGCCCGGCACCGCACCGAAAGCCGGGGAGAGCGGCGCGTCCGATGCTTCGATCAGGGCGGCTTGCAGCCGAAGCCCGCGCGATCCCTCGGGCGCGAAATCCTGCCTCACGCCCAGTTGGGGATTCCACGCCCACAGGCTTCCAGACCAGGCGAGCGGCGGCTCCGCAATTGCAGTAAGCGAGGCCGGAATGTCCGGGCTGAAAATCGCCCGGTCCAGCGAGAAGAATGTTTCCGTGCGGCCCCATTGCAGCGCGGCGCGAGCCGTGCGGAGCCGCAGCAGCATCGCGTTGGCGCCGTAATCGCCGGAGTAGCCAGCCGAACTGCTTGCAGCCGCCGGTCTGCCGCTAAAGTCCACGCGCAGATTAGCGTAACTGTTCGCGCCGAACAGATGCGGCCCGCGCGCGTCGATGCCAAGAATGGTCTGCCGCACGCTGGCTCCCGTGCTGCCGGCACCTGGGACTGCCAGCGTCGGAGTTGCCGGCTGGTCCACCGCCCCGGTGTTCACAAACCCGTTCAGCAGCACCAGGCCTGTAATCTTCACCGGATAACGAGACTCGCTCTCCACCTTGGTCTGGTCATGGACGGCGATCTGGGTCTCCTGCATCGCCTGCCGCTCGCGAATTTCCTGAATCGCGGTCGCGGTGGTCTGGGATGTTGAATGAGAATCCTCAACCGCCTTGGGCGCAGGGGCCGATTCGGGCTTCGACTCCGCATGAGCCAGCTCGCGCTTCAGTTGATCGATCTGCGCGCGCATCGCATCAAGCTGACGCTGCGAGTCCTCAAGCTGCGCCTGCGTTCGGGCCATCGTATCCGTCAGTTGCTGGATCCGCTTCGACAGGTCTTCCGGGCTCGCCTTCTGCGCGCAGGCCACATGCGCAGACAGGCCGAACAGCAGTACCGCAATTGGGAAGGCCATCCAGTCTCCGCTGAAACGCCGACTCCGCTCATGTCCGAACGTTTTCATCTGGGATCACCTGGTCATGGCGCTCAGAATTGCCGGCATCCGCCGCGCCAAATCCGCGCGCCACCTTCATTTGAAAAATCGTTTCCCCTGGACGGCTGCTGAGGAGCACGACGGCCCCTCCATGCTCAGCCGCAATGCAGTTGGCCAGAGTCAGCCCCAGCCCGGTCCCCTTCTGTTTACCCTCGCTCACGAATGGCTCAAACAGGCTTTCACGAATCTTCTCCGGGACCCCTGGACCGTTGTCCATCACGTTCACCACAATTGAGTTCTCATGAGTTTCCAGAGTAATGACTACTTTCCCGTCCTTTCCGATACAACGAACCGCCTGGCAGGCATTGACCAGCAGATTGGAAATCGCCCTCTCGATCTGTTTTCCGTCCGCGATGATGGAGGTCTCAGAGGGGTCTCCATAATGCATTTCCAGAGCCACGCCCTCCGCATCGGGATGCGCCTTCACCACGGCCGCAGCCCTTTCCAGCAGGGTCGCCATCAGCTCCGGAGACCTTCTCACCGCCCCACCGGTGCGGCTGAAGATGAGCAACGACTCGATCATGTCGGTTGTGCCATTCACCGCGGCACGAATATCGGAAAAAATCTCGGACCGCTCCTGCATCGAAAGCCGGTCGGAAGCCAGGAACTCCGAATTTGCGTAGATGGCCGCAAGGTAGTGCCGGAGATCGTGAGAGACCGAGCTTGCCATTCTGCCGATGGTCGCCAGCCGCTCGGACTCCAGCACCGCCAGATTGGCCTTCTGAATCTCGCTCCTCATACCAGTAAACGCCGAGCTGAGTTGCCGCACCTCCTGAGTGCCATAGCGGGGCACACGATGCCTCACATCGCCCAGACCGAACGCGCGCACGCTGGCGGAAAGCTCCTCCAACGGGCGAGTCACGAAACGCGATACAAAGATCATCAACAGGGTCCCGGAAACAAGGGCCAGCAAACCCACAATTAGAATCATGCGATCAATACGGCTGATTGACCGTTCAGCCGGGCCGAATGATTTCAGGACCACCAGTTGCAGAGGCAAAGTTGAACTCTAGGACAGGTCTTCTGTAGCGGAAAGAAACTGCGAATTTCCCAGCCTCACCGCCGCCGGAGACCGCGACGAGCCGGCCAGTAGCGGGTCCTTTACCAAAATCGCCTGCACGGCAGGGTCAAGTGTGCTGGCCACGGTAGTGCCGCCGCTTAGAAACGTCGCTTCAACTCCGGTCAGGTCGCTAATCTGTCGCACCGTGCGCTCAATCGAGATGCCGCTCACGACATAGCCAAGCAGTGTACCGTCCTCGTCGCTGCCGAAATACAGTGGACGCAGCGAACAGGCGTACAGTGACCCATGATCGATAAGATAGTGCTTGCCGGGAGAGGCCAGCAGGCTTTTCAGCCCATCGCGAAGCGTGTTATCGACGGACCCGCGCTTGGCATATGCCGCCACTATCCGTCCGCTAGGATCAGCGAGCAGGAACAGGTCAGTGCCGCTGAGCTGCCAGAATTCAGATGCCCCGTCTTGAATTGTGAGATCATCTCCGCTCGTCATTAATGCCTTCAGAGTCGGCAGTTCGGCGAGCAAAGCGTTCTCACGCTCCAGCGATTTCAGGTTCTCACCCTGAAGATTCTCGAAAGTGATGACCGAATGATCCAGGTCGAGCGACAGATCATCTGTCACCTGATTGCGCAGGTGGTGACGAATGAGCAGCAGACTCAGCCCCGTGACAGTCGCGATGACTAGGGCCATGGCAATCACGAGAAGCACATGCGTCCGGACCCCTTGCCTCTCGTGCATTTCGGTTGCTCTCATTTCCGACCTAAGTCTCTGATCGCGGAGCGGTCACGCCTCACGGGACAAACTTGTATCCCGCGCCGTAGATCGTGAGCAAGTGTTTGGGGCTCGCCGGATCAGGCTCCAGCTTCTGGCGCAGTTTCAGAATCTGGTTGTCAACGGTGCGCGTGGTCGGATAAAAATTGTATCCCCAGACCTCGTTCAGCAGCACATCGCGCGTCAGCACACGCTCAGCGTTCTCGGTAAAAAACTTCAGCAGCTTGAACTCATGCGCTGTCAGCACCACCGGGTTCCCACCCCGCCGGACCGTCATCTTCCTGAAGTCGATCTCGCAATCAGCAAATCGGAATAAGGTTTGCGTCGCCGGTTTGCGTTGTCTGCGGATGGCGGCCTGAACCCGCGCCGTCAGCTCTCGCGGACTGAAAGGTTTTGTCACATAATCATCCGCGCCAAGTTCCAGCAGCAGCACCTTGTCGGCGACTTCCGAGATGGCACTCAGTACCACGATCGGCGTCTCAGCGGAGAGACTCTTAAAGGTCTGGCACAGCTCCCGCCCAGATATGTTTGGAAGGATCAGGTCGAGCACAACGGCCACCGGATGCTCCCGCCGGAACATCTCCAGCCCTGTTTGGCCATCTCCCGCGACCGCTGCCGCATAGCGCTCCTCCGTGAAAATTCTGCGGAGTACCTTCTGCATCCGAGGATCATCCTCGATGATCAGAATGGTGCCGAGACTCGCGGCGGGTTGAGGGTCAATCGGCGTTTCTGTGGGTAGTTCAATTTCGTGGACCATGACTCGGGAACCTCCCGTTTCTATTCTGGTCGAACTCATTCTATCTCCGTCCATAAGCAATGGAGAAATTACAATCGGATGACAATTTCGGAAGAAGGGCCATCTCCAATCCGCGTTGGCCCTAAAGCTGAGTCAAACGATGGATATGGCTCCTTTGCGGTTGAGCGTGACTGCTCAACCAGAATGCTCACCATCGCAATCGCCCAAAGCGGCAACGACAGATCGAACCTCTCCGTGTCCGCGATTCCCCGAACAACTACAAAGATCAGAAAGGCAAGAAAAAACGTCCGCGTGGGGCCTTTCGCCAGCCGCCTGATATGTCTAAACAGGCTGCCGTAAATCCCTATGAAAAGCAACACCCCTGCCGCTCCATACGCGTAAAACTGCTGGAGCAACTCATTATGAGCGTGGGCCGCCTCGAACTGGTCGGGGCCAAAAGGCGGAATCACTTTCCAGGCCGAATCGAAACCGTTCCCTATCCAGGGCCTCTGGACAGCTTCCGCCAAAAAGTAGACCCAGATGCCGAGCCGGCCACTCAAGGTTTCTGATTGATTGCCCTCATGAGTGTAGACGCCATAGTAGGAAGTCAATAGCCCCCAAAAGAGCGCCACCGCCGCCAAGGTGCCGATGACCAGCAGGACTTTCGTTCTGCGGCCCATTTTCTTGTCCATCAACAGCAGAAAACCTTCGCCCGCAAGAAGTGCGGCAATCGTGGTCTTGCTGAGAGATCGAAGGACAGTAATGGCAAGGACCGCCGCCGGCGCGCCCATCTTTTCTTTCTTTTCCCGAATCAGATATTGCGCGAAGAAAAAACCGAAGGCACAAATGTATCCGATCTGGTTGGGACCCAGGAGTTCTTCATCGCCCAGCCGCAGATCAGACTGCGCGGGCAGCACCCACGCAATCGCCGCCACCGCGCATGCTCCCCACAAAAAGCCCTTCATGAGCGACCTGGAGACCCGTTCGATCTCTCCTGAGCGAAACAGCAGCACAACAATAGCAAAGTCGGAGGCCATCCCGCACCAATAAGCTACTGAATCCGGCAGCGACGCCGTCCGGCTCCACAGCAGGCTGCAACATGAGAATCCGAGGAAAAGCAGCGCCCACCGGATGCCCGGCAGTTTGATCATCTCCCCGACCGGATAATGACATTCCACCGAGCAAAATGCGCTCAGGAGCAGAAGGAAGTAATCAAGCGCCAGATTCACCGCTGTACCCGTGCGTGGATCCGCGCCAATGGTCCGCGCCAGAAACAACACGGTGATGACCCGAAACGCAAAGTAAATGCCAACAATAAAAGACAGCAAGCTTGCTGGCGACTCAGATGTTGGCTCATTTACCGGATTGTCGAGTCTCGAAGACATAATTCAGTCCAGCGAGCGGATGCACGATCCGCTCAGTGCGTATACATCTCCGGAACTCCCTGGCTCCCTTTTGGAGGCAGGTGGCGGAGGTATATCACGATGGACCAAAGTTCGTCATCGCTCAGGATTCCCTTCGATCCGGGCATGCCGGATGGCTTGATTCCGTAATCGAGAATCCGTTTGAGCTGGCCATCCGTATAGCTCTGCACAGTCTTCGACGCAAGCGACGGCACAGGAGGCGACATATTGCCCCCAAAAGGAACGCCGGTGTTCTGGCCATCCATGCCGTGGCAGGCGACGCAATAATGGCCGAACGCTTCCTTGCCGTCAGCGCGGGTCTCGGGCGTGTCAGGCAAAGGGTCTTTCTCATTCTTATTGCCAATGGTGATGTGGTGCTTGATAAATGTCATAGTTTTGGTCTCCAGCTTTCCCGGCGGAGTGGCCTTGCACCCCGCCAGTCCGGCGAGAAAGATGGCGGCGCTCGCAGTCAGCAGGCGGCGCATTCGTCAATCCACCACGTGCAGCCTGATTGCCATGGAACCATGGTGCGCGCCGCAGAATACCGAACAGTGCCCCACGAAGTCGCCCGTCTTCTCCGGTGTAAACTTCACCTCTGCGGTGCCGCCGGCTTTCACCTTCAGGTTCACGTCCAGCTCGCGAAAACGAATTCCATGCGCCACATCTTCGCTCTTCAGCACCAATACCACCGGCAGGCCCTTTTTCACCGTAATTTCGCTGGGTGAGAAGGCAAAACGTTTGGCCGTAACTTCAATCCTTTGCGGCGTCTGTTGCGACCAGGCCGCGGGGGAGTTAAACACAAGCACCATAACAATCCCGGCAAGCAGCGCCGGCAACATCCACTTCTTTTTCATAAACTCTCCTTAAATCTGTTATGCAAAGCGGCCAAGAAGCGCTGGACTCCTTCCTCTCCTATGGATTGAAGAACCGGCGCAAGGCCTTATAGTCCGCCTCGCTCAGATTGGCGCGCGCTCGCATGTGCATGGCAATGGTGCCCGAGATGCTCGGCGAAAACCCTTCCGGCGCGTTGTGGCACCGGGAACAATTCTGGTTGAACACCTGCTGCCCCCGCTCCGAATCGGTTTGGCTCACTGCCTTCGGATGCGGCGCGCGATGCTCCTTCTGCTTTGGCTGATTGGTTTGGGCAATCAGCGGAAGCACGGTAATCAGCAAAACACCGGATAGAACTCTGAGGTACTTCATTTCTACTCCTTCTCAGCACACGCGAGGAGAATGACGATTGCTTATGGCTTGAAGTTATGCGCCACCACAATGCGGTGTGTCACGAAAGCGTCTGAAGGTTGTCATCCGATTGTCTCAACGGACATGCGTGACGCGGCGCAATTCCGGCAGGGTCAAAGAGGATCCAACGACAATGCGCTGACATTTCAACGACCCGTCCTTGACAACCACGAATCATCTCTATTGATAGCGTCGAGCCATGGTGACTCCAGCGCCCAAAGGTCATGACTCAGAAGTAGGGCCGTCTCCCCGGAACGGCGGGAGAATCCGAACGGCATTCGGCCTGCTTGACAACCGCCAGCGCCTCTCTTTGGTGGTGCTCACGCTGGAAAGGATCGCGGTCGGCTGCTGCGATCTCCTGATGGCCGCGGCGATGTATCTGCTTTTCATGCTGCTACAGGGGCGCCCACCGGCGCATTCTTTTTCATGGCTGCCCAAAACAACGCTTTCGGCCGCACTGCTCACAGCGGCGCTCGTCGCTCTGCGCGCGCTCACGGACGTCTGGTCCGCGCGCTCGCTCATTCGCTATATTCAGGACCTCTACACGAGCTTTCTCCTCCGGCTAACTCAGGGCTACAACCAGATGCGATGGAGCCGGTATGTCGAACGCAATCGTAGCGAATTGGTGAGCCATTCCCTCTACACCGCGCGCGACGCAATAGAGTTCTATCAGTCCTTCGTTGAAATGGCGGCGGCAGTGGCCATCGTCGTCATTATGGCAGCCGCGCTCATTTACCAGAGTCCATTCGCCGCATCTCTGCTGGGTGCCGCGCTCGCGCTGTTCTATGCGGTCCATCGGCTGCTCATCCGCAGGCATCTCCAATCCGCCGCATCCAGCCGCGAGTATTCGCTCCGCGCGGTCCAGAAGGGCCTTACAGATATGTTTTTGTCTGGAAAGGAAATTCGCGCGTACGGTAATCATTCCTTTTTTCACGACAGAATCGCGCTGCACGCGAAGCGGCTGGCCGCCAGCACCCTCAGTCTGGCCCTCCTTCCGCAGGTCGCCCGGGTTATTGCGGACCAGGGCGCGGTGCTCCTCTTTCTCGGCATCCTAATCGCGGTTGAGCTGCAAAGAGGCGATGCCAGCCGCTTGCTTTCGCTGCTTGTGTTCTATTTTGTAATCTCCCGGCGCCTGCTGCCTCTCATCAGTCAGATATCCTTCACCGCTGGTCACATCGAAAGCTCTTATGAGAACGTTCGGATTCTGGACTCCGAATTGAGGGAGTGTCGCCAGTACCGTACCCCGGCCAACCCGGCGAAATTGCCCGACAAAGGCTTTGTACTGGAACTGGAAAAACTCAGCTTCGCATTTCAGGACAGCGCGCCGATCCTGCGCGGCGTGGATCTGCGCCTGCGAGCAGGACAGCTTGCTGTACTTTACGGCGCTTCTGGAATCGGCAAAAGTTCCCTGCTGAACCTCATCGCGGGAGTTTCGCAACCGACCGCCGGGCTTGTTCGCGTGGACCGTTCGGCCATCGCGTACGCTCCCCAGGAAGTCCCATTGCTGGACGATTCGATACGAAACAATTTGTTGTTTGGGCTACCGGCAAAGGACGAAAGTGAGCTGATGAGCGCGCTCGCGACGGCCGCGCTTGATGATTTCGTGACTGCTCAACCTCTTGGCCTGGACTCGCGCGTCGGTGATAACGGCGCTGTCATATCCGGAGGCCAGCGCCAGCGCCTGGGCCTGGCACGGGCCATCTTACGCGGCGGCAATCTTCTCCTTCTGGACGAGGCGACTTCCGCACTCGACGAAGAAAATGAACGGAAGGTGCTTCAGGCCCTGTGTGCCTCGGGCGTGGCCATCTTGCTTGTGACGCATCGGCTCTACACGAGGGCTTTCGCTCATCGCGTCCTCGAGATTCAGGAAGGCTGTCTGCTCGAAGATCTTCCAGGAAAAATTCAATCAGAGGAGCAAACGCTTGCGGCGGCCGGGATCAAACGCTGAATCCGTGCGCTCCATTTGGAATGGACTTCTGACAGGCGGGAGCATGGCTACGTGGAGAACAGCAGGACCCGTCTGCTGGGCGGACCGCGGGGCTCACTTTCTGCTCCTTCTGTTCCTGAGTTTCCACGTAATGCCGCGCGCACGAAAAAAGCCTGGTTACAGATTTTCCCAATCACGCCGCGGCGTGCAAAATTTTTCCTGTTTTGCTTTTCGGTTTTTTCCTGCGGCGCAGGGCTTACCGATACCCCTAGTGCGGCCGTGGCGGCCATTCCCGTCGCGGTCTTCGGATGGAATGTTCATCGCACATCGGTTTTTTAGGTCCTGCCGTGGAACCTGCATGGAGACGTGATGCGGCCTATGCAGTCAGTGGCTCCATCTCCGGCGTTCTGCACTCCCTGTTTCTCTCCGAGCCGCAATGAAACCCGCATCCGTGGTATTTCTCTCCGCTCTGCTACGCGGTTCACGGCGATTGCGAGCCGCAAGGTGGTCCACTAAAGGGTCCAACGGCTATTTCGATTTCCCCTTCCAGGTTGGGAAAAGGAAGCGATAGACGATCCCCGTCTCCCAAACGTTCATGTTGCCCGCGGAAGAGAATTGCCTCGCATAGCTGGTCAGGATTCGAGTGTTGTGCGGCAGGTTATAGTTAAGCCCAAAGTCGGCGCGTTGCGTGTTCACCAGCGGAACGCCGTCGCTCTCAATGGTGTCACGACGGAATGTCTGCTGCATCCGGAACACCGGCTCGAAGCGGCCAACCCAGCTATTCAGGCCGCCGAATGCCTGTGTGCGGTAATCGGCTTCGAACCAGTAGCCTTGCGCATGATGGCCGCGCGCAAATTCGGAACGCAGGCGAAAGGCCGTATTTGCGGGCTCCCACCAGAGGTGCGCGCCATAGAAATTCTCATAATTCTCTCCCGTTATCTGAAAACGACGGTCATAGGAGAGACCGGCTTCCACGCGGCTGCGGTGAAAGTAGACGCTGGCGCGCCCGCCGGCGGACCGCTGGGAAGGGAACTGTTCGTTGGCGCTACGGGCGGAAAACCAGCCCGCATAATCGATTGAGTAGCCAGGAGTGGAGACGGCGGAGCCGCGCAGCATTCCACCGACGCCCACGCCAGTGGACATGTTGCCCAGGCTGTAGATGAGCGGGTAATCCTGAAAGTTGCTGATCCAGATCGGCGTCAGCCGCTCATTGTAGGTGTTGAAAGGAAGCAGGAAGCTGCCGCCAACAACTGTCAAATGCGGGCCTAAAAACAAATCTCCCTGCAGATACGTGAGGGCGACGAAATGCGCGTGATCGTAGCCATTGCCGTTAGGGAAATATGTCTCCGCCAGAGTCGCGCGTGACTCAATCAAGAGATGCTTTCCAATTGGGGCCGCGATCAACGGCTCAATTAGAGGCTGATAATTTGTGTTTCCACCATTCGTGCTCGTAAAGAACCCAACACCGCCAGAAAGCAGTGGCGTATCCTGTGCCGAACCATACTGCACAGCGCAGGAGATGGCCAGAACAACGGCCGCCAATCTGACTGGCCGGGCCGCTCGGAACAGAGAAAAACGTGAAGTGAGTCGTCGCATGTGAGCTACCATAGCGAGACTCAATCCTGAAGGTGTCTCCGCATCGTCTGCTCTTTGTCAATTGATTGTCACTTCGGATTCGTTATATTCCATCGGAAATTGACAATTACTTGACGAGCGGATGACAACTGCCCATTAAGAATTCAATAGCATCAAACCAGCTCCGTTCCCCATCCGCAACGGGTGCCGGCACACCGATGCCGGCGCCCGGGAACGGAGTTGATAGAAAGCTTAATTTGG
>JAICYR010000258.1 GCA_025934135.1 Acidobacteriaceae bacterium | reverse complement strand
GCAGCAACGCCGCCCGCAGCTCATCTCCGGGAAAATTCGCGAAGCCCTCCGGCCACAGCAGCACCGGCCTTGCCGCGCCCACAACCACTGGCCCGGCCAGCGCGTCCGACTCACGAATTTCCGGGACCTTCACCCCGATCCGCCGCGCGCACTCCAGCAATGCCGCGCGCTCACGCTCATCAAGCACGGCCTCTTGCGAATTCGCAACCAGCCGCCGCGCCGCGTGCCAGGCCATGGCCAACCGTGCCAGCCCCCAC
Organism: Acidobacteriaceae bacterium; assembly: GCA_025934135.1. GTDB lineage: Bacteria > Acidobacteriota > Terriglobia > Terriglobales > Acidobacteriaceae > Silvibacterium. The sequence continues at coordinate 3,016 of JAICYR010000258.1, read as the reverse complement.
AACGCCACCGCCAGCCAGAGGCCCATACTCCAATTCAGCGCCGCCGCGTTCACGCTCACCCGATACAGATAAGCCAGAAACGCGCGGGTGCCCCATCCTTCGTATGCCGGGGCCCCAACAGCCGGGGTCCCCGTGAACAGGTTTTGGTTCACGGGGTGGGCGAACGGGCCTTCGTTCGAGTGGTGGGAAAGCCGGGCGCTCGCGCTTTCCTCACCCAGGATGTTCTGTGTTCCCTCTGGTGAATCGGTCTGCCCGCCAACGGAAGAGAGCGAAGCGGGCCGGAGCGCCATGCCGCTATAAGGCATTTCCGCAGTCGCGGGACCCATCACCCCGCGCAACGGCAGCAACAGCCCAAGCGCCAGCACTGCCAGCCACACGCGATGCCGAGCCGCCGGTCCCGGACTCCACATCCGCAGCAGCAGCCACGCACCCAACGCCAGCACCGGAAGCTGCCACAACGCATTCGCCAGATACTCAATCACGGCTTGCTCCATCGACTCTCTCCCAACCTCGCTGTTGCCTAATGCCTATTGGCTATTAGCTGTTGGCTAATCCCTATTCCCTATTCCCTGTTTTTCATCTTTTCCGCAATCCGTGCCAAATCCTCCGCATCAATCTGCCGGGAGTCCACCATGGCCATCAGCAGCGCCTCGCTCGACCCGCCGAACATCCGGCTCACCAGGTCCTTCAGCGCCCCACCCATGGCGCGCTCGCGGCTCACCACAGGCGCATACCGGAAGGCCCGGCCCTCCTGCACGCGCTTCACCTTCTTCTTGCGCCACAGCACATTCAGCATGGTCTGAACCGTGGTGTAGGCCAGGTCCGCCCGCAGGTGCGGCCTTACCTCGGCCACCGTGCCCGCGCCGTGCTCCCACAAAACCTGCATGATCTCCAGTTCAAGAGGAGTCAGCGTCTGATGCTCTTTCCGTCCCATTGCCATGGCCCCGTTCATCTCCTAAATCGTTCGTAGCTCTCTTCAAACATAAAACTCCTCCCGCGCGGGTTTTGTCAACTAATGTTTTAGGAGCCTTTATTCGAAATCCCCTGATGGACCGGCTCCTCCCGGTCCCCGAGTTTCCATCCCAGCGATCTTCCATGTAGAATTCCTGCGTACACGATGGAACCGGGCCCTACATCCTCTTCCGCGCGTTCCGCGCAAAATCAGTCCGATCCTGATCCTTGCATCCAAGCACCTGTGCGAAATACGGAGCTCGCAATGACGAAGACGGCTGATCTGAAGAGAAAGTTGGAGCGTGTGCTTCAGGTGGGCCTTTCGCTTGTCAGGAGCGACGATCTCCAGCACATTGTGCAATTGGCGACCGATGCCGGACGCGAGCTTTGCGGAGCGCAATTCGGTGCATTTTTCTACAACGTAACGGACCCCGGAGGCGAGAGCTACCGGCTGTACACCCTGTCGGGGGCCACCCCTGAGGATTTCGACAAGTTTCCTCAGCCGCGCAACACGCAGGTTTTCGGGCCTACGTTTACGGGCCGCTCCAGCGTACGCTCGGGCGACATTCCGAAGGACCCCCGCTACGGTCAAAACCCTCCTTTTTATGGATTGCCCGAGGGGCATCCGCCTGTCCGCAGCTTTCTTTCTGTTCCGGTCAAGACCCTGACCGGCGAGACGCTGGGCGGCCTCTTTTACGGCCACGGGAACGCCGATGTGTTTGACCAGGAGAGTGAGGATCTGATTACCGCCATTGCCGCGCAGGCCGCCGTGGCCATTGAGAATGCCCGCCTCCGCGAGGACCTGACCCGCAAGGTCGATGATCTGCAGCTAGCCGATGAGCGCCACAAGGAAACGGCCAAGCGGCTGAATCAACTGGCCGCCATCATCCAGTACTCCGAGGATGCCATTCTCAGCAAGGACCTCACCGGACGCATAACGAGTTGGAACCCGGCGGCCGCCCGCATCCTGGGCTACTCCGCCGACGAGATGATTGGCGAATCGATCCTTAAAATTATTCCGCCGGAGCTGCATGGGGATGAGATGGTCATTCTCGATAACATCCGGAATGGCAGGAGCATCGAGCATTTTGAGACGATAAGGCTGACGAAAACCGGCGAGCGGATCGATGTGGCGCTTACCATTTCGCCGCTTCGGGATGAGTCCGGGCAGATCATCGGGGCGTCCAAAATCATGCGCGACATCTCTGACCAGAAGCGCCTGGCAAATTCATTGCTGCAGGCGGAGAAGATTGCGGCGACGGGCAAGATGGCGGCCACGATCGCGCACGAGATCAATAATCCGCTGGAGGCGGTGGTGAACCTGCTTTATCTGGCGCGCGAGAAAGCCACCGATCCGGAACAGGTAAGGTATTTGAGCGCGGCGGACAGAGAAATTGCGCGAGTCTCTCATGTTGCGCGCCAGACGTTGGGGTATTACCGCGAGCACACATCAGCGGTGAGCATTTCGTTGGCCTCGCTTGTAGCCGATGCGCTCCGCGTTTACAAGCCGCGCTGCGACGCAAGCGACATTCGCGTGGAAACGCATTTTGAATCCGCGCGCAAGGTGATGGCGCGAAAGGGCGAGATGATGCAGGTCATCTCCAACCTCATGACCAACGCGATCTATGCGATGCCGCACGGCGGCGTGCTGACGCTCACGGTGCTCGATGAGCCAAACTCGATTGCATTATGCGTCGAGGACACGGGAGAGGGGATTCCACCGGATACGCTGCCGCGTGTTTTTGACGCCTTTTTCACAACGAGAAAGACAGTCGGCACCGGCATTGGACTGTTCATAGCGAAGCAATTCGTGGAGGGCCACGGAGGCAGGATCAAAATTGAAAGCAGCACGGCAGCGGAGACGCACGGCACGAAAGTGACGATCAACCTGCCGCTGAGGAACGAGTATTCGCGGGGCTAAGGCAAAACCGGCTTTTCCGGCCTTGGCCGCCCCTTCTTCTGCTCCTGAACCAGCTTGATACAACCTAAATTACTGGGCGTGGTCTTCCGATCAAGTCCATGTGATTCACACACGCGACCCACGGGACAGGGCGGGCCGAAGCGG